>DAOUKA010000165.1:0-67152 GCA_034421915.1 Anaerolineae bacterium
GGACGGCTATCGAAAAATATACGCCAGGCGGCGAGGTGAATGATGATTGATGCAGAAGACCTGCAAAAGAAACGTTATAATTCATTTCTAAGGATAACGCAGACGGCTGGAGGCGCGGCGCTGTCCGGCTCGGTGCCAGGCCCGACCCTCGAAGTTGCCAAGCAGTTGGGCCTTTCCATTGCCGATGCCTGGCTGTGTCTTTCGATTTACCGCAACTACTTTGACAAGGAGCTTTCGCAGCAAGAGCTTGGCCGAATGCTGCAAACCTCCGGGGTGGTCATCCTGGGCGGCGGCTTGGCCGGTTATCTTGGCATTCGCCTGGCGCAAGCCATACTCAGCGAAATCCTGGAAGCCCTTCCAATCGCCAATTCCATTATCACGGCGATTGCCTTTGGCAGTTCAACGTTCATTGTCGGTTTCGCATGGCTGGCGATAGTCGAGCAGAATTATGTGCTTCAGCATTCGGAAGAGGGCTAGCTTGCCTGCAATCCAAGCTGTTTGATGGAAAGCTGCCGAATCAAGGCAAGCAGCACCAAGGCCAGGGCACCGCCGCCGATGCTGACCAGAAGATAACCGCCAAAGCCAAACAGAAACCCCGAACTCAATGTGCCGAGGCCGGCTGAAAAGGCAACCAGCATATCGTTAAACCCCTGAACGCGGCTGCGTTCGGCGCCGCTCAGCGCATCTGCCAGCATGGATGAACCAGCGATATAGCCAAAATTCCAGCCCAAGCCCAGCAGAAACAGGCCCACCACCAGATAGGGCAGCTGTGAGGACAGAGGCGCGATGATGGCGGAGGCAATCAGGGTGATGGCCGCTATCACCATCATCTGCACGCGCCCATAGCGGTCAATCAGATAGCCGGTCAATGCCGACAGGCCGAACATGCCGAAGGTATGAGCGCCGATAACCAGTGAGACAGCCGCGTTGGCATGATTCGCCTGGTGCATGTGCCAGGGCGTGATGGTCATCAATGTACTCATCACGGTCTGGCTGATGAGCATGGACAGAATTGCCAGCTGCACCTTCGGCAGTCGCAGTAATTGCGCCAATGACTGCGCTGCATTGGCTTGAGCGACTTGCTTCGCGTTGCCCGCGTATTGTTGGGCGACGAGCGCCGGTTCCGGGCGCAGAAAGACCAAGGTGATGACGAAGGAAAGCCCGTACATGATGGTGGCGATGACCCAGGGACCCGTCGTCAAGCCCTGATTGTAATCAAGCGCGGACATAAACGGTTGGAAAAGTTCGGAATGGAACAGAGGCAGTCCATTCGGGAGGTCGAGCGCCAGTGATTTCGCCAGTTGTTCACTAGGCCCCACCAGCGCGGGACCAAAAATCGCGCCGATTGTTCCAGCGAACACGATGCGGCCAATCATTCGCGCACGCTGCTGCGCCGGGAAAAGTTCGCCCACCACGAACCGACTCATTTGTGAACCGGCTCTGGCAGCCCCCATGCCCGCCGAACTCAGCAGCAGGAGCGGGAAGATGCCATGCAGCACGGCGACAGCGCCAATGACTGCGCTCACTAAACCAAAGCCATAAGCGGTTGTCAGACCCATGCGCCGTCCGTAGCGCCCCATATAGATTCCGAAAAAATATGCCATGAACGATTGGCTGAAGGTGACAGCGGTTGTTGGCAGCCCCGCCGCGCTGTCGGCGCCGCCCAGGATGCCGGCCGCAATCGAGTGCATGGTGATAATCGAAATCTGCGCGGCCGAAAACAAACTCTGCGTGATGAATATGACATACAGAAGCCGTCGGCTGACACGAAGGTCGTACATGGACGCCGCTTTCTGATAATGGACTCGGCAACCATAATCGGAAATATGCCGATAAGCAACAGCGAACCCGCTTGTGTAGGATGGCGATGCCAAAGCGAAACGCGCCCCCTGTGGGCGCGCCGCTAAAAATTTTGCCTTTGCCCTGCCTTTTATTCGGCAAGGAAGTTTCGCAGAACGGTATGCAGGATGCCGCCGTTGCGATAGTAGTCCACTTCGACCGGCGAATCGAGGCGAACCGTAACCTCGAATTCAGTTCGCTTGCCATCAGCAGCCGTTGCGGTGACGGTCAATGTATCCAATGGCTGGACATCATCCGCAATCGGAATGTCGAAGCTCTCGTGTCCGCTTAAACCGAGCGACTGATAAGATTCGCCTTCGGCAAAGGTCAAGGGCAAGACTCCCATCATCACCAGGTTGCTGCGGTGGATGCGCTCAATGCTTTCGGCAATGACCGCTTTGATGCCCAGCAGCAGCGTGCCTTTCGCCGCCCAGTCGCGCGATGAGCCCATGCCATAATCTTTGCCTGCGAGCACAATCAGGGGCGTGCCATCCGCCTGATATTTCAGGGCGGCGTCGTAGATGGGCATCTCTTCCATAGTCGGCAGATAATAGGTGACACCGCCCTCACTGCCGGGAACGAGTTGGTTGCGCAAGCGTACATTGGCAAATGTGCCGCGTGTCATCACGCGGTCGTTGCCGCGCCGCGAGCCGAAGCTGTTAAAGTAGGGCGGGCTGACATCGTTTTCCTGCAAGAACTTGCCCGCCGGCCCATTGATGGCGATAGCGCCCGCCGGGGAAATGTGGTCGGTTGTGACCGAATCGCCGCCTTTGACCACCACCCGCGCCCCTGCGATGGATTCAATCGGCATGGCCTGTCGGGGCAAGTCAAGGAAGAAGGGCGGCTCCTGAATATAGGTGCTGTCCGCGTTCCATTCGTAGACTGGCTCGTCCGTGCTGGGGATGGCGTTCCATTGTGGATTGCCATCATAAACATTGCCATATTGTTCCACAAACATACTGGCATCGAGACTGTTTTGGACCGTAGCGACAATTTCCTGCTGCGTGGGCCAAATATCTTTCAGATAGACATCCGCGCCCGCCAAGTCCTGACCAATCGGCTCGCGGTCGAGGTCAATATCGACTGTGCCGGCCAAGGCATAAGCGACAACCAGAGGCGGCGATGCCAGGAAGTTGGCGCGGACATCGGGACCAATGCGCCCGCCAAAGTTGCGATTGCCACTCAGCACGGATGCCGCCACAATATCCCCCGCATAAATCGCCTCCCGCACGGGTTCGGGCAAGGGGCCGCTGTTGCCGATGCAAGTTGTGCAGCCATAGCCAACAGTATGAAAGCCCAGCGCTTCAAGGTGGGGTGTCAGACCCGCCTTGTCCAGATATTCGGTCACAACTTTGGAGCCAGGCGCCAAACTCGTTTTGACATAAGGCTTGCGGCTGAGGCCGCGCTCCTGCGCTTTCTTTGCCAGCAATCCCGCCGCGACCATCACGGATGGGTTGCTGGTGTTGGTGCAGGATGTAATCGCAGCGATGACAACCGAGCCGTGTTTGAGTTCGGCGCTGTCGCCATTGCTCTTGACCATGCTGACTGCGGTCAGCTGCTCTTCCGCCAGCGCGAAGCCCTGCGGCCCTAGTGGGGCGGTCAATACCCGATGAAAGGCTGGCTTGAGGTCTTTGACCAAAATGCGGTCTTGTGGGCGCAAGGGGCCGGCAACGCTGGGTTCAACCGCGCTCAAGTCCAGTTCCAGGCTGTCATTATATGCCGGGTCAGCCGCATCATCGCTGCGGAACAAACCCTGTTCTTTGCTGTAACGCTCAACCAGGCCGACGGTATTTTTGTCGCGGCCGGTGCGCCGCAAATAGCTGATGACCTCATCATCAACCGGGAAGAATCCCATCGTTGCGCCATATTCTGGGGCCATATTGGCGATGGTGGCGCGGTCGGGCAGGGTCATGCTGCTCAAGCCAGGTCCGTAGAATTCGACGAACTTGCCGACCACGCCCTTTTCCCGCAGCATTTGCGTCACAATCAGCACCAGGTCAGTGGCGGTCGCCCCCTCTGGCAGCTGACCCACCAGCTTGAAGCCAACCACCTGTGGCATAAGCATATAAACAGGCTGCCCCAGCATCGCCGCTTCAGCCTCGATGCCGCCGACGCCCCAGCCGAGAACGCCCAAACCATTAATCATCGTGGTGTGGCTGTCGGTGCCGACCAGAGAATCCGGCAGCGCCACCTTGCCCTCGCCGCCCGCGTCATCATATAGCTGAACCACCTTGGCGAGATATTCAAGATTGACCTGATGGACAATGCCCGTCGCCGGCGGAACCACCTTCAGATTCTCGAAAGCCTTTTGCCCCCAATGCAAAAACTCGTAGCGTTCACGATTGCGAACGAACTCCATTTCGGCATTGCGCTGTATGGCATCGGAACTGCCAAACACATCCACCTGCACCGAATGGTCGATAACAAGGTCAACGGGGACTTTGGGGTTGATTTTCTGGGGGGCGCCACCCATGCGAGCCATCGCGCTGCGCAATGCTGCCAAATCAACCAGGGAAGGCACGCCGGTAAAATCTTGCAGTATCACCCGCGCCGGGCTAAACGGAATCTCAACCGGATGGTGATGCTTCGCATCCCAGGATGCGAGATGATGAACGTCTTCTGCTTTGAAGTGATGTCCATCTTGATTGCGCAGGACATTTTCCAGCAGAATTTTGATGCTGAAGGGCAGTTTGTCGATATGACCGATGCCTTGCTCCGCCAGCTTGCTCAAACGGTAGATGACGGCTCGACCGCTGCCTGTATCGAATGTGCCGCGTGTGCCAAAATGTTCACTCATAGGCTCTTCCTTTGTCCTTTTGAACTGTACCGCAGACAGTCCGACTGCCGATGATGCAGAGCCGTTTCCTGCTCGACTCTTGATGAGCTTGTATTCTACCAAAGTTCTTCGCCAGATGTTACAGTGACTCGCATCGCAAACGGTTGCGTCTTTTGTGCCAAGGGGTAATTATCCTGGCGAGCAATTCGCAGCGACTTGTCCTTTTACAAACAAGGGAGTGTGGAGTAGACTTCAGGCATTCAAACTTTTGCCTTCAGTTGTCATTCACGGGGGTTAAAATCGATATGGCAAAAAAGAGTCGCACCCGCGAAGCCAGACAGCGGCGCCAGAAACAGCGCCGTCAAAATCAGCGCCGACTGCTGCTGCTTGCCATCGTTATCGTGGCAGTTGTGGCCGCTGCCATGCTAGTTGTGTCCAATCAGCCGGTGGATGTCTTTGTCTCGCAGGATTTGCAGGCGCGTTATGAAAATATCCCCCGTTCCCTGTCTATAGACGGCTATCCCCAGCTTGGCGACCAGGAAGCGCCAGTGACCGTGGCGGAATATGCCAGCTTTGCCTGCCCGGGCTGCGAGGCATTCCACAGCGAATCCCTCGATGCCATTCTGGAGCGAGTCCGCAGCGGGCAGGTCTTGTTCGTCTATATCCCGTTACAGACCGGCTCCATACCCAACGCCCCTGGCGCCGCCCGTACTGCCCTGTGCGCCGGGCAGCAGGGGATGTTCTGGGAGATGCACGATGTCCTGTTCGCTTGGCATACCCGCTATGCCAATACAGCATTTTCGCAAAATCGGCTGCTGGCCGGGGTGGATGCGCTCGGTCTGCATGGCAATACCTTCACCGATTGCTTTTTCAACTCCAGCGCCATCTCGAATACTTTGGATGCGGCTTACAGCGAAGGCGTCGCCTCGACGCCGACCATCCATGTCAACGGCGTCTCGGTTGCGTCCTCACAGTCGGGCGCGATTCCGTCAACAGCAGAGATTTTGAGGGCGATAGATAATGCCACGCCGGATGACTGGAGACCTGCGGGCGCGCCGTCTGAAGCCAGCGCCGAATTGACCGCCGAACCCGATAACCCAGAAAGCTAACCAGCGCAGGCTGCGATTTTATTCTGCCCTTTTTCTCGTCAGCATAGGACCCAGCCTGCGCCCGCCCAGCAGGTGCATGTGCAGGTGAAACACCTCCTGCCCGCCATCTTCGTTGCAATTCACAATCAAACGATACCCGCTGGCGGCAATGCCCTCGTCCCTGGCGATTTTCGCCGCCACCAGAAACATACGCCCCAGGGCGGCTTCGTCTGGCGCGGATACATCGTTGACGGTGGCGATTTCTGTTTTGGGGATAATCAGAATATGCACTGGCGCCTGGGGCGCGATGTCCCGAAACGCCATCACAAGTTCGTCCTCATAGACAATATCCGCCGGGATTTGTTTGGCAATGATTTTCGAGAAAATGGTGCTCATATCAAATCTCCATCTTGCTGGCTGGCTTGGCCTGAATTACATCACCATGCCGCCATCAACGACCAGGACTTGACCGGTAATATAGGCAGCATCCTGTGAGGCAAGAAAAACGACCGCTTTGGCGATATGCTGCGGTGTTCCCATCCTACCAAGCGGAATGGCTTCAATGGCCTGGGACTTGATTTCATCCGACAAGTCAGCCGTCATGTCAGTTTCGACAAATCCAGGCGCGACCGCATTGACGCGGATGCCGCGCACAGCGACCTCTTTCGCTAGCGATTTTGTCAGCCCGATGATGCCGGCTTTGCTGGCTGCGTAGTTGGTTTGACCGCCGTTGCCAGCAAGACCGACCACGCTGGTGATATTGATGATTGCCCCGCGGCGCTTCCGCATCATCACGCGGGCGGCGGCTTTGCAGCATAACCAGGCGCTGCGCAAATTGGTGTCAATGACCGCATCAAAATCATCCGGCTTCATCAGCATAATCACATTGTCGCGCGTCATGCCGGCATTGTTGACGAGAATGTCAATCGTGCCATGAGCGGCGATGATGCCCTTGAACATCGCTCCGACCTGTTCGGAATCACGGACATCGGCTTGAACAGCCTGGGCAGCCGCGCCATTTTTTTCGATTTCCGATACGACTTCCGCCGCCGCCGCCGCGCTTTGATGATAATTCACAGCCACAGTCGCGCCACAGGCAGCCAGTTCCAGGCAAATCGCCCGACCGATGCCGCGGCTGCCCCCGGTGACCACTGCGATTTTGCCGCTCAGGTTTGGCATCACTTCCCCCTCATTCAAAAACAGAAATCCTCTTAACCCCACTATAGCCTGTCGATTGGCGGATGACTATGGTTATCCGCCCACCCAGCCGATGAGTTCGACTTGCCCGCGCAAATCGGCGGTCAGGTTGTTGGCGCCGAAGCCGTTATAATTGGCGGCATAGACATCGTTGCGGCCGTCAACTCGCGGATTGACGCCAGTGAATGCGATGAATTGACTGTCGGATGAGAATTGCGGGTCACACATGCTGGGCGGTGGATTGCCGGCAGCGATAGTGTCGTAGCTGCTTTCCTTTACCCGCACGCCATAAGGACATTGCCCGGATGTGCCACCGATGGCGATGCGCTGCCCATCGGGCGACCACGCTGCCGACATGCCAAAACGCGGGAAATCGAGTTCGTTATCCTGCCGCAGCAGCCTGCTGTCAGCGGTCATCAGGACAATTTGATTCAAAGTGTCGGCGATTTGCACCAGCGCCACCCGCCCATCCGGTGACCACGACTCCGAGAGATAACTGGCTGAATCCGGGCTGCCTTGCAAACGAACTTCAGCAACCGAACCATTGGCGATATGGGCTTGCCAGATGCGCCGCTGGGGATTCAGCAGGTCGAATAGATCGCCACTGGCAAACGCCAGCCGAGAAGCATCAATCCAATAAGGCGGCTCCCTGACCCAAACATCCGAAATCCGAGAGACAACTCCCGAATCAGCTTCCATCACATAAACCTGTCCGCTGGCTGGCGGTTCGCGGGTCAGGGCATCACAGAAGTTCGGGTCGCCGGGTATCCAGCTTGGACAGACAGCGCGGTCGGATACAAAAGACAGATAGCGCCCATCCGGCGACCAGCGCGGCCACCAGTCATAAGACCCGCTGTTGGTCAGGTTCGTTCGACCTGACCCGTCTTTGGCATACAGAAAGATGTCTATGTCATAGCCGGTTGCGACCGCCATGGCCAGCCAGCTTGCATCGGGCGACCAATCGGGTTCGACAAAGAAGCCGCGCTGCACTAATGGATTGTCTCCGGGCAGCACACGGGCGCTAAAGCCGGATTCCATATCCAAAATGTAAAGCCCATTGCTTCGGCTGTCCCCGCCAGTCTTGACGAAAGACAGCGCCGCACCCGACTTTGCCAAAAAAATTCTCGAATCCGTTCCCGAATCCATTTCGAGGATGGGGATGCGGACACTGGGGCTGGCGGGAGACACCAAATAGAGCGTCTTGATGCCGGTATTCGGCTGGGCAGTGGCGATGTTGGCGATGGTCTGCTGGTTATTGGAGTTGGTGAAGGCAATCATCGGATTCGATATGCCGTCTTTGATATTTTCGGGAATGTCCATCACTTCCCAGTTATCAAAAACGAATCCGGGTTCCGCCAGTGGCGTGATGCTGGCGGTCACGGTGGGTGTCCAGGTGTGGGTGGCGGTCGGGCTTGAGGTCGCGGTGGCGGTAGGCGCGGGTGTAGGGCTTGGCGGCGGGGTGAAGGTAGCGGTTGGCTTTGGACTGGCTGTAGCTGTAGGCAGTGGCGTCGCCGTGGGCTGCGCCAGTATGCCACAGGCGCTCAATAGAATGGTGACCATGAACAAGCTGAATTCGTATCGCATAGCTATCTTTTCATCACCCATCGTCCGCGCTGTCCGATTTCCCAGCTTCGATGTCCCGTTGACGCTGCGCTGGCGGCTCGTGCAGTATCAAGTCAAGCACCTCTTGCATGTCGTCGACAAAATGGATGGATACATCACGCCGCACCGCTTTTGGCAGGTCCTTCAAGTCTTTTTCATTGTCTTTGGGCAGGAGGATATGCGGAATCCCCCGCCGCCGCGCCGCCAGAATTTTTTCAACCGCGCCGCCGACAGGCAGAATATGCCCGCGCAGCGTGATTTCGCCGGTCATCGCGTAGCTGCTCCTGGCGGGAGCTTCGGTAAATGCGGAAACAAGCGCTGCCGCCAGGGTGATTCCAGCCGAAGGCCCCTCTTTGGGCACAGCGCCTTCGGGCATGTGAATGTGAATGTCATAATTGTCGAAGTCCTCGGCTGGCAAGCCAAAATCAGACGCACGCGACCGCAGATAACTAAGCGCAATCTGTGCCGATTCCTGCAACACATCGCCCAGCTGTCCGGTGAGCGTCAGGCTGCCCTTGCCGGGCAAGAGCGATACTTCGATGGTTTGAATCTCGCCGCCATGGGGTGTCCAGACCAAGCCGCTGGCAATCCCGATGGCATCTCTGCGGTTAATCCGCGTGTCAAACATTTGCGGTGGTCCCAGATGCTTTTCGATGGCTTTCGGGCTAATGCGCCGCGGGAAAGCGCGGTGGGATGCCGCCTGCCGCGCGATTTTGCGGCAGATATTGGCGATTTCCCGTTCGAGATTCCGCATGCCGCTCTCGTAGGTGTAATGCCTGATGATATGCTGCAATCCCGAAGTGAGGAAATGGATGCCCCGTTCCTGGATGCCATTTGCCTCAAGCTGTTTCGGGATAAGAAATCGGCGTGCGATTTGTATTTTCTCTTCTTCCGAATACCCCTTGAATTCAATCACCTCCAGTCGGTCTTCCAGCGCCTCGGGAATGGCATACAGGTCGTTTGCTGTGGTGATGAATGTCACTTTGGACAAATCGTAGGGTATCTCCAGATAATGGTCAGCAAAATGCCTGTTCTGCTCCGGGTCAAGGACTTCCAGCAGGGCGGCCGCTGGGTCGCCGCGAAAGTCAGAACTCATTTTATCGATTTCATCCAGCATGAAAACTGGATTGATGGTTTCGGCTCGCTGCATCTGCTGCAGAATCCGCCCTGGCATGGAGCCAATATAAGTGCGGCGATGACCGCGAATTTCAGCCTCATCGCGCAGGCCGCCCAAACTGATGCGCAGAAATTCGCAGCCAAGGGCTTCGGCAATGCTCTTTCCCAGCGATGTTTTGCCGACGCCCGGCGGCCCCACAAAGCATAAGATGGGGCTTTTCATCTTGTCTTGCGCCAGTTTTCGCACCGCGATATGTTCGATGATGCGGGTTTTCACCTTGTCCAAGCCATAATGTGAACCTTCGAGAATGTCTTCGGCTCGCTTGAGATCCAGGTTCAACTCGCTCACGGCCTTCCAGGGCAATGCCAGCAGGCGGTCCAGATAAGTATGGATAAGGCCGGATTCGGGCGACAAGGGCGGTATGACCCCCAGCCGCGACAGTTCTTTCATCGCCTTGTCATGCGCTTCCCGCGGCAGCCCCGCCTGTCGGATTTTCTCGCCAAGCTCCATCATCTCCTGCTGGAAAACATCGCCATCGCCCAATTCCTGCTGAATCAGGCGGATTTGTTCGCGCAGATACATCTCACGCTGGTTTGCCGCTATCTCATCTTGCAGGCGCGAATGCACCTCCTCATGCAGTTCATGCTTTTGCAAGTCCGAAGCAAGCAGCGCCGTCAGTTGCTCAAGACGTTTTTCAATAGCCGCCTGTTCCAGCAATTGCTGCATTTGGTCGGGGTTCATCGGCAGCGCCGCCGCCAGCGCATCGCAGAGTTGGCCAGGGTCTTCCAGCGACAGGATGTAGTTGATAACGCTGTCCGGCATCATGTCGCTGTACTGGCTTGAATGCTGGAACAACTCAAGCAGGCGGGTCTTGCGTGCCTCAAGGGTCTCCGGTTCAGCCACCCTGTCATTGAGGATCCGCGCCTTGGCAACGGGGTAGGATGTCTGCTGCCTGATGTCCAGTATTTCCAGACGGCGCCGTCCCTGAACCATCACTTGCCGGGTGCTGTCTGTTTGTTCGACAATCTCACCAGGGGCAATCTCCGTGCCGACCAGGTGCACTGGCTCGCCCAGTTCACGCTCACCTGCCTTGTGTTTGGCTGCGATTAAGGTTTGCTGATGCAGTTTGGCGTAACGAACCGCCTCCAGGTTGGCTGGGGTACATAAAGGGATGAGGCTCAGTACCTTGGGAAACAAAACCTGCTCATCCAAAACAAGCAGGGGAAGTTCCAGCAGCCCATCATGCTTCGGCTCGGCATTGTGGATGGTGATGAAATCCTGATTTTGGCTGAGCGTCAAGGAATGTTCCTTCATGTGGTGTAGATGCTTGCAGATTGAATCCGAAGTTTAGCCCAAGCCAACCGCAAATGTAAAGGTTCGGGTCTTGTCGTCACAGGCTGGCATCAGTAGACTTGATGGGTCTCGGCATCAAGGGGAAATGAAGGGTTTATGCGCGTCTCCTACGGGTTTGTTTTGCTGGCTGCCGCACTTGGCATTCTGGCTGTGCTGGTTATCGGCAGCTTGATTCTCTCCCCGCCGCTGCCCTTGATTATGGCCGCTGGCTTTGACCGCGATGCCATCAGTCCGAACGCCGATGGCCTTAATGACTTGGCAGTGTTTGATTACAGCCTGGCGCGGCCGGCGGTCATAGACATCGCGCTGACCGCCGAGAATGGTCAAACCTTTTATTTCCGCCAACAGCAGATGCGCGCCGATGGCGATTACAGTGTGCTTTTCAGTGGCGTTGTCGATGGATTTCTGCTTGACCGAGAAGAAGTGCCCGGTCACCTTGAGCGGCGTCTGATACCCAACGGCACTTACACCTGGCGATTGGAGGCAAGGACTAAATCGGGCGAAACGATGAGCAAGAGCGGCACCTTGCTGGTTGAGGAGGGAGATTCTCCCCTGCCAGTCATGTCGATCTTTTCTGTGTCGCCGCTGGTTTTCTCGCCTAATCAGGACGGGATTGCCGACCGCGTCGAAATCAATGTCTATCTTGAAAAAGATGTGGAAAGCCTCGATGTCTTTCTGGTTGGGCCCGATGGCGCACGGATTCCTGTTTCGGCCCGCGTCGAAGAACGTCAGTATGGCGAGGCGGGACGGCATCGCTATGATTATGAAGGGGGCATTGATTTGGGCGCTGACCCGCCGCCTGATGGCACTTATCAGGTTATCGCGCTGGCTCAGGATGCTGTCGGGCAGCGTATCCGCCACGAAGCGAGCTTGACGATTGAGACTGGCGGCAAGCCCTATGCCGAAATCCTGCCACAAGCGCCTGGGGTCGATGTCGCCTTTGATGTTCAACCTTATTCCGGTAGGTTTTTCACCACCCCCGAACAGGCTGGCGAGCTTCTTCCCATGCCAGTCGATCCCGAATCGTTTGCCTATTCGCAGCAAATGACGGTGCCTCTGGGCGATATGCTGGTTTTCCACCTAACCATTGACAACTATGGCGATGTTCCCATACGGACAAGCGGGCCAGTGCCCGGCACGGTTTATCAGCAAGCGCAGCAAGCCGCCGCTCTGGGCTGGCTCGATGAATCCGGCGTCTGGCGCGTGGGGATACAATGCGCCACTTCGCTGACCAGCTATCCCTATCGCTGGGCAATCGGCGCCGATGAAGACCTGGTCGAAGTCTATGACGAAACAACCGGCCATACCTATCGTTATCTGCCAGCCGGCAAACGCGTCATAGTTTGGGGCGCGGTGCGTTTGACAGAGATCGAGGCACGCAATCCGCAAAACTGCTGGGCGGGACTCATTCATGAAGATGTCGCCATCAGCTTGCGCAACAACCATGTTGGCATGCGTTCGATTAGAATTGTTGACCCCAATGGTGAACCTTGATGGCAGATTTGGCGATTGTCATTGTCACTTGGAATAACGCCCGAATCATAGCCGCTGCCCTGCAAAGCCTTGTCGATGATTTGGCGGCAAGCCAACTGGCTGGTGACCTGTGGCTGGTGGACTGCGCCTCGACTGATGATACTGTCCATGTCGTTCGGGAGCGCTTTGCCGATGTGAAGGTGATCGCCAGCCAAGAAAATCTGGGCTTTAGCCGCGCCAATAATCTTGCCATGCGCGCGATGGGCTTTGGCGGCAAGGATGCCGCCGCGACCGATTTGCCGTCGGCTGTCTATCTGCTGAATCCGGATACAGTGACCCATTCGGGCGCGACGGCGACGTTGCATCAAACCCTGTTCTCCAGAGAGGATGTTGGCGTGGTCGGGGCGCGGCTGACCTTTGGTGATGGCAGTTTTCAGCACAGCGCCTTTCACTTCCCCGACTTGGGTCAAATTTGGGCGGAGTTTTTCCCGACTCCCGGGCGTTTTATCGAGGGCGCATTCAACGGGCGCTATCCCAAATCCAAATACGAGGGGCTGGATCCCTTCGCGGGTGATTTTACCTTGGGCGCGACCATGATGCTGAAGCGTGAAGTCTTGCTGGGCGCCGGCTTGTTCGATGAGGATTTTTTCATGTATTGCGAGGAAGTCGATTGGGCCTGGCGCATTCAGCGTGCTGGCTGGCGGATTCTGTGCGTACCCCAGGCGCATGTCACGCATTTTGGCGCTCAAAGCACCTCGCAGGTACGCCCCTGGAGCCTGATTCATTTATGGAAAAGCCGCCTGTTGCTGTACGACAAGTATTATCCGAGATGGAAGCGCCGGCTGGCGCGTCAGCTGCTGATATGGGGGATGAAGCGCAAACTGGCGCAAGGGAGCGCTTTGGATGAAGGGGCAACGTCCGCCTGTCAGACCATCATCGAGATGGCAAGTTGATGACACATCTCACAGCGATTGTCCTGACCTTCAACGAAGCCGCGCAGATTTGTGATTGCATCGAGTCGCTCCGTTTCGCAGACAGGATCCTCGTTTTTGATTCCGGCAGCAGCGATGATACCCTTGCTCTGGCAGAAGCCTGCGGCGCGGATACACTCCAGCGCGGTTTTGACAATTATGCCGCGCAGCGCAATGCCGCGCTGGATGTGGTGGCAGCCGAGACGGATTGGGTGCTGTTCGTGGATGCTGATGAGCGCATCACCGAGCCATCTGCGCTTGAAATACGGCAAAAGATTGAAATGCCCCATTATGCGGGCTGGCGGCTGCCGCGGCATAATTATATCTTTGGCGTTTTGACCCAGGGAGCAGGCTGGTATCCTGATTATCAAACGCGCTTGCTGCGGGTCGGTCAGGCCTATTATGACCCCAGGCGACAGGTTCACGAAGTTGTGCTGCTTGATGGTCCCGAAGGCTCACTCGACCATCCCATCATCCATTACAATTATCGTGATTTGGCGCATTTTTTGGAAAAGCAGCGGCGTTATGTGCAGTATGATGCACAAATCCTGTTTGAGCAGGGACTGCGCCCCAAAAGGCGCAGCTTTGCCTTGCAGCCCCTGCGTCATTTTTACTGGCGCTTTATTGCCTTGGGCGGCTACCGCGACCGCTGGCATGGTTTCAAATTGTCGCTGCTGATGGCATGGTACGAATTTCGCAAGTACCGCATCCTTCAGTCACTCTGGCATCAGAAACGAGCCAGCGACTAGCCATACGCGCCCTGATTATTGGGGTACGAGTATGCCATAACCTCCGTTCTCGCGGCGGTAAAGCACATTAACGCGCTCGGTTTCGGCGTTCATAAACATATAAAAGTTGTGATCCAACAGTTCAAGCTGCTCGATGGCTTCCTGTTCGTTCATTGGAATCAATTCGATTTGTTTCCGCCGGAAAATATCGGCTGGCGGCACAAAGTCCTCTGCATCCGGCACTTCGTACTCTGGCACCTCTTCGGCAGCATCAAGTTCAGCGATGGTTGCCTGATACTTGTCGCGGACGCGCAGTCGCTGCTGTTTGTCTTTGCGCTTGCCTTTGAAGCGGTCAATCTGACGGTGGAGTTTGTCGACGGCTTTGTTAATCGCCAGTCGGATGGTGTCCCGATTCTCGATGTCCATTCTTTCTTCTGCCCGCAGGATGGCGCCGCGTGCGTGCTGCACGGTGATTTGGGCAATCGCCAGGTCGGCGCCGCGGTGAGTTCGTATAATGGCGAGCTCGACCCTGATATGGGCGATATTCGGCAGGTAGCGGTCGAGCCTGTTAATTTTTGACCGCGTATATCTATCGAGTTCCTCGCTAATCCTGATACCATCTCCGTGGATATTGACATCCATTGTCATGCTCCTGTGCTAAATCAATATGTTGTCAGGCGTGGCGACAGCAATCGCATAAATGGCTTCGCTCCCTGCGCTCCGCAGGGCAGCGGCGCAGGCATTTAATGTCGATCCGGTCGTAACCACATCATCAATCAGCAAAATAGACAGATTGGCAACATCACTCGTTGCCGAAAAGGCGTTCTTGACATTTTCAACGCGCTGTCTGGCGTTCAGCAGGGTTTGCTGGCTTGTATCGCGTGTCCGCTGCAAACAGTCCGGCTGGCAGGGGATTCCCATGTACCTTGCCACTTGCTGGCTGAGCAGATTGGCTTGATTATAACCCCGTTCCGCCAGGCGAGCCGCCGACAGTGGCACCGGTATGATGATGTCCAGTTCCCACTTCTGCCTTTCCAGTACCGTCGCCAGACGTTTCGCCAGGGGTTCTGCCAACTCGATAGCGCCATGGTATTTGAAAGTCTGCACGGCTCGCTTGAGCATCCCGTCATACAAGCCAGTGGCGCATACGCCAGCCATTCCCCGCTGCGGTCTATCCTCGAAGGCGACGGGTATTTCCCGCAGATGATCCAGGCAGACATCACACCAGCGAAAGTCAACGCGGTGGCAGCCGCCACAGGTCGGTGGAAATATCAGGTCAACCAGCCAATCCAAAACCGGCGGCAATCTCCGATAAAACTCCAAAAACCGATCGTCAGGACGGACTTTCCGAATCGACATGATTATCCTGTGCAGCCGTAGCTGCTTGCTATTTCGCAAGCTCCTCTTGTCAGCATTGTAGCATAAAAACGCGGCTCAACGGCCGTCTTGTGAACCGAATTCTGTGTTATGCTAGCGCTATGATGAATATGGTATGGTACAATCAGTTTTTGCGGCGGCTGAAGGCACATTTTCGACGGGAAGGAATCGGCTTTGGAACGTGTCAGTCAATCGGGCTTGTCCTATTATCGCCACGAAGGCTGGGACGGCCTTGCACATGGCATCTTTACCCGACACGGCGGCGTCAGCGAGTCCCATTGGACGTCTTTGAATGTCGGCGGGACAAATGGCGATGATGCCGATGCAGTCCGTGAAAATCACAGGCGGATGTATCGGGTGGCGGATGTCCATGCGGAACGTGCGGTGACGACCTGGCTGGTGCATGGCACGGACACAATTGTTGTGAGTCATCCGACAGAGAAGCGCGGCTGGCTGGCAAAAGCGGACGGCATGATTACCAACCAGCCTGATACGCCGCTGGTGATGCGTTTTGCCGACTGTGTGCCTCTGCTGCTCTATGACCCGACAAAAGGCGCTATCGGCTTGGGACATGCCGGCTGGCGCGGGACTGTCAAGGGCATGGCCGCCAGCATGGTCAGGAAGATGCGCATCGCTTATGACAGCCAGCCAGAAGATATTGAAGCTGTCCTTGGGCCTGCCATATCTGGGCGGAATTATCGGGTAGGCGAGGAAGTCGCCGCCCAGGCCCGCGCTTATTATGGTGACGAGCCGAGCTTGATTTCACGGGATGCCGGCAGCGGCGGCGTCTATTTGGATCTTTGGCAAGCGAATCGGCTGGATTTTGAGCGGCAGGGGGTGCGGAATGTGACTTTGCTGGAAATTTGCACCTTTGAGAATACAGCTGATTTCTTTTCGCATCGGGCAGAGCAAGGGAAAACCGGTCGTTTTGGTGTGGTGATGTCCTTATGAGCATTGGAGATCATGTCAAGCGCGTTCAGGATTCCCTGGCAAAAGCCTGCGCCAAGGTTAATCGTGACCCCTCCGATATTACCCTTGTGGCTGTCAGCAAACAAAGGTCGGTGGCAGAGATTCTGGCTGCGGCTGAAGCCGGTTTGCAACACTTTGGTGAAAACCGCGTAGAAGAAGGCAGAGACAAAATCGGGCAGGTGAATGACAGCATGGGTCATCCGCTTACTTGGCACATGGTCGGACATATTCAAAGCCGCAAGGCAAAACAGGTTATCCCTTTGTTTGATGTGGTTCAGTCGGTGGACAGTCTGCGGCTGGCACAAAGGCTGTCGCGTCTGGCAGTGGACGCCGGCCGCAGTCTGGATGTTTTGCTTGAGATGAATGTATCCGGCGAAGCCTCGAAATATGGATTCGCGGCTCGCAAATGGTACGATGACCAGGCAGTCAAAGACCGATTGTGGCTGGAAATCCATCAAATCGTCAAGCTCCCCAATATCCGTGTCAAAGGCTTGATGACAATGGCGCCTCTTGATGATAACATGGAGAGAACGCGGGCGGTGTTTGCGGATTTGTTTGCCTTGCGTGAAGAACTTTCCCATTCGCTGGATATGCCACTGGCGGAATTGAGCATGGGGATGACCAATGATTATCCGATTGCCATTGAAGAAGGCGCGACTATGGTTCGCATAGGACGCGCTATTTTTGGCGAACGTCAGTATTAGAGGAAAGGTAACTCACAAATGACAAGCCTGTTAATGATTGTGTTTTGGGCGCTGCAAATCTATCAACTGATATTGCTGGCGCGGGTGCTGATGACCTGGATTCCGAATTTGGATTACAACAATCCGATTGCGCGGTTTTTATATCAAGTCACTGAGCCGGTGCTGGCGCCCATTCGCAGCGCATTGCCCCCTATGGGTGGTATCGACCTGAGTCCCTTGGTTGTGTTTCTGGGCATCAGCGTACTCATGCAAATTCTGCTGTAGGGCGATTCCATCTGCGTGAGCGAGGCGGCTGGTTGGGTGCGCTGTGTCTTGTCGGCTACAGCTTGATTAAAATTCGCCCGCAATTTTGACATTTGACCAAACCGCCGTCTCGGTTAATGTCCGCAACAATCGAGTTGTTCTGCGTGATGCCGCATACCTTGCATGTCCTGTCTTTGAGAACGGAAACCGGTCGGTTGGCCTTGGCGGTTCGCAGGTTGTTGTATGTTTTCAGGACATCGGGCTGAATTTGCCTGAGCGTGTTTTTGCGTTCCGCCATGAGTTCTTCGATTTCGCGGGTCAATGATATTTTTTCCTCCAGCAGGTTCTGATGTTCGGCTTCCTGTTCAGCCTGCGCTTTATTGAGTGCCCCTTCGCTGTGAACGAAAGTCTGATGTGCTTCGTCCCGTTCCATCATAAGCAGCAGCAGTTGGTCGTCAAGTTCCGCGCGTCTTCGTGTTAGCGCATCCACTTCCATTTGCATGTCCTGGAGTTCCTTGGGATTCTTGACATGACCACTGTAAAGGCGCGATTCAGTCGCCTGCTGTTTGGTCACCACCGCCTCGATTTGGGTCTCCATCTCGTGGATGCGCTTCACAATCAGCTTCAGCGATGACCGCGCGGCGTCGAATCGGGCCTGAAGCGCTTTGACTGTCTCGTCGTCCTGAAGCCGAGCATGGATGGCTTTGATTTTTTTGGTGCGCTCGATGATGCCAAGTTCAAGTTCCTGCACCTGATATAATGCACGAGCCTGCGACATAAGCTATATTCCTCTATCATCAAGGTCTGTTTATCCATAGATTATTGGATGTGGATTGAATTGTACAACTCTTATTCGATTTCGTTAAGTATGGCAGGCATTGCCAGGCCGCATTTAGAAAAGTTTGTTATACTACAGTAGGAAATCGTTAGGTTGATTGTAATTGATTGTATAGGGGACGATGATTTTCTCTTCACCTCCAAAAAATCAGTCTTGGCTTCAGCTGCGAATCTCGGAGCGGCGATGGCTGCTTATGGCTGGCGATGCCATCAGTATCGTGATTGCTGTTTATGCTTCTTTGGCGATATGGGCATTTATCGACCAGCGGCCATTTGTACTTGAGTTTATCCAGCTGCGGGTTGTTTGGTTTGGATTGTTTATTGTTGTCTGGTTCATACTGGCAGCCGCCAATGATTTCTATGATTTGCAGATTGCCTCCAGCCCGACAGCCTCAATTCAGCGTCTGGGGCTGATGCAGCTACAGCTGCTGCTGCTGTATCTGTGCATCTATTTTCTTTCCGTACCCGATTCCATGCCCCGTGTTTCTGTTATTTGTTATGGACTGCTGTCTCTTGGGCTGATTACAGTATGGCGGCTGTTAGGCGCTACTCTCATTGGCTGGAAAGTATTTCAGCGGCGGGTCTTGGTTGTTGGGACGGATTGGGCGGCGAATGAGATTATCCATACCATCAAAGCAGATTTAAGTGGAACCTATGCTGTTGTCGGTGTGATTGGCGAAAAAAGTGAGCTCGGGAAACAAGTCAATGACTCGGAAGTGGTTGGGAGCGGTCAAGACATCCTGAAACTGGTCATCGAACATAACATCAGCGAACTCATCCTGTCCTCTACTCATGGTCTGAACAGCGAGGTGTTTCAAGGCGTGATGGATGCCTATGAACGCGGCGCTGCCATCATCCCGATGCCGATTCTGTATGAGCGCATAACCGGACGTGTGCCTGTGAAAGGGGTGAACGATAACTGGACAGTGGTTTTGCCGATTGATCAAGCTGGCAGCCTTGGTGTCTATCCGACCTTGAAACGGCTGCTGGATTTGACGATTGTCTTCTTGCTTATTCCACTTTTTCTGCTTGTATTGCCTGTGGCTGCCTTGCTGATTAAGCTGGATTCGCGCGGCAGCATTTTCTATCGGCAAACGAGGATTGGATTGCACGGCAAGCCCTTTCGCGTCATTAAGTTTCGCACCATGGTGCCCAATGCTGAAGCGACCACCGGCGCTGTCTTTGCCCAGAAGAATGATCCCCGCGTGACTCGTTTTGGCGGCATCATGCGCCGGACGCGAATCGACGAACTGCCACAGCTTTTCAATGTGCTCAAAAACGAAATGAGCCTGATAGGTCCGCGCCCCGAACGCCCCGAACATGTCAGCAGATTAGAAAAGCAAATCCCGTTTTATCGGACGCGGCATATTATCCGACCAGGACTGACAGGGTGGGCGCAGGTGCGTTATCAGTATGGCTCGACAGACGAAGATGCCATGGTCAAACTGCAATATGACTTGTATTACATCCGACATCAATCGCTGGGCCTGGATATTAACATTCTTATCCGCACGCTGGGCAATGTGCTGCAAATGAAGGGCCGCTGATATGGCCGGATGCTGTCCAGACTTGCATCCAATCTGATGAGGGGAAATGTCACGCCTGACAACCGAGCGCACCGCAGCCGTCATTGTCTTCATCCTGTTATTTGTGATGGCGACGCGGGTTGCTGTTGATGCCGATATGTGGTGGCATCTGCGGGTCGGGCAGCATATCTTCGCTGCCGGCGAAATGATTTATGCCGATTCATTTTCATATACATTCACCGATGCCGTGCATCGGAACCACAGCGCTGGCGCCCAGCTGCTGATGTATAGCATCTGGGAGCTTGCTGGTTATGCTGGCATGTCCCTCTTCACGGCCGCCTTGGCCCTGGCTGGCATGGTCTTCCTGTATCGCGCTGGCAAGGGCGTGATTTATATGCAGGCCTTTGTCCTGATTTTTGGCGCAGCCAGCGCAGCGGCATTCTGGTCGCCCCGTCCACAGATGTTCTCGTTTTTGTTTGCATCTATTCTGATATTCCTCTTGTTCGATTTCAAGCGCAATGGGCGCAACCGCCTGGGGTGGATTGTTCCGCTCATGTGGCTCTGGGGGAATACACATGGCGGATTTGCGCTGGGCTATGTTTTCGTGGCGGCTTTTATGGTGGGCGAATGGTTGAATCTGGCATCGGGCACGGGCGATTCGGTGATGCCGATAGCGGGCATTCGGCAGCTTCTTTGGGTGCTGACAGCTTCAACGCTGCTGCTGGCCTTCAACCCAAATGGAGCGGGCATCTATGCGCTGCCTTTTGAGACCCTGAGCCTGCCAGAGTTGCGGCGCTTCATCCAGGAATGGCAGTCGCCCGATTTCAATTTGCCATTGACCTGGGGGTTTATGGCGCTGCTGCTTATGGTTGTCGGTGGGGTATGGGCAAGCCGCCTCAAGTTTGATTGGACGGAATGGCTTTTGATTTGCGGCACGCTGTTGATGGCATTGACAGCCGCCCGCAATCTGTCGGTTTTTGCCATCGCGGCCGTACCCATCGCCACGCATCATTTTGACCATATCCTGACAAGAAATGGCTGGGTTCTTCCGCCCAAAGCCCGCGAGTCGCCTCATCGGGTTGGTTTGAACCTGCTGCTGTTGAGCCTGGTTGCGCTGGGTGCCCTTGCCAATGTGGCGGCTGTGGCGGATGCCGATGCGATTGACGAAGGATTATCGCGCATCCTGCCGATTGATGCCGTCAACCATTTGAACAGCGCCGCGCTTGAAGGCAATATGTTCAACAGCTATAACTGGGGCGGTTATCTGATGTTTCATGCGCCGCAGCATCCGGTCTATATCGATGGCCGCACCGACCTGTACGCGAGCTTCCTCAACGATTACTTTCGGGCTGCGGTTGGCGCGGACAGTTGGCGTGGGGAGTTCGAGGAATGGGACATTCAGTTTGCATTGATTGAGACCGACAGCGGGCTTGCCCAAAAACTTGCTGCGGCAGAGGATTGGCGGACGGAATATCAGGACGCGCTTGCCAGCATTTTTGTGAGGGAAAGCTGATGGGGTGATGGCCAGACTGTCGCGCGGTGATGCAGCATTTATGGCAATCGTGATGCTGCTGGCCTTCGTTTTAACGCGAGGGCTGGCGGCTGTGCCGACCTATACGGACGCCTATTATCACTTCAATGCCGCCAGCCGTCTGGCGCAGGGGGAAGGATTTGTCGATGACTACCTGTGGAATTATGTGGATGCTCCCGACAGCCTGCCCGTGCCTTCGCACCTCTACTGGATGCCATTGACCTCCGTCATCGCTGCGCTGGGCATGCGCCTGTTCAATGCCCCTGGCGATTATGCCGCCGCCCAGTTTTTCTTTGCGCTTTTCACAGCAGGCAGCGGGCTGGCCGCCTATTGGCTGGCATGGCTGCTCAAGGGCAGCTTGCGTCATGCTCGGCTGGCCGCGCTGCTGACCCTGTTCGGCGGTTTCTTCGCCAGATATTGGGGGTCCATCGACACCTTCGCCCCTTATGCCTTGATCGGCTCGCTTGGACTGCTCTGGATTGGGCTGGGTCTGTCAGCAAAGCGGCGCCGATGGCGATATTGGATTCTCGCTGGGGTGTTTGCTGGCTTGGGGCATCTGACCCGTGCGGACGGACTCCTGCTGCTTTTGACTGCCTGGGCCGCCTTGATGTTTCCCTTGGGCGCTGTGCGTGGGAAGCGCAAAAAATGGCTGCGCGAACGTTTGCTGTGGTTGGCGCTGGTCACAGGATTCTATGCGCTGACGATGCTGCCCTGGTTCATAAGAAACATTCAGGCAATCGGGGCTGTCATGCCAACTGGAGGCATCCAGTCCATCTGGTTCACCGAGTACAATGATTTGTTCAGCTATCCGCCCGATGCCGCGGCAGATAAACTCTTTGCTGCGGGGCTGGAATCATTCATCGAGTCGCGCTGGACGGCTGCCGTCCACAATTTGGCGACCTTTGTCGCTGTCGAGGGCATGATTGTGCTAAGCCCCTTGATGCTGGTCGGCTGGTGGCAGCGCCGCAAAAGGCCGCTGCTGCGCGGATTTTGCATATTTGTCATCGGCATACATCTTGCGATGACCCTGGTTTTCCCCTTTGTCGGTTATCGCGGGGGATTGTTTCATGCGGTGGCCGCCCTCGTGCCGTTTTGGATGGTATTGGGATTGTTGGGCTTGGATGATGTCATTGGCTGGGTCGCCGCCCGCCGCCACAGCTGGAATCCAGCGACTGCCAAACCACTGTTCTCGGTTTCGGTTTTGGTGCTGGCGGTTCTGCTTGCGCTGATGCTGGCGCTGTCGGCGAAGACGCCAGCCCAAGAAGGGCTGCCCCCGATTTATGTCGGCATCCGCGATTTAGTGCCGCCGAATGCGCGTCTTATGGTCAATGACCCGGCGCAGCTATACTATTTTCTGGGCATGGGCGGCGTCACTTTGCCCAACGAATCGGTTGATGTGGTGCCGCAAGTGGCTGCCAGATATGAGGTGGATTATCTGCTGCTTGAGTCAGTTGGCGATGATGGATTCATCGGCGCCGCGCCAGCGGCATTCCAATTTGACGCCAATCATCCGCCAGAATTCCTCCTGCCGATACCCTTCAGTCAGCAAAAAGATGTGCGCTTGTATGCGATTCTTCGTCATTAGTTTCCGACCTGCGGATATGGCGATATGGATGGCCTCCCTGCTGCTGGTTGGATTTTATGTTTTGGGCGCAGGGGAGGGCTTCCCCCTGGATGACAGTTGGATACACCAGAGCTATGCCCGCAATCTGGCGGACCATGGCGAATGGGCATGGGTCGCCGGTGAACCGAGCGCCGCCTCGACTTCGCCCTTGTACACAGTTTTATTGGCAGTCGGTTACTTGCTGGACATACCGCCCATGATTTGGACGCATCTGCTGGGCGCGGCCTCACTGGCGCTGTTGACCATGCTGCTTGTTCGCATGGCTGCCTGGCATCTGCCGGGGGCGGCGTGGGTCGTCGGGCTGTTGGCATTATCGACCTGGCATTTGGTCTGGTCGGCTGCCGCGGGCATGGAAACCCTTTTATTCAGCCTGTTGACGATGGCGCTGATTTACCTGGCCTGGCACGGACATTTTGTGAGTGGCTCAATCCCACCCATGCCAAGCGCTGCGATTTTTGGAATTGTGGCAGCGCTGACGACGCTGGCGCGTTGGGAAGGCATCCTGCTGGCGGGCATGGTGTTGCTGGTTATGCCCTGGATTCAACCTGAAAGCCGACGGCGCTGGGTTGTTTATTATCTGATGTTTATGCTTGCTTTTGCCGTCATCATCAGCCCCTATCTTCTTTTGAACCTTCAGTTGACAGGCGGGCTGCTGCCCAATAGCGCCCAGGCCAAATTTCAGCAGTATGCGCCCCTGCTGGAATTGCCTTTTTGGCTGCGGGTTCAGAATCTCGTTGCGCCACTATTGGCGGGCGGGCAGGTTCTGCTCGTTCCAGGGCTGCTGATTTATGGCTGGATGCAATTCCGATTTGGCCTGACCCGCGCGGCGATAGTGATGAGCTTGCCGCTATGGTGGCTTGCTGCCTTGATTGTGCTTTACGCGGCAAAATTGCCAGCGGCTTATCAACATGGCCGTTATGTCATCCCAGCTTTGCCGCCGCTTGTTCTGGTCGGGAGCATCGGTTTGATGGCTGCCTGCCGACAGTGGCAGCGCAATATGCCGACGCGTGTGACCCTGCGCGTCTGGCTGGTCGCCTGCCTGACAGTCTCACTGATATTTGTCTTGTTCATCGCGCCGCCCGTTTATCAGCGCGATGTCGCCATCATCAATCAGGAAATGGTGGCAGCGGCAAGGTGGATTGCTGAAAACATCCCCGAAACCGAGCTCTTGGCCAGCCATGATATTGGCGCGGTTGGATTTTTCGCCAGACGGCCGGTGCTGGATATTGCTGGCTTGCTCAACCCGGAGGTGCTGTCCATCATGGGCAATGCCGAGGCCTTGTGGGCTTGGATGCAAGCGCGAAACGCCCGCTATCTCATGGCTTTTCCCTATCAGATACCGGGCAATTCGGTTGATGATGAGCGTTTGTGCCGCGTGTTTATCACCCATGGGACGGCATCCCGCCAGGCAGGCGGAACGAATATGGCGATTTACCGTCTGGCATGGGACGGCGTCTGTCATTCGGATTCATAGTCGGGGGATTATCTGTCCCGAATTTGTTTTATAATAAGGGCAACTGCAAGCAAAAACCCGCGAGAACCCAGCATGTCAAGTCTGTTCGATAAAATCAGCACGCTCATCAATGCCCAGGTCAACGACTTTTTGGGACGGAATCCCAGATCGCCACTGGCACGCATCAAACTGGATGCCGAAGAAGCCGAGAAGAATCCGCGCCGTTCGGTGCAGCCTTTGCGCCAGCGGCTAGAGGAAGCGCTGGCTTATGAGGATGAACTTCAGGCAAAGATAGAAACGCTGATGCAGCAGGCGCTTGAATTGGATGGGCGGGTGGATGCGATGCTGCGTTCGAAGGATGAATTTGCGGCGCGGCGGGTTCAGGGTCAGCTGAATATGAAACAGCAGCAATTAACGATTGCCGAATCTGAACTGCGTGACCACCGCCTGCTGACGCAGCATTTAATGCAGGAAATGACGACGCTCGAAATGGCTTTGGACAATCAGGCGCGGCAGACCAAAACTTCATCCGGCCGCCGCTCACCAGGTGGCACCACCAGAATTCCGATTGAGGGCGTGGATTCGGCGCAGGACAAGTCGGTTTTCGCTACGGTGTCCGACAAGCTGAATGAGACCCGTTCCAGTCTGGAAAACCTGTTAAACAACTCACCCGTCCCGGCGGCGCCCGAAATCTCGGAAAGATATGACAAGTTTGATATTGTGGATGAAGTGCCAGACCCCCGTCAGCCCAAACCGCGTGCTGGGAACAAAGACGATATGAAGTCCAGATTATCCCGCTTGAGCAAGCCTGATGAGGATGACAAGTAATTTGCCAATGCCTAAACTTCGCGTTCAGCCTGCCAGAGCTTGATGGCGAGCCGCTCAATGATGTCTTGCATCGACCTTTCGATGTAGGGGAAACCGAGCCAGGCGCTCATCAGCCCGAATAAGCCGCCCGTGACAATACGAAAAATCGGCTCTGTTTCGCGCACCGCCCAAAACTCAAAGGGCGGGTAGCTCAAAAGCTGGCTGAAACCGTCCAAACCGATGGGGCCCAAGCCGACGAACACATATAACCAGAACGGCAGTGGGCGAATGCGCCAGCGATAGCGCCAATAGATGAGGCCGCCGACGAAAATCATGGTGTAGATGGCCAGGTCGCGGGCGCAAAGCGCCGTCTTGTAACCCGTGGTCTCGTCGCCGATAAAATGCCGCGCTGCAATTTGCTGGGCGACGGTGTATTCCTGCAAGTCTTCCGCGCTTGGCGGCGGGGATGGTCTGTTACTGTAATAATAATTTGACCAATATCGATACTGCTCAAGGAAGGCATGGGACTGCGCCGCATATTCCTCGAAGGGCTTGTAATCGGTGTCTGCCGCCGCCCGTGGATAAAATGCCTGCTCGCCGTACAGGAAAATCGAACGGAATGCGAACTGGTGGCAAAAGGGGCTGTAGAGAGTGTAGAGAGCATTGGCGGGTCCCGCCAATCCGATGCGTGCCAGCGTCGGCGCCGCCCAAGGCAGGCTGATATAAATTGCCAGAACAGTCATGGCAATTTTCAGCCAGTTCCGCGCCGTTGCGAGCAGCCACAGGTTCAGCCGAAGTCCGATGGTTTTGCGTCTTGGGGTCATGGGCAGCCTCGATTAGGAATGGGTGATAAGATGGATGTCCTGGGATAACTGCTCGAAGCGAATGGGCCCAAAGTAGATGTTTTGGATCCGATGTTTGGCATCCAAAAGATAAGTCGAGGGCTGACCGCGAATCTGATACAGTTGGGCGACGGATTCCATTGGGTCGAGCAGGATGTCGAAGGTCAGGCCCAGTTCGCTTGTCCAGCGCGCCACCGCATCCGCGCTTTCGCCCAGATTGACTCCCAAAATCCGTATTTGCGATGGATAAGACCGATACAGATTTTGCAGTTCCTGCAATTCCACTCGGCAGGGCATGCACCAGGTCGCCCAAAAATTGATAATCGTCATGCTGCCTTGCACCTGCTCCAGCGCGAATGAATCCAGCGCAGGGGTTATCAGGGTAAAGGGCGGCGCAGCAAATCCGATTTCTGGCGCAACGTAGACCTTGTTTGCCTTTGCAAATCCGGTGTAATCGGCTCGTTTGGGCAAACCGGCGTGGCTCAAGAGCGCCAGCGCGGCGAGCAGACAAGCAAGTCCGATGAGCAGGTGGGTGAGTTTGCTGAAAAGGTTCATCAATGCTTTTATTCGGGAATGACTTGGGCGAGCATTTCCTGAAGCTGCGATTCGGTCATTAAGCCAAAGTGCCGCATCAGGATGACGCCATTCCTGTCCAGCAGAAAGGAACTCGGCCGCGTCTGAATGCCATAGGCGTCATTGACCGCGCCAGTCTCATCCAAGGCCAGCGCAAAGCCCAGACCAAACTCGTCTCGAAAGCTGGCGATGGCTTCGAAAGTGTCGTTAAAGGCGACCGCCAGGATTTCGAATCCATCTGCGCTGAAATCATCATAAGCTCGCTGAAATTCGGGCATTTCCCGACGGCAGGGACCGCACCAGGTCCCCCAGAAGTTCAGCAGGACGACCTTGCCGCGAAGCTCGGAAAGCGTGACGGATGCACCGTCGACAGTCATCACGGTAAAATCGGGCGCACGATTGCCTTCCGCCAGCCCGACAGCCGGCTCCAGATAAGCGGCGATGTCCTGGATGCTGTTAAACGCGGTGTTTGTGAGGGTTGGCGGTGTTTGGCCCGCATCGGCCGTGGCAGCCGTGTCGATGGGTTCTGCCTCCCGAACTTTAACGCGGAATCTGGCAGTTTCATTTTCGGATGCAGGGGTGAGGACAATGCGATACAAGCCTTCGCGCTCCAGTGTATAGGCTGCCAGGGGGTAATATCTGCCTTCGGAAGTGATGCTGTCGGATTTACTGCTGGCGGCAAGTTCGTCATCATCAGGCGAAAAGAGAATCATGTCAAAGTCAACCACATCAGCCGCGACGCTTCGCACCTCAAAGTCGATGACCTGACCGGCGGCTGCATGGAAGAGATATTGCTGTTGGGGCATATCGCTGCTGAAAAGGCCACTGGCGCTTTGGTTGAGCGGCAGCGGAATGAGCGAGCCGTCCAGGCATGACCCCAGATGACTTAGCTGAAGCCGCCCCTCAAAATAACCGAGGCCGCATTCCTCGACGCGGAAGGTGAAATCTGCAAATTCGCCTTGTGAGAAGGTTTGGCTGAGGCTTTGCAGCTGCCCACTGGCAACCAAGATGCCAATGACAATCAAGAGCGTTCCACTGAAGAGTTCAATCTTGTGCATGTGTCGCTGCAAGCGGCGGAGGATGCCTTGGGCGCTGTTCATCAGCAGGGCGGTAATGACAAAGGGAATGCCGAGACCGATGGAATAGGCGGTCAGCATGAGCATACCCTGCGCGATATTGCCGGTTGTTGCCGCCAGGGTCAGTATCGTCCCCAGCAAGGGACCAATGCAGGGTGTCCATCCAGCCGAGAAAACCATGCCCATGAATACCGAGCCGACCAGCCCTTCGCGGCCATCTGGCGCGATATTGCCGCGGGTGTCGGCATAGAGCAGGAGTTCAATGCGGTCAAGCAGCCCCTTCCAGAAGACAGCCGGCTGCGTAAAGGCCTCATTGATGACCATCGCCAATATGAGGGCTGCGATTAGAGGCAGCGCAATCACAATCTGCTCGACAAAACCCCAATAAATCAGCAGGCTGGCGGCGGTGGCAAACCCGATGCCAAGCAAGGGGCTGTCCAGCAGGCTGGCGTGGTCTTTCTGGCGCAGCCACTGGAAAAATCGGCGCAGGAATCCCGTGAATTGCAGACCAAAAAATATGATGACCAGGCCGCCAATGCGACCGATGCTTTCGGTAAAGTTGCTGACATACTGCCCGGCAATACTGGCGAAAGCCGTGGTCAAGAGACCGATGAATACGAATACCAGCGTGAACCCGACGACAAAGGCCAGCCCGTGCAGCAGCATTTGCAGCCGCATGACCGGGCTGACGGAAGTGAGTGCGCCAGCTGCCGCCTGCCTCGAAATATTATGCGTCAGCCGTCCGCCCATGTAGCCGATATAGGCAGGCACCAGCGGCAAGACACAGGGCGATATAAACGAGAGAAATCCCGCAATGACAGCTAAACCGACAGTAAGGTTTTCCATACTCGTATTGTCCTTTCAACTACCCCCTGCTAATTAGACGGCTTGGCCGAGGAAAATCTTTCAGTTGCCAGCAGTTGATTTAACAGCGTCCGTTCTTCCGCTTCCGATTCAAGCTCCCCGTCTATCCAGGCGAAACGCAGCCGTTGGAGAATCAGCCTATAGCAGGGACCGGGGCGGAGTCCCATTTTTTTCAGGTCATTGCCATCGATGATCGCGCTTTGCCTGCGCCACACCTTGATGAAGGTTTCAATCCTTTGCTGGGCAAGCGGCTTATTCATCAAGACCAGCCAGGCAGCTTGCAGCGCGACTGGCGGCAGGTTCATGTTTTCGAGAAATTGCGTTATCTGGCTGGGGCGCAGGGACGGGTCTTTAAGCGGTGCGGCATTCTCAATCAAGCGCAGGCTTGACCTTATCGACTGCGCCAAAGCCTGGGTCAATCCCAAGCGCTGACAGATGGATTGGGCATCATCGGCTGTCATCCCGACCATCATCATGTGCCAGTACAAGCGGGTCAAATCTGGCGTGGCGGTTTCCCAGGGGATTGGCTGCTCGCGGCAGCGCTCGAACAAATCCGGCAGCTTTGGACTGACGCGGAATGCCGGGTGTATGTTTTCCAATATCCCCAGCGCTTGCAGCTTTAAGATGGCGGGCGCCGGGCGCTGCTCGCACAGTGTCAGCGCAAGTTCATTGCGCAGCCGCTCGCCGGTGGTTTGCCGCAGTATGGGCAGGGCAGCTTGCAGCCATTGCGCCGTCCGCAGCTCAATCATAAAGCACAGTCGTTGGGCAAGGCGAACCGCTCGCAGGATTCGGGTGGGGTCATCGATGAAACTGCGGGGATGCAGCACGCGAATCAGCCTGCGGTCAAGATCGGCGATGCCACCATGAAAGTCGAGCCTGCGCCACGATGTGCCTAATTGAATGGCGAGCGCGTTGACCGTGAAGTCGCGGCGCTGAAGGTCAAGCTGGATGTCGCCGGGATAAACAGTCGGGAGGGCGGCTGGCTGCTCATAATGCTCGGAGCGTGCGCTGGCGAAGTCGATATGCCGGGGCAGGCTATCGAGCGGGAGCGCCATTCTGTCGGCGACTTGGCTGTCGAGAATCCACTTGGCGGTGCCAAAAGACGGATGGCTTTGTAGGGAGCCGCCAAACCTATCCACGAGTCGATGGGTGAAGGCGATGGCATCGCCCTCCAGAACGAAATCAAGGTCGAGATTTACTCGCTCCAGCAAAAGGTCACGCACCACGCCACCGACCAGATAAATTGTCATATTCTCTTGCTGTGCCTGTTCAGCGATGGCGCTGATGAAATCAGCAAGGGATTTGCCGAGTATGGAGGAAATGGTTTGGGGGGTCATGTTCA
Source organism: Anaerolineae bacterium (assembly GCA_034421915.1). Lineage (GTDB taxonomy): Bacteria > Chloroflexota > Anaerolineae > Aggregatilineales > Phototrophicaceae > UBA6055. Next base: position 29,913 of record DAOUKA010000165.1, read on the forward strand.
TCTTGACCTGTCAAGACTGGATAAGTCATGGGCTGCCTGCTTGAATCAGGGCGAGGCAATCCACGGTCCCACCAGTTCGCGTTCCATCATACTCAGCGAAGTGCTGAAGTTGAAGAAAGCCAGAACAGCGAAAGCGAGGGCGGCCTGGCGGTCGTCGCGTCCGCGCATCAGGCTGAAGAGGCCGGGCATGATAATCGCCAGCCAGAGCATGTACAGGATATAAACCACGACTCGCCCGGAGCGCGGCTGCTGCCCGAACAAAAGCAGTGCCATGCCGACCAGCAGAATCACGCCAGCCAACAAGGCGTAAGTCAGCATCGCGCCCCAATAATGACCGGAAATGGGCTGTTTTCTGGCGGCGGTGGCGGTCGCCCAGATGCCCAGCGCCAATGAATAGAGAATGTGCATATTAAACAGAATTGCGTGCAGTGAGTCCATTTTGTTCCCGTTGCCGACTGTCTTTAAGGTTTATATTAACATATTGCGCCGCACAGGGGGTTATCCAATGACAAGCCATCCCAGATCCGAAGCCAGCCATGTCAGTGCGACCAGATTGGCAATCAGCAGCGCCGGGCGCTGAATGTTGCCCCCGCCTGCTGCCAGGTTGCCGCGCATATCCAATTCCCAGGGGAAGATGATACAGGCGATGATGCCAATCATCAGAATCGTCCCCAGCCAGGATGGAAAGAGTCCCTGCCATATCGCTGCCGCCATGCAAGCCAGTGCGCCCGCCAGTGAAGCATAGCCAAGCACAAGCGTTGGCGTTTTGCCCAGCAAGACGACTGTATTCTTCAACCCGGCTGCTTTATCGATTTCATAATCATCAATCTGGTTGTAAAACTGACCGTAGGCGGAGAACAGGATAGCCGCCAGCATGACCAGCCACGCTTCCTGTGGATCCGTATGATAGGTGAAGAAGCCAGTCATCATCAACAGGCCGCTAAGCATCAGCGCATGAGAAAGAACATCGGTGATGGGTCGGGCTTTCAGCCGAAAGGGATGCGCCGAATAGAGATAGCAGAGGGCAAGTGTGAGGCCGCCAGTGATGAAAGTCCAGCCGCCGCTGATGCCATAAAGAAGCAAGGCGTTCACAAATGTGAACCAGGTGATGGCCCAGCCTTCGCGGCGGGTCAACAGGCCGCTGCTGATGACATTATGACGTTTCTTGGTCGGGTTCAGGGCGTCATCGGGGGCGTCTTCGATATTGTTAATCATAAAGGCGAAGGACATGGATAGGATATTGGCTGTCAGGACGGCAAACAGTCGCCAGTCCACCGAGATTTGGAGCGCTTCGGCAGCGAGCGAGCCGCCGACGAGGGTCAGCGGAATGGTAAAGGGAACATGCTCGCGCCATCGAGACAGGCGAATCGCGGCTTTTAACTTGGTATCCAATCCCTTTCTGTCAGATGCGATATCCATCAGCCCTCTGTGCCGCTATCCCGAAAGTTCTTGTGAAGGATAACACGGGTTGGGGGCAAGATGTTACAGTCATCTCTGAAAAGGATGTCAAAGCTGCATTGTCTTAGCCGATGTCCGCCTGTATCATGCCGTGTATGAGTGGGTTGATTTGCTGCTGCATGGTCATCGGCATCTTGCTTTCAGGATGCAACTTGGATAAGCCTGTGTCCGAGGCTGCTTTACCGCCAGGCGATGGTCATAACATCCGTTTGATAACGCCGTCCGCGTCGCCATCGGTCACACCCTATCGCGAATGGCGAGCGAGCCCAAGCCCTGACCCCAGTCCGTCCCCAACGCCAGTACAAACACCCGGTCCCTATATCTGCGGCGCAGATGACCCCGACCTGTCGGCGCGGCGCATCTCGGCCGAGGTGAATATAGATTATGCGACCAAGACATCCCAGATAGACGAAAGCATCGTTTTTGTCAATCGAGAGGAGACCGCGCTTGAATCTATCATCCTGGATGTACAAGCCAACCAATGGGGCGACAGCTTTTGGCTGGAAGAACTGACGATAAACGATATCGCGGCAGTTTATGAACTGAATTTGAATCGTCTGGAGATGCCGTTGGAAACCCCCTTGCCTCCGCGATGTCAGCTTGAGATTCGGATGAGTTTTCGTCTGGAAGCGGCGGAGATACGGGCTGGACTGCGGGCGTATCGCGGCTTTTTCGGCTATAGTCCGCGTCAGTTGAATATGGCGCATTTTTTGCCCACAGTCGCCGCCCGCGTGGGCGCGGAATGGCGCATTCATCAGCCGATTGGGATTGGCGAGCAGATTGTCTACGAGATGGCGGATTGGCAGGTAGGGGTTAAGGTCATCCATGCCGCCGATTCCTTAAAACTGGCGGCGCCTGGCGATGTAACCGAAATCGATGCGCGGCAATGGCAGGTTCAGCTGCTGCGTTCGCGTGACTTTGCCATGAGTCTGAGCGAGAACTTTCGGGTCGAGGAGCGCGAGATTTCGGGCGATGTCACCATTGCGGTTTATACCTTTCCCGATGTGGCGACCCCTTTCGATAATGGCGCATCCCATACCATGCAGGAAACCGCCAAGGCATTGACCTTGTTTCAGCAATTGTTTGGCGCGTATCCTTATGAACGTTTTGTCGTCGTGCAAGGCGACTTCCCCGACGGCATCGAGTTCAGCGGGCTGGTATTTGTTGGAACGGGCTGGTTTTATCAGTTCGATGGCACGCATTATAATTATTTGACTTTAATCACGGTGCATGAGGTGGCGCACCAGTGGTGGTATGCCCGCGTGGGCAGTGATTCGGCGCTCCATCCCTGGCTGGATGAGGCTTTGGCAACCTACAGCGAATATCTTTTTATCGAGGCGCATTATCCGGCCGATAAAAACTGGTGGTGGTCGTTTCGGGTGGCCGGTTTTTTTCCACAGGGCGATGTGGACAGCACAGTCTACGAATTTAACACTATCAGGGATTATATCAATGCCATCTATTTGCGCGGCGTTCAGATGCTGCACAACTTGCGCGGGGATATTGGCGACAGCGCTTTCTTTGAATTGCTGCGAGAGTACGGGCAGGCAGGGGATGGCCGCATTGTCGAGCCGTCCGCCTTTTGGGCGCAGCTTACAGGGGAGCAGCTTCGTCTTTCACAGCAGACACGCGATGATTTTCTGCGCCATCCCTATGTATCTGCATCATCCAGCAAGGATGATGCTGTGGCGGACTGACGCGCGGTGAACGGGTTAAGCATACAGTGAGGAGGAGGCGCATGGCTGCGCTGTCAGTTGATTCTCAAATTACATTTCTTTATACGCGCGACCTGGAAGGTTCAGCACATTTCTACGAAAACATTCTCGGATTGCCTTTGGCGGTGAATCAGGGATCATGCCGAATTTATCATATTGTCGGTCGCAAGGCATATATCGGGCTATGCCAGCGCGATGCCGCCCTGGATAATCCGACTGATATGATTTTCACTTTAGTGACCGCGGATGTGGATGCCTGGTACGAACAAATCCGGTCGCATGGCTGGGAATGCGAACATCCGCCGCGGCATAACAAGACCTATGGCATCTATCACTTCTTTGTTCGTGACCCGAACGGGCATCTGCTCGAAGTGCAGCGCTTTGACCAAGACGATTGGGACCAGCCGAACCGATAATATCGCCGCGATTCCCTCAGCCGGTTGTTTTCATGCCTGCCGCGATGCCATTGATGGTCGCCAGGGTGGCATCCAGCACCGCACGATAGGCATCCGATTCCTCATCCAGCTGCCGCAGTTCTCTTAACAAAGCGACCTGCGTGAAATTCAGGGGGTCAACATAGGGATTGCGCCGTGCGATAGAAGTCTTGATGGCTGACATCCCTTCGAGCAGTTCCTGCTGCCCTGTGACTTGCCTGATCATATCGCTGCTGAGAGTATGCTGCCGCTTGATGGTGTTGAAGAACTTGTCGCGCAGGTCTTTTGATTCCACCAGCGAAGCATAGAGTTCAGCGATTCCCATATCAGCTTTGGCGACATCCAGCTGCGCGTTGTCGAGGGCAGCCTGGAAGAATGCCCAATTTTGATACATCTCCTGCAAAAGCTGCAAGCCTCCGTCTTGTCGGTCACAAAATGCCTTGAAGGCGTCGCCAATACCAAACCAACTGGGAATAATGGCGCGGCTTTGCATCCAGCTAAACATCCACGGGATGGCTCGCATGGCGGCAAACCCGCCTTCTTGCCGGCGCCTGGCAGGGCGCGAGCTAATTTGCAGCCTGCTTAGCTCATTGATGGGTGTTGCCTGCTGCCAGTAATCTGTAAAGCCTTCGCTTTCATAGACAAACTGACGATAAGACCGGCGGCCGAGTTCGGATAATGCTGCCATCGCCTCCAGATAATGCGCGGGTACATCCTGCGCTGCCTGAATGCCCATGCTTACCAGGACGGCATTCAAAACCTGATTGAGATGCCGATGCGCGATGCCTTTATTGCTGTAACGATAGGCGATGACTTCGCCCTGTTCGGTGATTTTGATGCCGCCGCGCAGGGATTCGGGCGGCTTCGATAGGATGGCGCGGTTGGTGGGGCCGCCGCCGCGCCCGATGCTGCCGCCGCGACCATGAAACAGTTCCAGCGAGACGCCTTCCTCGATGCACTTTTCGGTGAGAATCTTTTGGGCATGGTAAAGATACCAGTTGGATGCCAGGTAGCCGCCATCCTTGCTGCTGTCCGAATAGCCAATCATCACTTGCTGACGCAATCCGCGCTTGCCGGAGCGGGCAACCAGATGCCGCCGATATTCGACATTGTTGAACAGCTGCGACATGACCTCTGGCGAATGGTAAAGGTCATCAATGGTTTCGAACAAAGGCACGATGTAGACATCGTTGTCAATGCCAACCTCGCGTGCAAGCAACAGCATGGCAAGCACATCGCTGGGTTGCTTGGACATGCTGGCAATGATGGTATCAATCACAATCGGGTCATATTGCTGGTGAGCCGCTCCAATCATCTGCCAGGTGTGGATAACGCTTTGTGTGGTTTCGGTAAAGATGCTGATTTCGTTGGGGAAAAGGGGTCTTCTGTTACGAATCTCTGTGGTCAGGAGATTTTGCTTTTCCTCTTCGGGCAAGGCGATATAGTTCTCGACAATGCCATAATAGTTGAATATCTCTTCCAGTGCGGCTGCATGCAGCCGAGCATCTTCGCGGATTTCCAGGGGGACAAGGTGCAATCCAAACAGACGTACTTTGCGGATGAGCCTTTGCACTGCGCCCATAGCGACTCGGCGGCCGCGATGACTGTTAAGGCTTTCCTGAACCAGCAGCAAATCATGCAGCAGGCCGCGGCTGGAGCGATAGGCGTCATTTTCGAGCTTGTGGCAGATGATAGTCATTTGCTGGCGATAGGCTTCGCTATGATACTGTTTTGTCGAATTTTCGCTGGCGCCGACAGCCGCGTGCAAGGCTGATGAGACCCCTACATTTTCCGTATCTTGGGTCAGGTGTTGGGATAAAAAACGTATTTCTTCGAGATAGATTTGGCGAGCAGTATGATGCAGCGTTGCCAGTGTTTGGATCGTGACCTCTGTGGTGACATTCGGGTTGCCATCGCGGTCGCCGCCAATCCAGGACGCATAGCGCAAAACCGGCGGCAGTTCCGACCAATCCTCGTCGGGATAGAAGGTTTCCAGCGCGACCTGCAAGTCTTCGTAGATGTCGATGACCACATCTATGATGACGGACTTGATAAAATAAATGCCAAAATCAACTTCGTCTGCGACCTGTTTTTTTGAGGCGCGTATCGGACGTGTCTGCCATAATTCCTCGATTTCTTCCGCCAGTTCAGCTTTCAGCCGTCCGATTTCGCGTGGCAGCAGCATTTGCCGATCTCGTTTTTCTATCATCTGGGCGATATGGCGCAGCTTAATCAGGAGTTCCTGTCGTTTGGCTTCGGAAGGGTGCGCCGTCAAGACCAGTCTAAGGCGGGTTTGATGCAGCAGCGAGCGAACCTCGCTGGCGGTTTTTCCCTTTTGCTTTAAGGTGCGGATGGCGTTCAGGATGGATTCTTTCAGCATCCCATCGGCTTCTCGCTGACGTATGACTCGAATCCGCTGCAGGTCCTCGGCGATGTTGATGAGTTGGAAATAATTGGAAAATGCCTTAATCAGAATGTTTTTCGATTCAAGCGGCAGGCTTTCCAGCCGGTCCGCCAGCTTGAAGGCGGCCGCCGCATCGCCGCTTCGGCGCGCTTTGGAAACGGCGCGGATTTCCTCAACGAGGTTATAGGCATCGATTCCATCCTGTTCTTGTATGATGAGACCCAGCAGATTCCCAAGTGTGCGAATGTCTTGACTGAGCGTGGAATTATTTGCCATTCTTGCATCCCCCATGCCATACTCCCTGATGCTTCTAACAAGTTCCAGCAGTGTTCAGCCCTGATTTTAGCGGACGATTGCGTTAAGTTAAAATCCGAATCCAGCCCGAATGCCAAGGGGGATTTCGATGAAACAGATTATCGAGTGCGTGGCGAACTTTTCGGAAGGGCGCCGCTTTGATGTGATTGACAGGATTGTCCATGCTATTGATGATGTATCGGGCGTCGCTGTCCTGGGTGCGGAAAGTGATGCCGACCACCATCGGTCTGTGGTGACATTTGTTGGGTCACCGAAGGCCGTCGCCGCGGCGGCCTTCGCCGGCATACGCGAGGCATCGCTGCTGATTGATATGGAAAAGCACCAGGGACAGCACCCCCGAATCGGCGCGGCGGATGTGATTCCCTTGATACCTCTCCAGAATGTGAGCATGGCTGATTGCGTCAGATGGGCGCGTGACCTGGGCAAACGGGTGGGCATGGAGTTGAATCTGCCGATTTTTTTGTATGAGGAGGCTGCTCTGCAAGCTGCCAACCGCAATCTTGCCGACATCCGCCGCGGCGGGTACGAACAGCTGCGACAGACGATAGAGACGGGCGCCGCGCCGCAGCCCGACTTTGGTCCCAGCCGTATGAGCCATGCTGGCGCCTGTGTTATCGGCGCTCGCCATGCCTTGATTGCCCTCAATGTTTATTTGCCGACATCCGATGTCGAAATTGCCAGAAAAATCGCGCGAGCCATCCGACACTCCTCCGGGGGATTGCGTTATGTCAAAGCGCTCGGGCTGCTGGTGAAGGGTCAGGCGCAGGTGTCGATGAACCTGACGAACTACAGGAAGACCCCGATTCATCGTGTTATGGAGATGGTGCGCCGCGAGGCAGGGCGCTATGGGCTGGGGATTGAGCGCTCGGAACTGATTGGTTTTGTGCCACAGGATGCGCTTTTCGCGGCGGCCGCCTGGTATATGCAGATGGATAACCTGACTTCAGAACGTGTCCTGGAAAACCGCCTGGCAGGCTTGAAATAGGCGGAGTCATCAGTGGTGGACAATCCCCCTGAATTGCAGAGCCTCGCTGATATGTGGCACCTCGATAAGACGGGACGAATCCAAATCGGCAATCGTTCGGCTCAGCTTCAGGGTGCGATGATAGCCGCGTGCGCTTAAATGATATTTCTTGACCGCAGCCCTCAAAATCTGCCGCGCAGCCCGGCTCAAGGCGCAAAACGCATCAATGTCGCTGACCGTCATATCGGCATTGGCGAACAAACCCTGCCGCCCTTTGAAGCGGCGGCTTTGAATCCGACGGGCATTTTCGACGCGCTGCCGAATATCCGTCGAGCGTTCTCCCCGAGGGTCTGCCATGAGTTTCTCATAATCGACGCGGGGGACATCAATGTGCATGTCAATCCTGTCCAGCAGAGGGCCGGATAATTTTGCCTCATAGCGTTTGATTTGATTGGGCGTGCAGCTGCAAGTGTGATGGGGGTCGCCAAAAAAACCGCAGGGGCAGGGATTGCGTGCCGCTACCAGCAGGAAATTGGCTGGAAAGGTGATGCTTCCTTTGGCGCGGCTAACCGTGACAACCTTGTCTTCAATGGGCTGTCGCAGCACCTCCAGCACCTTGGTCGGGTGTTCGTTAATCTCATCGAGGAAAAGCACACCACGGTGCGCCAGGCTGATTTCGCCGGGCTTGGGCATGGAACCGCCTCCAACCAAGCCAACCTGGGAAATAGTGTGGTGCGGGGCGCGGAAGGGTCGCTGGCGCACTAAGGGCTTGTCCTTCGAGAGCATATCGACAATCGAATAGATGCGCGTGACTTCCAGCGCTTCCTGCAAGGTGAGCGGCGGCAGAATCCCTGGCATCGCGCGGGCTTGCAGGCTTTTGCCGGCGCCAGGCGGCCCAGACATCAGGATGTTGTGGTTGCCGGCTGCCGCGACTTCCAAGGCGCGTTTCGCCTGTTCTTGCCCGCGTATATCCCCAAAATCAACCATCCCATTGGGGACAGCGCCGACAGATTCCAAATCTGCGGGATTGATTTGATAGGGCTTTATCGGGTTCAGTTGATACAGATGTTCGACCAGCTGCCCGATTGATTTGACAGGTATGACCTTGGTGTCTTGTATCAAGGCTGCTTCGGCCGCATCGTCTTCGGGTACGAAAATGGTGTCGATTCCTTGCTGTCGGGCGGTCAATACCATCGGCATCACCCCCTTGACATGCCGAATGCCGCCATCCAGGGAAAGTTCTCCGATGAACAGGGTGTTATCCAGGACATGGAGCGGAATCTGGTCGGTTGCCGCCAGGATGCCAATGGCGATGGCCAGGTCATAAGAGGGACCCTGTTTGGGGATGTCGGCGGGTGACAGGTTAATGACATAGGCTTTGTTGGGGAAGCGCAGCCCGCTATTGCGGATGGCGGAGCGGGCGCGTTCCTTGCTCTCGCGGACGGCTGACCCAGGCAGCCCGACCAGAGCGAAGCTGGGCAGGGCGGCGCGCGGGTTAAAATCAGCCTGCACCTCGACAACCTGTCCATCCAGACCGATGACCGCGCAGGTATTGACAGTTGCCAGCATAAAATCTCCTGTTGAATTGAGCTCGAGTCCCGATTTGCCTGCCACCGCTTATCATAATCGCGCTGCCGCGCTTTCTGAAGCTGTGATTTTAATCCACATTGCCGTTTTGCTGTCCCTGCAAATAGGGAATGATGCCGCCGGCATGGACAATCTCCTCGACCAGCGCCGGCAAGCGGGGGAAAGCGAAACGTTGGGCTTGCCAGCGGATTTCGGCGCGCTCCATGTCAATCTCAAGGGTATCGCCAGAATTGACGAGAGCGACAATCGCTGGACAGGCAATCACCAGCAGGCCATTGTTGATGGCGTTGCGGTAATAAATACGGGCAAAGCTGCTAGCGATAATGGCTTTGAGGCCGGCATGAACCAGACAGGTGACCGCTTGTTCGCGGCTGCTGCCGTTGCCCCAGTTGCGGCCGGCGACGATGACATCGCCCGGCTGCACCTTTTCAGCGAAGGTCGGATCCAGGTCTTCCAGCGCATGCCGCGCCAACTCGTCAGGGTCGAGGCTGATGGTATAAGTGTATTTTCCGGGAAAGATGACATCGGTGTTCACATTGTCACCATATTTCCAGATGCGATGGGTTGTGCTTGTCATCAGTCTTTTGCTCTCGCTGGGTTATGCCAACTCGGATGGATGAATCAGATAGCCAGCGATGCAGCTGGCGGCGACGACGGCCGGGTTGGACAGGTAGATTTCCGCTTCGGGTTCGCCCATGCGCCCGCGAAAATTGCGATTGGCGCTGCTGATGCAGACCTCGCCTGGCGCCAGAACGCCCATGTGATTGCCCATGCAGGGTCCGCAGCCCGGTGTCCCGACAGTCGCGCCAGCATCGAGCAGCGCTGCGAGATAGCCAGCTTCGGCGGCATCGCGCAGGACGATTGACGAAGCCGGGATGACAATCAGGCGGGCGCGAAGCGTTTTGCCCTGGACAATGGCGGCGGCAGCCGCAATATCTTCCAAGCGTCCGTTGGTGCATGTGCCGATAAAGCCAAGGTCAACGGCTGTCTTGGCGACCGCCGAAAGGGGCAGGGCCTTATCGACAGCGTGCGGGCAGGACAGCATCGGCTCAATCTGGCTCAGGTCAATCTGGTGGTGAATGGCATAACAGGCCTCGGCATCAGGATAGAGCGCATTGGCTCGGAAAAAATCCAGGCGCTCCTGATAATCGTTGGGTCGGGTGCGCTTCAGGCTGTGCCGCAGCCATTGCCAGGTACGGCTGTCGGGCGTCATGCAGGCGTTTTTTGCGCCCATCTCTGCCATCATATTGGTCAAAACCATGCGAGAATCGGGCGAAAGAGCGGCGATGCCCGCGCCGTCAAATTCGACCGCCATATAGGTCGCGCCATCGGCAGACAGTCGGGCAATCAGGCTAATGGTCAGGTCCTTGGACATGACGCCCTTATGAAGCTGACCTGTGAGCGTGATGCGCATGGTTTCGGGGATTCGCAGCCAAAGCTGCCCGGTCGCCCACAAGGCAGCCACTTCACTGCGTCCAATCCCGGCGCCAAAAGCGCCCAGCCAGCCATAATGCGGGCTGTGGCTGTCTGCGCCCAGGAGCGTCATGCCAGGCCCGACGATGCCTTCTTCGCAGAGGACTTGATGGCAGATGCCGCGTCCAACCTCGAAAAAGCTGGCGATTCCCTGCTGCTGGACAAATGCCCGTATGCTGGCATGATTTTGCGCGTGTTTGGGCGTTGGCGGCGGCACGGCATGGTCGAGTGTGATGGCGAGGCGCTGCGGATATTTGACCCGAGTATGCGGCAGCTGTTCAAAGATGCTAGCAATAGCGGCGGTATTGTCATGGCTCAGCACGACATCGGGTTCGATGACAACGATGTCATTTGCCTGCGCCGCCGCGCTGCCACTGGCGCGAGCCAGAATTTTTTCTGTGAGTGTCATTCCCATCACATAAGCTCCCGACAGTCAAAATGTTGAGCTTGAGCCTAACTTAAAGACTTTTTTGCTTTTGTCCAGCCAAATCTCTGCTACAATGACCCGACTTGCAAAGGCTGGCTCAAGCAAACCGGAATTATGATGGCGCAGGAACTTCGTGACAAGCTGCATCACAACTTTGTTGTCAATCTGTTGGATGGCTGCTTCTTTGGGCTTGGAATCACTGGATTAGCCTCTTACGTGACCATCATTCCCCTGTACCTGTCCTATTTAACCGACTCTACCGCATTGATTGGCTTTATGGCAACTTTGTTTTACATTGGCTGGCAGGTGCCGCAATTATTCACTTCCAAGTATGTCTCCGGTCTCAGGCGCTATAAACCGATGGTCTTGTGGATGACGGTGCAGGAACGGCTGCCCTATTTTGGCTTGGCGGCGGTGGCATTTATGATTCCGATGATTGGGACGCAGCCCGCCCTTGTCTTGACGATCCTTCTGTTGGCCTGGCAATCTTTTGGCGGCGGTTTTACAGGCACTCCCTGGCAGAGCATGATAAGCAAAATTATGCCGCCGCATCGTCTCGGTACTTTTTTTGGCATGCAATCGGCTGGCGTTAATTCTTTTGGCGCGGTCGGCGCCCTGGTCGCCAGTTTTATTCTGGGCGCGTTGGCCTTCCCGCATAACTTTTCCCTGCTGTTTTTGATTGCGGGGCTGAGTTTGATGGTTTCGTTTGTCTTTCTGGCGCTGACCTTTGAGCCCGAAAGCCAGCCCCAGGATGTTGTCGAGCGCGTGCCATGGCGCGAATTTGGTCAGCGCCTGAAGGGGATACTGCGACAGAACGCCAATTTTCGCTGGTTTCTGATTGCCCGCAGCCTAACCTCATTGAGTGTCACCGCCGTTTCATTTTTTACGATTTATGGTGTCCGTCAATATGAGATGACCGCCGAATTTGCCAGCGTGATGACCAGCGTACTGCTGGTGACCCAAACCCTAAGCAGCGTCTTCATCGGCTGGATAGGTGACCGCTGGGGTCATCGCCGCGTCCTGGTGTTTGGCAATCTGGCGACGGTATTGTCGATTGTCATCGCCTTGATGGCGCCGGATGCAAGTTGGTTTTATCTCGTCTTTGGGCTTACTGGCCTGGTCAATGCGGTGAGATGGTCGGCAATTATGAGCTTGACCGTGCAGTTTGGTTCGGTGGCAGAACGTCCCATTTATATCGGCATGGCGAATACCCTGATTGCGCCCGTGACGATATTCGCGCCCATCATCGGCGGCTGGCTGGTGGATGCCGTGAGCTTTGACCTGACTTTCAGCATCTTTGCGCTGGCGGGCCTGCTCTCCATGCTGGTGTATACTGCCTTGATGGAAGACCCCCTCAAAGCGGCGCGCAGAGCCCAACCCAAAGCGGTCGCAACGGGTGACTAATCATCGGCCGGCTGCATGATGCCGCGCAGGATATGATCCACATCATGCAGCGAAATCGGCTGCGCATCCGCCAAGGCCTTGACCTGCGCTGTGACCAGGTGCAGCATATCCTCCGGTATATGGACGCCCAGGGTCATGGCGCGGTCACGGATGGCATTGCGACCGACCAGACGATGGGCGACATCAATGATTCGCGTCATGCCGAAATCGCGCGGGTTGATGGCCTCGTAGGTTGTCGGATTTTGCAAGACAGCTTTGGTGTGGACGCCAGCTTTATGATGAAAGGCAAGCTCACCGGTGATGGGCGTGTTGAAGGGTATGGCAATGCCCAGTTTGCTGGCGACGAGCTTTTCAATTTCTGCCAGCAGGGGCAGGTCATATTTTTCGACGAGTGCCTTGTCACAGGTGTACAATCGGCCGACAAGCGCCCCCATGGGGGTGATGCCGTTGCGCTCGCCAATGCCCAGAATGGTCGTGTCGATGTGAGTGGCGCCCGCCTGCAAGGCGCAGAAGGCATTGGCAACGGCGCAGCCACTGTCGTTGTGACCATGAAACTCGATATCGCAGCTGACGGCATCGCGCAGGTTGGAGATGAGATTATAGGTGCGAAACGGGTCGGCGATGCCGACTGTATCCGCCACGCCAACGCGATTGACGCCCGCCAAATCCATCGCGCGATAAACCGTCATCACATCGGCAAAGTTGCTGCGAAAGGTGTCCTCGGTGCTGAAGCGCGTCTCGATTCCCTGGCTGTTCAGGAATTGGATGACCTCCTGACCGATGTCGATGACTTGTTCCAGGCTTTTGCCGTGACTGTATTCGCGCATGTAAGTTGAAGTGCCGATATAAACATCTGCGCCGTCGACGCCGCAGTCTACCGCAAGCCTGGCATCATCCATATTGGCGCGGATGTGCGTCAGCAGCCTGAAGGAGCGCGGCATATCCGCTAGGGTGCGGATGGCCTTGGCGCTCTGGGGGCTGGCGACTGGCGTCGAAAGCTCCATGTATTCGACGCCAAACTGATCCAGCAGTTGGGCGATTTCGCGCTTGTCGTCAATAGTGAAGTGCGTGCCGCGAAACTGCTCGCCTTCGCGCAGGGTCGAGTCGATGAAATGAAATTTCTGAATGGGTATGTGTCGGCTGTGCATAAGACTCCCTAACCTGGCTCAAATTGCCTCAAGGACGTGGGTAAGGACCTGGATGGCTCGCAGGTATTCATCCATGTCAATATGTTCGTGGGGGGTATGGTCGAGTGACGAATCACCCGGCCCATAGGCGACTATCGGACAATCCCACAGCCGTCCAACGATGTTCATATCGGCGGTGCCAGTTTTGTAGACAAAGCGCGGTCGGCCCGCGCAAGCGCGTATCGAACGGCGAAACAGGCGGCTGAGTTCGCTGTTTTTGTCGCTCGTGAAAGCGCGTTCGGCGCCGCGAGCCGCAAGGGTAGCGCCGTCTGTGGGCGGGAACTGCCGCAGGATGTCCTGCGGTTCAATGCCGGGTGGCAGACGCAGGCCGATGGTCATTTCGGCTATGCCATTGACGTCTTCCTGGCGGGTGTTCATGTCGCGGAGGGAGGCATCCAGTCGGGCAAAAATCGAATGGATGTTATGATTGAAGCTGTCGGCGCGGGCTTTGACCTTCAGCCAATAATCGACTGCCCGCTCTGCCGGGCTGGGCGCATCGCCGGCGCTGTGAGACAGCCCGCCTTGCCAGCGCCAGTCGAGCAGCAAACGTCCCTTGTAACCCAATGTGATTCGCTCCCAATGCGAGGGTTCACCGATGACGCAGTAAGCCGGACGATAGCGGCGGGCGATGCAACGCGCTCCCTTGCTGGTTGCCGCTTCTTCTTCAACAGCGCCAACGACAATCACACGGACATCAGGGTTTAATCGGGCGCGGCCGGCCGCCACCGCAAAGCTGCAAAGGGGCCCTTTGGCATCAACGGCGCCGCGCCCATAGAGTTGGCGGCCGGCGATGCGCACCTGTGGAAAGCCAGCGAAGGTATCAATATGACCCAGCAAGATAATCTCGCGGTCTCCCTGACCGATGATGCCGACAGCGTTGCCAGCTTCATCGACAAAGGCATGGTCATAGCTCTGCTCTCGCATCCAATTCACCAGAAATTCCACCGCCGCGCCCTCGTTGCAGGAAGGGCTCGGAATCGCCACTAGGTCGTGGAGCAGTTTTTCGGCAGCGCTGTCAGAAAGCGGCATTATATTGACTCCAATGCCGAAGCGATGGCGTCAACCAGATCATCCAGTTGGTCGCGGCTGATAATCAAAGGCGGGAGCAGACGCAGCACATTCAAGCCGGCTGGCAGGGCGAGTACACCGCAGGCTTGCAGCGCCTTGAGCGCAGGCGTTACCCGACCGCGCAATTCCAGCCCGACCATCAATCCCCGCCCGCGAATGTCACGAACCGCCTTCAGGTTGAGGGCAGTCAGCTGTTCGTTAAGCCAGAGACCCTTGTCATGCGCCTGCTGAATGAGATTCTCGTCTTGGATTGTCTTGATGGTGGCGATTGCTGCCGCGCAGGCTAGCGGATTGCCGCCGAAGGTGCTGCCATGCGTACTTCGGGCTATGGGTCCATGCGCCTCCCGCCAGCAGACGACCCCCATTGGCAGGCCGCCCCCTATCGCCTTGCCGATAGTCACGATGTCAGGCGCGATAGCAGCCTGTTCAAAGGCAAACCAGGTCCCCGTCCGTCCCATGCCAGTTTGAATCTCATCCAAAATCAGCATGGCGCCGGTCTGGTCGCAGCATGCCCGCAGCGCCCGTAAAAACGCCATATCCGCCGGATGAACACCACCCTCGCCCTGTATGGGTTCGACGACAACGGCGGCGGTCTCTTCACTAATCGCCTGGCGCGCGGCTTCGGCATTGTTGTATCCAATGTGCGTGACCTGGGGCAGCCAGGATTGGAAGGGCTGGCGATATTTGGGTGTCCAGGTCATGGAGAGCGCGCCGGCTGTGCGGCCATGAAAGGCGCGTTTGATGGCGACAATCCCCTCGCGCCGCGTCAGCAGCCGGGCGACTTTGAGTGCGCCTTCAATGGCTTCGGCGCCGCTGTTGCACAAAAAGAAGCGGTTCAGGTCGGCGGGGGTTATGCTGCCAAGCAGGTGATAAAGCTCCGCCCGCCGGTCATTGTAGAAAGACTCGTGGCAGGTCATCAGTGTTTGCGCCTGTTCAGCGATGGCACGGACAACAGCCGGATGACAGTGACCCAGGGCCGCCACGCCCTGGCCGCTGGTGGCATCAAGGTAGCGGCTGCCCAACTGGTCATAGACATAAACACCCTCGCCGCGCACAAGGGCTGTGGGGCGTTTGGAATAAACGCCTGAACCGTGCTGTTCTTCAAGCTGGAATAATGCTGCTGTGTCTATCATGGCATGAACCTCGTTCCAGAGCCGGCCAAAGCCTGCGAGACCGGATTGGCAATGCGCCCGTCGCCGATAATGACCTGGCGGATGCCGCCATCAAGCGCTTCCTTCGCCGCGATAACCTTGCGCTTCATTCGACCCTGCGCCCATCCCAGTGCGCTGTCTATTTGCGCCTGCGGGACTTCGCTGACGAATGACCTTTCATCGGGAAAATGGCGATACAAGCCGCGCACATTGCTTAAGATGACAAGCGCATCTGCCTGTAGGGCGCTGGCAACCGCGGCGCTGGCGCGGTCGCCGTCAATGTTGAGCAGCCCGTCTCGGCTCGCCGCCATGGGCGGCAATACGGGTACTTGAGCTCGCGCCAGCAGGTCATTCAACTGCGCGGCATTCACCTCTTGAATGGCGCCGCTGCAATCATCTCGAACGATGCGAATGCGTCCGTTCAATACAGCCCGAAGCGACTGCTTGCGTTTCCCCCTTACCGCAACGCTGCCGCCGATGATGCCCCTCGCAGCGACGCCCCGTTGGCGCAGGGCGGTTGCCAGCCTTTGATTGGCATCTTCGGATACGCATACAAAAATATCCCGCACCGCTGGCGGTGTATAACGGGAACTGTGTCCGGAGGGCGAGGTGAGTGTTTGCACCTCGATGCCCAAATCGGCGCACATCCGATTCATCACAGCGCTGACGCCATGCACCACAACCAGGGAGCGCTGTCGGGCGATTCTGGCGAGGTCATCACAGGCTGCCGCCAAGTCCAGCCCTTCGCCCCCGCCTAATTTGACGACAAGTATGCTGTCAGGTTTCATCATCTGGCTGCCCTTTATGGATAAATGCCGGGGAACTCGAGCCCGGTCGTCTCTTCAATGCCCAACATCAGATTCATGCACTGCACGGCGGAACCAGCCGCGCCTTTGCCCAAGTTGTCGAGGGCGGCGACAACCACCAGATGTCTGCCATCCGCATCCAGTTCAAAGCCGATGTCGCAATAATTGGTCCCGGCGACTACCCGCGGCTCTGGCAGACGATGCAAGCCGACTTTGCCGCTGACCAGCCGCACAAAGGGTTCAGCGCGGTACAGGCCGCGATACAGCTTCCAGATGTCTCGTTCGACTTGAGGCTTATTCAGATAGCAATGCGCCAGCAGATGAATGCCGCGTATCATTTCGATGGCTGTCACGGCAAAGTCGATAGGGGCATCCTCGCCCAGCACCATCCGAACTTCCGCCATGTGGCGATGTCCGGTGGCTTTATAGGTGCGAACCGCGCCACTCCGTATCGGGTGATGCGTGCTGGCGCTGACCTGATTGCCGCCTTCGGATGACCCCACTTTGATTTCCGCCACGGCCCGTTCCAGTATGCCTGCTTCGATGAGCGGATAAAGCGCCAGATTGACTGCGGTCGCGTTGCAGCCGACACCGCTGACATAGTTTGCGCTGATGAGCCTGTCGCGGTTATGTTCGGGGAGTCCATAGACAAAACGTTCCAGCCATGGCGGCGCGGGATGGGGCTGGCTGTACCAGCGCTCGTAGGCGGCGGCCGAATCAAGGCGGAAATCGGCGGAGAGGTCAATCAGCCTGGGCGCCAGCGCGGCATAGGTTTCGATGCTGCGGGCGACAGTCTGGTGCGGCAATGCCAGGAAGAGGATGTCGCTGGCACGCAGGGCATCGGGATGGATAAATTTCAAAGTCGATACCTTGCGCAGGTTGGGATGCAGGCTATGCACATAGCGACCGGCATGTTTGCGGCTGGTGATTTGGGTGACGTCGACTTCGGGATGAAAATGGAGCAGGCGCAAAAGCTCGCCACCCGTATAACCGCTGCCCCCGATGATGCCCGCTTGAATCACGCGGCGACTCCTACCTGTTCAATGACAAAATCAATGACTTCCTGCGCGATGTTGACTCCAGTAGGTTTGCTGCTGTTGCGGAATTCCATGGTGTGGTTGATTTCATTGACCACATAATCCCCTTGGGCATCTTCGAGCAGGTCGATAGCCAATATGCCGCCGCCGACCGCTTGTGCGGCACGAACGCAGATGTCATTCAGCGCGTGGGTGACGGGACAATTTGTGGCCTGTCCGCCGCGTGCCGTGTTGGTAATCCAATGGTTCGATGCGCGATAGATGGCGGCAATCGTGCGGTCACCGACAACAAAAGCGCGAATGTCGCGTCCGGGTTTGTCAATATATTCCTGAATGTAATAAATGTGGTGATTGTAGTCGCCAAGGGTCTGCCGATGCTCGATAATGGCTTCGGCGCTGTCACGATTATGGACTCGTGCCAGCAGCCGTCCCCAGGAGCCGGTAACGGGTTTCAGAACGGCGGGATATGCGACATCTTCAATGGCTTGCATGGCGCTGGCTGGCGTGAAGGCAACACGGGTATGCGGCTGGGGGATGCTGTATTGGGTCAAGGCAATGCTGGTGCGCAGCTTGTCGCCGCAAATCGCGGCTGTTTCATAGGTGTTGAAGCTGCGGATTCCCCAGCTATTGAGAATAGCAAGCGCATACATGCCGCGCGAGGTGCTGACACAGCGCTCAAACACAAGGTCGTATGCGTTCCAGGCGATGCCCGAAGGCGCCGCTTGTTCGGGCCCTTGCGAGATATTGAAATTGAGTTCCCGATCCAGGATGATGTCGGGGCTGATGCCGCGGTTGTTGAAGGCGGCGAGAATCAGTTTCTCTTCGGCACGGATATGCGTGACGAGCAGGGCAACGCGCATCGTGTTTATTCTCCCCAGTCTTCTTCTACATCAGGCGCAAGCTCGAGCGTTAGCGGCTCGAGGCTCATGATTTCGAGTTCGATGCCGCATTCCGCGCAGGCAATCAGTTCATTTTCCATCGCATCGGCGGGAATATCGACTTCGGCATCACATTCAGGGCATAAGGGTGTTTCAGCTGTCATTTGGATGTCTCCTGTCTCTGTAGGGGATAGATGAAGTCCTTGCAATAAAAAACCCGCCATTTGGGCGGGTATGTGTTCAGGTTTTGCGAGCAGCACAAACAAGCCCAAGGTTAGCGGGTGCGGTTCTTCTTAACCTTCTTGCTGGCATTCGATGCGCTGAACGGAATCATCTTGGTTTCGATACACTTTACACGTTTAACAAAGGCAACCATCAAACTTTAACCTGTAACCAGCCATTTATCTATTATGCAAATGATATGAACTTCCCTGTTCATCTTGTACAGGCGCTAGTTCTTGAAACGTCTCAAAACAGAATCCAGTGGTGAAAGGTATTTGCTGCCAAAGACAGTCAGGTGCACCAGCAGGGGGTACAAATGATAGATATATTGACGAAGCTCAAAAAAAGCGGTGTCCAGGGGCAGTATCTGCGTATAACTGGCAAAGAAGTCATCGCCCACGCTGTCGAATAATATCATATAGGCGAGTTCCATTTCATGGTGCGCATAATACAGCGCGGGGTCAATGATTCCGATGACGCGGCTGCGGCGCACGATGATATTGGTTCGCCACATATCCCCGTGAATCAGCACCGGCGCGTCGGGTTCAACGAGATAGCGGTCGAGCCCCTCGGCAAATTGCTGAAGACGTCTATCCAGCGCGGGCGGCAGATTGCCCGACTGGCGGGCGATATTTGTCATATACAAGAGTCGCTGTTCCCGAAAAAATTCAATCCACGATGCCGATTGCGGGTTGGGCTGGTGGATGGGACCGATGAGGGTATCCCGCTCCAGGCCATAGGCAGCCCCCTTGATTTGATGGCACTTTGCCAGCAGTTTGCCAAGATGCGCCTGACTGCCCGCATCCAGTCCGGTCGCGCCATCAATAAATTCGATGAGCAGTAAATTGGCTTCGGCATGCAGAACACGCGGGACTGGCAGGCTGCTGCTCTGCCGCAGATAATCCAGCATATAGGCTTCGATAGTGAGGTTGTGGGTGCTGTCCCCCAGTTTGGCGACGACCGAGTCGCGGTTATCCAGGTCGAGTCGGACAACCTGGCTAATCTTACCGCCGGCAAGCGGCCGGCTGCGGATAATTTTGCGGTCGAGTAGCTTTTCGATTTTCTGTTTTAGCTTTGGTTTCATGCTGGCAGGCTCATCATTTTGCCCTATTATACCCAATATGAAATCGGCAATCTCACTTGACACCTGGATATTCGCAGCGATATAATCTGTTGGCTGTGCCAATAAAAATCACAGGAGCAAGCAAATGGGTCCGCTACCCAAGCGAAAAATCTCAAAGTCCAGGCGTAATCGCCGCCGCGCCCACCATGCCTTGAAGCTGAATCATCTAGTTGAATGCGAAAGTTGCGGCGAATACCATATCGCGCATCGAGTTTGTCCCAAGTGCGGCGCTTACCGTGGCGAGCAGGTGATTGAAGTCGATGACTGAACCATGTTTCTGGCAAATGTGGCTGCACCGAGAAATCGTGCCATAGCAAGCACGATTTTTCTTTTTCTCGGCGGGCGGCGGATAACTTATGGCTGCCTTTTGTGTTGTTGATATAAGAAACTCGAATCAGAGAAGGACGTTCCAATGGTCGACTGGGAGAAAACGGCGGCGGTCTTTCCAGGCCAGGGTTCGCAGGCTGTGGGCATGGGGAAAGATTTTGCCGCAGCCTATGATACCGCGCGGACAACATTCGAGCAGGCTGATGAAATCCTGGGATTTGGATTATCCACGCTCTGCTGGGAAGGTCCCCAAGAGCAACTCGACCAGACCATTCATACACAGCCGGCATTGTATGTGACCAGCCTTGCCATTTGGCGGGTGCTGCGACAATTGCTGCCCGATAGCTCGCCAGCCTGGATGGCGGGGCACAGTCTGGGCGAATTGACGGCTTTGACGGCGGCGGGTGGCATGTCCTATGAAGATGGGCTGAAGCTGGTTGATGCTCGCGGCCGCCTGATGCAAAAAGCGGGGGAAGAAAAGCCGGGCGCGATGGCGGCCCTGCTTGCTATGGATGCAGCCGGGGTCAGCAAACTGTGTGCCGCGGTGTCCGAAGAAACGCAAAAATCTGTGGTGCTTGCCAATGATAATTGTCCGGGGCAGGTGGTTGTTTCTGGTGATATCGAGGCTGTTGAACGATTGATTGCGCTGGCACCGGGCGCGGGCGCCAGGCGGGCGGTCAGATTGTCCGTGAGCGTCGCCGCGCATTCCCCGCTCATGGCATCCGCATCGGCAGCCTTCCAGCAGGCTCTCGACAAAACGCCCCTGGCGCCACCGAAAATCGCGGTCTATGGCAATGTCCAGGCGCGTCCACTCAAAACAGTTCAGGAGATTCGCAATGAACTGGGTCAGCAGTTGACACAGACAGTGCGCTGGACTGAATCCATGCAGGCCATCATTGACGAGGGCGCGGAAACCTTTGTTGAGATTGGAGGCAACGGCGTCTTGGGCGGGTTGATGCGCCGCATTCATCGCAAGAAGACCAGCATGACCCTCAACACCGTTGAAGCGCTGGATGCTTTCCTGGAAAAGCAGGTGTAACCAAGAGGAGTGGCAAGATGTCGGAGTGGATTATGACGCGGCGCGACAAAGCCGTATTTGAGGTGATTCTCAATCGTGTCGATAAGCGGAACGCCATCAACGATGAGATGATGGATGCCATCGCAGCCGCCTTTGACCGCGCCGAACGGGAGTTCAACGATGGCGCTCGTGTTGTGCTGATACGAGCAGCGGGACGGGTGTTCTCGGCTGGCATTGACCTGAACCAGTTTCAATCGCTGGGGGATGAACGGCGCGGCAATCTGTTTCCATTCACCGCTAGGTATCAGGCTGTCCTTAACAAAATTGAGAATTGCTCTCTGCCGGTCATCTGTGTCATGCAGGGTTATTGTTTGGGATTGGCTCTTGAATTGGCGCTTGCCTGCGACTTCCGCATTGCCGCCGAGCGCACCAAACTGGGGTTGCCCGAGTCGCGTCTGGGCATCATTCCCGATGTTGGCGGGACGGTGCGGCTGGTCAAACTGGTTGGGCCCGCGCGTGCCAAAGACCTGATTATGACCGGCAGGAATATCGACCTAGGGCAAGCTCTGGATTGGGGTTTGGTGAACGCTGTATTCCCGAAGGATGCTCTGGAGCGCGGAGTCGCTGATTATGTCGAGGCGCTTTGTGCCGCGGCGCCGCTGGCAGTGAGTTATGCCAAACGCGTCGTGAATAACATCATGGAACATTCGCGCGGATTGCAGCTGGAGGCTTGGGCGCAGGCACAGCTTTTCCGCACAGACGACTTTATCAATGCGGTTCAGGCAATGCTGGACAAAAAGTATCCGATTGATTGGGAAGCCAAATAATCGCCAAAGGCTAATTCCCCTCTGCGATGACCCGCCCCAGAAATCCCTCCGCCTTTTGCAGCAGGTCACGCGCTTCCATGTCACTGACTTGTCGCTGGTGCATCACAACGGCTGTTTTGACTTCGCTGCTGGCTTGGGCCAGCAAGCGCCTGGCTGCCGATTCATCGAGGTCAGTCAGGTGCATGACCAGACGGCAGGCGCGGTTCGCCAATTTTTGATTGGTCACTTTGACATCGACCATCAGATTGCCATATACCTTGCCGAGTTTAATCATGGTGCCAGTGCTTAGCATATTCAGTATCATTTTCTGCGCTGTGCCGGACTTCAGCCGCGTCGAACCAGCGATGACTTCGGGTCCGACATCCACGCCGATAGCCAGGTCGGCCATATCAAGCAGGGGCGCTGGCACATTGCAGGAGATGGCGATGGTTTTCGCCTTGACGGACCGAGCATAGGCCAACGCGGCGATGACGTAAGGAGTGCGTCCACTGGCGGCAAGGCCACAGACGACATCCCGCTGATTCAAGCGGCGCTCCATCAAATCTCTTTTGCCCTGCGCCAGATTATCCTCCGCGCCTTCCACCGCTTGAACCAAGGCTGCGCTGCCGCCAGCGATAATGCCTTGCACCAGGTCGGGCGGCGTACCGAAGGTTGGCACGCATTCCACCGCATCCAGAATGCCAAGCCGTCCACTGCTGCCAGCACCGACATAAAACAGGCGCCCCTTGTTTTGGATTGCCGCAGCAATCATATCGACAGCGCTGGCGATTTGCGGGATTGCCTTCTCGACCGCCAGCGCGACTTTGGCATCCTCGCGGTTGATGAGCGCGAGCATATCGATGGTGGAAAGCTGGTCGATGTGTCGGCTGTTTGGGTTCGCCTGTTCTGTTCGCGGGTTCATATTTTGCCCTGTGAACTCCATTCCATTTGTGCCAGCAGCGCCGCACCCATCACGGGCGGGTATTTGGCGATGGGGCAGCTTTTGAGCTTGAGACGTCGGGTCACATCCATTGAAAGAACATTGCTATTGTCCAACAAGCCGCCGGCAAAGGCAATCGGCGCTCGCTCGTATTCAAGCTGCCGCGTCACAAGCTCAAGCTGGCTCACAAGTTGAATCGCGGCCTGCTGGAGTATGCTGATGGCATCCCGCTCCCCTAGCTGCGCCTGCTGCAAGGCAATCTGCGCTATGGCTGCCACGCGCAAGACTGCGGACTGCTGACCTTGGTACAGCCAGGGGATGAGCTCGCGCGGCGCCGCCAAACCCAATTCCCCAAGCACTTTATGGCTGAAGGAATCGAAATTGGCTCGTCCAAAATCTGCATCGCTCGTCTCGGATTTTCTGATGATGTGCCGCAGAACTTGCAATCCAATCCAATAGCCGCCGCCTTCATCGCCCAAGAGATAGCCCCAGCCGCCGATTTGCCGTGTCCGACCTGTTGGCGCGATGCCAAAGACGGCGCTGCCAGTGCCAGCCAGCAAGAGGACGCCATGTCGCTGCGCCAATGCGCCCACAAGTGCAATCTCCAGATCCGAGCTTGGCACCAGCAGGCTGCTGGGCAGACGTGCTTCGACTGTGCTGATAAGCCATTCGCGGCTGTGCAGCTTCGATGCGCCCGCGATGCCGATTCCGACTGCGCTTATGCTGTCAGCCACAAGATGAGCTTGCTTGAGCGCTCGGCCGATGCTGCTGCGGATATGCTCCCGCGCCGTGTCATGTCCGATGATATTGGGATTGGCGGCGGAAGCGGTCAGCTTGGCAGCGGCGGTCAGGCTGGCATCGGTGACGGCAATCCGAAGCCTGCTGCCGCCGCCGTCAATGCCCATGAAGAAGGGCGGGTTCATAGATGGCGGATTCCTGTGACGATGAGATGATGGATGGCTTGGCGGAAGGCGTGGATGTTTTCGGGCTGCCTGCCATGATAAACGCGGTTTGTCAATACAGCTGTAACGATTTCTTGCAGTGGGTCAATCCAGAGCGAGGTGCCCGTAAAACCGGTATGACCATAAGACCCGCTGCTATACAAATCGCTGGCGGAAGAATCTTCATCTGCCTTGAGCATCCACCCTAGCCCCATCCGAAACTGACCCCTTGCGTGTTCGCGCGTCGCATCATGGCGCAGTTCTGCGCTTATCTTGAGGCTGCTGCTGCCAGACAGCCAGGCTTGCCCGAAACGGGCGACATCGCCGGCGCTGGCAAACAGGCCGGCATGACCGGCGACGCCACCGACGCCACAGGCGTTTTCGTCATGCACCTCTCCCCAGATGCGGCGCCGACGCCAGCGACTGTCTATTTCTGTCGGGACAATCCTTTCTTTCGGCACACCCTTGAATACGGGATTGTAGGTCAATGAGCTCAGCCCCAAAGGCTGAATGACGAGTTCATCAATCGCTTGGCTCAAAGGGCTGCCATGCAGGCGCGCTATGGCTTCGCCCAGCAGCATAATGCCAATGTCACTGTAACGCACCCCATCGCCGACGGGTGCGGCGAAGGGGAAGGTCACCATGGCCTTGAGCGCGTTTTTCCATCGCTGCGGGTCATATCGGGCGCTGGCAGCAGGCGGCGGGGGAACTTCCCGGCTGGCTCGCAGGTAGACATCGCGCCAGGGAGGCAGGCCGGAGCTATGTGTCAGGAGATGCTTGAAGGTTACAGAAGTCGCATCGACGGATTGCCCGTGAAATTGGGGTTCGACAGTATAATACTTGCCAGTGTGCGGGTCTTGCTCGGCGGCAATCGGGCGCGGATTGACAAGCCCAAATTCGGGAATCACATCAACCAGCCGACTTTCCAACTGGATTTTGTCGGCTTCGACCAGCACCAGGAAGCCGGTCTCGACGATAATTTTGGTGACAGAGGCCAAATCAAACAGCGTATCCGATGTAACGGGCAGTTTTCGAGAATGGGGGTCAAGCCAGCCCCAGGCCTGGTTCAGCAGCACTTCGCCTTGATGAATCACACAGATGCTCAAAGCGGGGAAGGTCTGCGGCAGGTGACGCTCCAGAAGTTGGTAAAAAGCATTCTTGAAATGGTCATTGCGAAACAGCCTGGATTCTGCTGGCATGATTCCCTCCTATTCATCTACAATAGAGATAGTAACGTCAATTATCATAAGGAGGATATTCGCATGAAACTCTTGATAATTCCACTAAATTCCTGAACAACGTTTTATGTATGGGCTGTTTCATCTGAATTGGAACGGGTCATTCCTTTAGATAGAAATCATGGAGGATAAGATATGCAGCAGAAACGAAAACAGAACCCGATAAACCGCCGCCGATTTATCATCGGATGGGCGTTGGTTTGGTACTTAGCTGTTTTCTTGCCATGGATTGTAATCGATTGGGTCAGCTACTCAACTCCTTCTTCTTTTTCAGACTTCCTGTATTCTATGCCTGTGTATGTGCTGGCTTATTTTACGCTGTTGACAATCCTCCAGGTTATTTTGGTTAGGCATTATTTGCATACTGAAATCCGTCACTGGCTGCTGTTGGCTTTGCTTGGGTTTATCGTCGGGCAAATCGGCCTCCACTTGTTTAAGGCGAATGTCGAGTATGTCTTTCCACCTGCAGTAATCCCTCGCCTGAAAGAACCCGAAAACATCGCCTGGTTAAGATTTGCCCTGTATGATATTGCTTCTCACTTCTTAAGGTGGTCAGTGCCGCTGGTTTTCCAGTGGCTGGCGCTGCGGAAACGTTTCCGACATCATGGACTGTGGCTGCTGGCAGCCCTGATTTCTGCTCCTTATCACTTTTTTGCCTTCCATGGTAGTGGTGGTATTTTTGGTCAAGTCCTTGATTTACTCGAACATTTGACTGGGCTCTCGCTGGTACAGTCTCTAGGAGCGATTGCTCTACTTTTGGATTCGGCTGTCCCCACTGTTATGATGGGGGTTGTATTGCTGTATATCGTGGTTAAAAACAACAGGCTCAACGCATCTCAACAGTGAGTTTGCCAGCCTGCCTTTCAACCGGATTCGGCTGGCGCTATTCATAAAGCAGGAAGGGTTTTCTTTCCTCACTGAAACTGGCGCGGTCGGCTTCTGTTTTATCCTGAAAGGTGGCCATCAGTGAGTCAAGCTGGCGGCTGTCCTCGATGCCAAGCAGATGCTCGAAATGGGAAAAACCTTGTTGACTCTTCGGCGGCAGAAGCCTGAATTCCTGCGGGTGCAGATCCTGAATGGCCTTGATAATCACCAGCCAGCTTGACAGTGCATCAAATCTCGCATCGTCTTGGATATGGAGTTGAATCCCATGACAGAGCTCGCCAGCGTATTTGCTCATTGTTGGGACGAAGCTGATAGCTCGTGAGGGTGGCATATCGGGATAATGCCGCCGCAGCCAGGCTGACAGGCGGCGGCCCTCGATCCACGGCGCCCCGACAATCTCAAATGGCAGCGCAGTTCCCCGCCCTTCGCTCAAGTTTGTGCCTTCGATGAGACACGAACCCGGATAATGCTGTACTGTGGAGGGATGCGGCATATTGGGCGAAGGCGCGACCCAGCCAAGCCCGGTATCTTGCCAGGTCATATCACGGGTCAGACCTTGGCACTTGATGATGTTCAGGCAGGCCGGCGATGCCAGCCATTTTTCATTGACCATCCAGGCCATTTCACCGATAGTCATGCCATGCTGGACAGGAATCGGGAATCGCCCAATGAATGAGGCGTATTTGGAGTTCAGGATGGGGCCATGGATGACATCGCCCAAGGGGTTGGGACGATCCAGGATAAGCATTTCGACGTGGTGCTGGCTGCAGGCCTCCAGCAGGTAGGTCATTGACCACAAAAAAGTATAATATCTTGCGCCCACATCCTGTATATCGACCACAACGATGTCAATTTGCTCCATGGTCGCCGCCGAAGGGCTGTAACCGCCGCCGTACAAGCTGAAAAGTGTCATGCCAGTACGCGGGTCAATCGCCGTATCAATGGCGGCGCCAGCTTGGGCAGCAGCAGAAATGCCGTGTTCAGGAGCGAAAAGCACAGCCAGATTAACATTGTCGGCTTGCCAAAGAAGGTCATAGCTGCTTTGCAAGTGGGCGTTCACCCCGCTGGGATTGGTGAACAAGGCGACTCGCTTGCCTTGCAAGCGCCTGTATTGGTCTTGCTGCAGCCGGTCAATTCCGAGCTTCACATTCGCCATTTCAGCTTATCTTAACGGTCAGTTCACCTGTCGGTGTAAAGTCGCCACAAATCGCCTCAACGGCGGCCTGGAGCGATGGTCTGCTGTCTCCGTTGGTGCAGATAATGGCATCAGCGGCGGATAAAACGGCCGCATCATAGGGATTGCGCAGACAAACAAGAATGCTTGTCTCAGCCAGGTCAATCACCGATTGGGCAAGCTGTGCCTGCGGCGGCAGATGCGCATTGCGAGTCGCCACGATAACGATGTCCGCCCCTTGAACAATTTTGTTCACGGCAGATTGCGCTGAGTCCGATGCGGGGTTGATGATGTGGCATTCCGCCCGCGGGATGCGTTCCAGCATATATTGAGAAAAGCCGGAATATGAACCCGCTTCCACCGCATCGGACACGATTTGGGTCGCAAATTCGACCGAGACGATGCGCGAAGCATCGGGCTGTATCGGGAATGCCCCGCCTTGTTTTAGCAGCACCGTGCCAGCTTGTGCGGCTTTCCTGGCGAGCGACTGGTGAGCGTCACTCTGGATGACAGACAGTGGCGGCGGATTTTTTTGCTCAAATCGGCGTTTAAGCGCCTGGATGCGGGCAACTGACTGGTCAATGCGTTCGATAGGGATGCGGCCGCATTCGACAGCTTCCAGCAGCGCATGATAAGCCGCTTCCTGCCGCGCGCGTGTGTGTGAAAACAGCGGCATATCCACCCCGGCCAAGACCGCCAGAACAGCCGATTCACCGGCTTCCCAGCTATCCGTAACGGCTTTCATTTCCATACAGTCGGTGCAGACCGCCCCGTCATATTGAAGCTCATCGCGCAGGAGTCGGTTGATGACAATCGGCGACAGTGTAGTCGGGTAATCGCTGTCCAACGCTTCAAACATAACGTGCGTGGTCATCACACAGGCAACCCCTGCTTTCAGCGCACTTCGGAAGGGGAGCAGGTCAGTTTCGTACAAATAATCCAATGAGCCGCTGACTTTAGCCAGGGCATCGTGAGTATCGATAATGGTGTTGCCAAGTCCGGGAAAGTGCTTGACTGTGGCGGCGACGCCGACGCCTTGAAACCCGCGTATATGGGCGGTCACGAAGTCGCTGACCAGCTGCTTGTCAGCGCCGAAGGAGCGCGTGCCAACAGAGGGGTTATCGGGATGGTGCGCGATGTCGGCAACGGGCGCGAAATTCCAGTTGATGCCGAGCGCAGCCAATTCACGTCCCATCATGCCAGCGATATCCTCGGCAAGCTGCGTATCTCCGGTGGCGGCCAGCGCCATAGCGCCGGGGCTTTCGCTAAAGCCATCCCGCAGACGGGCGACAATGCCGCCTTCCTGGTCGATGCCAGCCAGAAGCGGGTATTTTGCGGCGGCGTGGCAGCTATCGAGGAGTTGTTTGACTTGTGTTGGCGATTCGATGTTGCGGGCAAACAGGTAGATGCCACCGATTCGCCCGCTGGCGAGCCATTCCAGGATATGGGGCGGGGCGGTTTTGCCGTCGAAGCCCACCATCATCATCTGTCCGATTTTTTCCTTGAGCGCAAACATAAGCATTCCTTTGCATTTCTTCAATGAAGTGTTGGGCGGGTTTGTTTGGATTCCTGCCAAAGGATGAATCGATAAATGCCGGCAGAAGCCAGAGCGCCCAAAAATATGGACAGGCTGATGGTTTCGATGCCCAGGTTTTCAGCGAATACCCCAGCGATGCCAGAGAGGACAGCGCCGCCCAAACCAGCCGAGCCAACCTGAAAGCCAATGGCGTTGGCGGCGTGTTCCATGCCAACGCGCGCGGGGGTCTGCGAAATCAAGATGGGGAAAATGGCCGCCAGGCCAAAGCCAATGCCCATTAAACCGACAAAGCTAAAGACCTCGCTCACATTGATTAACAGGAGTATCGCGCCAAAGATGGACAGGCTGAAGCTGGCATTGAGCAGCCACCTGTCTCCGATTCGCAGCGCCAGCAATCCCATCAACATGCGCCCCAGCGTAAAACTTCCCCAATAGGCGCTTACCCAGGCGCTTGCACTTTCCTGCGGGATGCCGCGCGCCTCGACCAGCAGGGTATTGGCAAGCTGCCCGGCGCCGATTTCGACGCCTCCATATACAAACATCAGCAGAATGCTCATCAGGACAATCGGACGGCGCAGGGTGAGGCGAATCGGGATTCTGCCTTTTTCTGTTTCATGCCTGCTGCGCTTTGTCTTTTTGATGCGCCACTGCGGCAGCGTGAGCAGGATGGCAAGCCCCAGCAGCAGCACCAGCAGCCCGATGACGACATAGCTCAACTGCCAGCCCTGTTCCAGGTTCAGGGCGGAAACGGTAACGACTGTGGGCGCGATGGTCAGCCCGATTCCCCAGCAGGCATGAAGCCAGTTCATTTGGCTGGAACTGTAATTGGACGAGACGAAGTTGTTCAAGCCGGCGTCTATCGTGCCTTTGCCGATGCTGGTCATAAATGCCACCGCCAGCAAGGCGAGCCAGACGGGCGCAATCGCATATCCGAGCAAGCCAAGACCAGCGAAAATCATGCCGCCGACCAGTACCGGGCCTATCGAGAATTTGCCAATCAGAGAGCCGCTCATAAAGGAGGCAATCAAACCGCCCAGCATGGCTGCGGTCAGCAAGGTGCCCAGGGAATCAAGCGAAACGCCAAAGGTGGGCTGCATGAAAGTCCAGGCGATATTGAGCAGGCCGGCAGCGATGCCAATGACAATAAAAATGAGATAAGAGGCAAGGATGGGGAAGGTTTTTTTTGTTTTCAAGGCGACTCGATTCTTTGCGTCAGACAGGATCCTTATCATACCTGTTCGCTGTCGGCGCGTCATGGCTGGATGCGGCATGTTTCATGCTTGACAGCTGTAGACCGCAGCGCCAGCCTGAATGATGATTTCGGGCGCTGCGGTCTCCAATGCCATATAATACCCGCGCATCCCCCCGCTTAAAAATTGCAGGGTCGATTTGGTTTCCTGCGGACTTAATGCCCGGGCGCATAAAAATTGACTGAAGGGTTCGCAGGGCGGGATGGGCATGACCGCGCCCAGATAAATCAGCGAATCGCTGGCGCTTGATCGGATAGCGATGCGCTTTCCCATATCAGGCGGGGTCAGGATGCGACTGCCGCTGACGATGATGTTCTCGCCGCCCACGCCGTCTCGGATATGACCGCCCAGTTGGGCGCGGATTTTGTCGTAGTGAGCGGTCAATCCCAGACTGATTGAATTGTCGCCGCGGTAACGCGAATGGGGATGTTGGCTGTGATGCACATCCAGCATCCTTTCGTTCGCGTCGGTGAGGCCGACGATGCCCTGGGCGGTTAATCTGATTCGATGCAGCCGAACGAGCGCTTGCGGATTATATCGCCGCGTGCCATCCGCCTGTTGCAGTTTAAGGGGGCTTTGCTGAATTTGCACAAATTTGACCGTTCCGATTTGTTCCATGGGGACATTCGCTTTCGATGATTATGATAGACTGAAGCCAAAGATGATTTTGGCACGAGAGCTTGAAAGATACAACTATCGAGCAACAAGCAGGAATGGATGCCATGCTGCCACAAGAAAATCGGGATTTGATAGATGTTCGTCCGGATGAGCGTTTTGATGAGCATCGCCTGGCTGAATTTTTGTTGGGCAGGCTGGATGGCGCTGACCGAAAGATGACGGTGAAGCAATTTGGCGGCGGCGCCGCCAATTTGACCTACCAACTCGACTTTGGCGGGGGGCAGTCCTATGTTTTGCGGCGGCCGCCCTTGGGCCCTGTTGCGCCTTCGGCACATGATATGGGGCGCGAATACAAAGTCTTGTCGGTCTTGCACCAGGTCTTTGAATATGCGCCGCGGGCTTATCTTTTTTGCGATGACGAGCGTGTCATGGGTGCGCCATTTATTGTCATGGAGCGATGTCAGGGTACGGTTGTTAGGCGTTTCATGCCTGAACATTATGCGAAATCTCCCGATGCGCCCCGCCAGATGAGCGAAGCGCTGATTGATGCCCTGGCAGCATTTCACGCTGTCGATTACGCGGCGCTTGGATTGGAGAATCTTGGCAGGCCGCAAGGATTCATCCAGCGCCAGGTCGAGGGCTGGTATCGCCGCTGGGGGCGGGCAAAGCTCGATGACAACCCGCATGTCACGGAGATATATCGCTGGCTCGGGGAACATTTACCAGCCGCGGCCGATTCGTCTTTGGTGCATAATGATTACAAGCTGGACAATACGATGTTCGCGGCGGCGGATGCCTCCAGGCTGGTTGCCGTACTGGATTGGGACATGTGTACCTTGGGCGACCCATTATCTGATTTGGGAACGCTCTTGACATATTGGACGCAGGCGGATGACCCGCCGCAAGTCAAGGGCGTATCGTCCATGCCGCTGAATGGTTATGATTTTTTGACGCGGAGACAGCTCATCGAACGCTATGCACAGAAAAGCGGGCGCGACCTTTCCAACATACGTTTTTATCATGTTCTGGGCATCTACCGCCTGTTGGTTATCTTGCAGCAAATCTATATTCGCTATCGGCGCGGACAGACCCAAGACGAGCGATTTGCCGAATTGGGGCTGGCTGTGGAATCATGGGCGGAAACCGCCATGCAAGTTATGCGCGGCGAGTTTGAATAAAATCGGGCAGCGCCGCCTCGATGCCTAGACAAATTCGATGTAATCCGTTTTTGCGTTTTCAATGTCGCTGTAGAAGCCGCGCAGGTGGGCATAATTGTCTGGGATGGTTTGTGCCAGTTGATACATGGCTTCGGCGCTCATTCGGGAAAGCTGCTGGCGCGGGATTCGCCGCTGTCCGTCTGTGCAGAAGCGAAAGGGCCTGCCGAACACCACTCGCGCATAGGCGCGGCGAAGGCGCTTAAAACGCCGCCGCCAGTCATTGGCGCCGCAAATCGCTGTGGGGACAATGACCGCATCGGCTTTGGTGGCAACATAGGCCAAGCCGTCTTTTGCGGGCAGGAGTCCATCGGGATGCCGCGTCCCCTCGGGGGCCATCAGAACGAGTTGACCGCTTTGCATGAGGGCCATGGTCTGCATCAATGCCTTGCGGTCATAATCACCGCGATGGATGGGGTAGCTCCCCCATTGTTTTAAGAACCAGCTGACGAGCGGGATGTCAAAATTTTCGGCTTTGGAGAGGGAAATGACATAGCGAAAGGGGATGCTGTAGGTGACGACAATGGGGTCAAGATAGGAAACATGGTTAATCATCAACGAGGTCGCGCCTTGCCGCGGTACATTCTCAAGCCCGCTCACCTCAACCTTGCAAAAGGTCGGCACGAGGGCACGCAGCAGTGCGTACAAGACCCGCCGTTTTCGGTCATATTCTGCCTGCCGCGCGATGAAGTCCGCTACGCTGATGTCGTTTGCCATGCGCCGCCTTACTTCGCCTTCCTGCGCTTGCGTTCGCGCCGTTTGCGCCTTATCTCGCTGAGTTCGTCTGCCGGGCGCATCATTGCCTGAACCTCAAGGTCATTGAGTTGATACCATGCGCTCTTGCGCAGCGTACCCAGTCCGAGTTGGCCGATGTGCGTGCGAACCAGCCGAATGACTGGATGCCCCAAGACAGAGGCGACCCGACGGATTTGGCGTTTGCGTCCCTCGACCATGACGATTCGCAAAACAGTCGACCTCCTGGCGGTCTCCAAAACCTTCACCGAGCAGGCTGCGGTGCGGCTGTGATCCAGCCAAATGCCGATTTCCCATTTCTCCAGCGTTTCTTTCGATACCTTGCCCTTGACCGTTACCTTGTAGGTTTTGGTGTGTTCATAGCGGGGATGAGAGACGCGGTTGGCAGTTTCTCCGTCGTTGGTCAAGAGCATCAGCCCTTCGCTGTCGGCGTCCAGGCGGCCGATGGTGAACAGGTGCCCTGGCACCTCAACAAGCTCGCGGATGGTGGGGCGGGAGTCATCTGGCAATGCCTTGCTGGTGGACAGGACGCCTTTGGGTTTGTTGACGACAATGTACCGCGGTTCAAAGCGGTCGGTGGCGATGCGCTCGCCATCGACAAGAATGGCATCTTTTTGCGGGTCGGCCTTGGCGCCCAGTTTGATGACCTTGCCATTGACCCTGACGCGCCCAGCGCGAATGATGTCTTCGCAGCTGCGCCGTGACCCGATGTCTGCCTGCGCCATTATTTTTTGCACCCGTTCCAGCGCCATCGCGGCTTTCCTTTCCCTAGCGTCATCTCGACGCGCCTGATTATTTATGATATGGAAACCGCTTTGCGGCTGCTAGGGTAAATCGCTGTCGGCAGCTACATCATCGGGTTTCCGTGTGCCTGCGCTGCCTTAGTCGGTGGATTTGTCGGTTACGATAAATTGCAAGGGGATGCCGAGCAGCAGTCGTGTCTGCGCTACCAACGTTGGCAGCGCCACCACCAGCAGGGTCAGAATCAGCACAAAAGGGATGCTCAACAGTTCCTGAATGATTTCAGCAGCCGTTAGCCGCCTGACGCGGGGCGGCCGAATGCGATAATCCTGATATTGAAAGACAATCACCAAAACAATCATGGTGATGCTGGAAATCGCCAGCAGGGCCCAAGCAGGGTGGCTGGCGGCGAAACCTTCAAGGACATAAGCCAGCCTGTCGGTGGAGGCAATCAGGCCGTCCAGTTGAATGGGCGCGATTTCCGGGTGAAACAAGACCGGCAGCTGCGACCCCACCGTCAGAATAATCCAGCCAGCGCCAGCCAAAAGAATATCGTGCGCGATTCTGAAGAAGAGCTTGAGCGCATCGAGGGACAGGAGATGCGGGTTCTCAATCAGCTTGGCGAGCATATACCCGACTTCCTTGCTGCCCCAGGCATGGCGAAGCGTTTGATTGTAGCGATTCTTGATGGATTGGAAGATGTTGGCGCCAGATGTCGAATCTGCCAGAAAGGGCAGGAAGATGTGCTGGAGGGATATGCGCCCGCCAGTGGCAAAGTAGGCTTTAATCAGCATGTGCCACTCGTCGGCGATGACATCCGTATCCCAGTTGCCACTTTGCGCCAGCAGCTTCAGGCTGAGCGAGTAGGATGACATCGGCATCGCCATCCACCAGGGTGCGGCGAGATAAGCCAATTCAAAAGCGGTGGCATAGGTATTGACAATTCGCATCAGCGGGTTCACTTGCCAGATGTTGCCGTGATAGCGAATGGGCGCTTGCCAGAACGTGAGATGGCGGTCTTTGCTCATGGTGAAATGATAGGTCAGGGCGGCGAAGTGTTTTTCGTGCCAGCGCGTATCGGCATCCATGGTTGTGACAACCACGTTGTCAATGTCCAGCTTTTGGCGGTCAATCACTTTGTCGAGAAACCATCTGGCCGCCCAGGATTGATTGGCGGACTTGCATTGCATCTCGCCTATGCGCCCGCGCGGGTGAACGGTGTAATAGATATTGGCAAAATGGCCGGTGAACTTCCGTTGCAGCTGTTCTGCCTTGCGATAGCTTTGGGGCTCGCTGCTTTCCATCGCCAGTATGATGGAGATTTGGGTTTTGGCATTGTGCTGGTTTTTTAGCTGATGGAGGCTGCGGTTAAGAATCTCGAGTGGTTCGTTATAGTTGGGGATGATAATGAGATGATGAACATCGTCCCAATCGACTTGATGTTCATCTTTTCGCTCGCAATACTTTTGATGCCAGTTGATGGATTCCCATTCGCGTATCTTGCGATTGCCGATTTCGTTGGCGATGCCGGCCAACAGGAATCGGATTGCCGAATAGAGGGCAACCAGCGCCGCCGTCAGCATAAGTGTTCGAGGAAAAGCGACCGCGCTGGCTATCGACAGCAGCAGCGCCAGCCAGGCGATGAAACCGGGGATGCCGTCGAGAACGCGCTCCGGAATCGGCGGGAGCGGGGCGCCGCCCCAAATCGAACGTCCGACATCTGAATGTTGAGGTTGCCGCTGATTGTTGGATGTATAAGGCACGATGATTTTGACGACATATTGGCTACGCACAATCGCCGCAATCATAACATACAGCCTTCGGCAGGCAAGACATAATCTGTCAAGGCAGGCACAATCTGGAATGAAGCATGATTAAGCCCACTTCGTTATCTATCTGTACATCTGCTATAGTATAGGGAGATGCAAGACGGTGGAGATGTGCCTATGACTGACAAAGAGAAAGACCCTCGAATCATCACCTCGGTTCAACGCGCCCTGGACATTTTGTTATTGTTCGGCGGGCAAACGCCGGAGTTGGGCATCACCGAAATCGCAAAAGCGCTTGACCTGCACAAGAGCACCGTCTTCGGCTTAGTCTATACATTGCAGCGCAATGGATACATTGAACAGAATCCTGAAAATCGGCGCTATC
This sequence comes from Anaerolineae bacterium, assembly GCA_034421915.1. Taxonomy (GTDB): domain Bacteria; phylum Chloroflexota; class Anaerolineae; order Aggregatilineales; family Phototrophicaceae; genus UBA6055. The sequence continues at coordinate 65,162 of DAOUKA010000165.1, forward strand.
GTCTTGGTTTGCAGTTGGTGGAACGCGCGGCTGTGTTATTGGATCAAATCGAAATTCGTAAAATCGCCATGCCCGAACTTGAACACCTGCGCGACTGGTCTACAGAAAGTGTCAATCTGGCCATACGTGAAGACAATCAAGTGATTTATATCGAAAGGTTGCTCAGCGACAAGAACCTTGGATTTCGCAATCATATCGGCAAACGCGCCTGGGTGCATTCCACTGCGCTTGGCAAAGCTATTTTGTCCCATTTGCCTTCCTGTGAGGCGCGGGAACTCCTTGAATCCTATCAGCTTGAATCCATGACACCGAACACCATAACAAATGTCGAGGTATTGATAGAGCAGTTCAAGATTTTTCGTGAGCAGGGTTATGCGATTGAACGCGAGGAGAACGAAATAGGCGGGCTTTGCATCTCGGCGCCGATACGCAACCATACAGCCAAACCTGTTGCGGCGGTCAGTGTCTCGTTTCCCTTGTCCCGTCTTGATGAAACGATGATTTCAACCTATGGCTTAAAAATTGCCGAGATAGCAAAGCGCATCTCGGTCAAACTGGGTTACTATTCTGAATCCCGATCTATACCCTTGCTATCCATGTCTAATTCACAAGGCTGACTGGGGTTATAATTGCTGCCGAATTCACCCGCGCTGTCCCCGATTGCATTGCTCCAGAGTTGGTTATCACAGACAACTGCCTGACCATCAACGACAAACTTGATGCCACCCGCCTGATTGCCATAAATGATGTTGCCATAGACTTGATTTTCCACGCCATACTGAACGCCGTCGACCATGTGCCCGCCCAAGCGAATGCCAGCGCCCGTGTTATCATAAATTTCATTGTAACGAATGATATTGGCAAAGCCGCGCGAAACAATCCCGCCTGAATTGGGATCTTTTTGCCCGGTACAGAGGTTGTATTCGATGATGTTATGCTCGGTGCCTTCTTTGGCCTCCACGCATTCATTCCCCTGTGTATTGATGACGTTGTGATGAACCCAGTTATGGGCGGTCACATCGGGTTCAATCGTCAGATTGATGTCCCACTGCTTGCTTGAAGTGCCGATATATACGGCCTCGCCAACAACTCCATGCGCATCGAATACAAAGTCCCAGATGCCGCAGTCATGGAAGGTCGAGTATGCGATTTCATTATGATGAGCGAAGTATTTCAGGCGGACGCATTCTTCGCCGGCATTGCGGAAGGTCATATTTAGAACGCGCAAATGATGCACGCCATCGCGTTTATCGTAACCAATGATGTAAAGCAGTTTCTCACGAAACGCGCCCATACGATTCGGTTCGGCATTTCGGCGAAGCCCGTCTATGGTAAATCCTGTTAAAGTGATGTAATCGTGATGCACCTGGAAAATCCGATTGCTTGCCAGGCCATGAACGACTGCATTGGAAGTGCCGACAATGGTGATGGGCTTGCCCGGCAAGCCATCGCGGATGGTATTGACATCTTGATAGTAGTGTCCGGGCAGCAGGTGGATGGTGTCCCCTGGCTGCGCCAGCTGAATGGCATGCTGTATCGAGCGGAAAGCTCTTGAAGGCGTTCGGCCGCTGCTGCTGTTGTCCCCATCGGGACTGACATAATACTGGATTGCGTCCGATTGCGCCTGAATGTTCAAGCACAGCAGCAGGCTTAAACAGGCAAGTGTCATCAATTGTTTCATCAGACTGTCCCCAAAAGGAAGTGGGCATATAACAGTATATGCCCACCTGAATAGATTATTCGTAGTCTTGAATGTTCTCGAGTATGTAATCGACCTCGTCGGCGATGCGTGCCATCGCTTCTTCGGCCGTGGCGGCGCCAATCCATACTTCGCCCAATTCCTGCTTCCACAATGAATCGAATGCGGAGTACATGGGGTGAATCGGGTCATACATCGTGAAGTAGTTGCCGGCGCCGCCCAAGAAAGCGGTCTTGTTGGCGCCGGGCAATTCGTCCGGGTTCAGGAAACGCGAGTCACTGCGATATTCCGT
>DAOUKA010000166.1:0-1875 GCA_034421915.1 Anaerolineae bacterium
GTGTCTTCAATATGCAGTATGTCAATCGTAGCATACAAGGCTTCAAGATCCACAGCACCCACACGGTTCATCTGTTGTATGACCTGAAAGGCACAGTTGTTGCTATGCGTGTAGTGCGTGTAGCAAATCTGCTCATTCATCCCCGGTTTGGCAGGATTCAGAAAACGGTAACATTGTCTGGCAGCGGCAATAAGGATATGAAGCACCGCATCCGAATCGGGTAGCTGTTCTTTTTCTGCTTCACTGAAGTAGATAAAAGGTTCATCATCGCCGTTCATATTGTTGAGGACAATAGGCATAGCTCATATCCTGTTAAAACTTGTATACACTATAATAATAGTAGCATAGTCTCAGATTAAGAAAGTAAGTCTCCATGCCCTCGCCCGAATTTTTTCAAGTGTTGCCAGTTGCGGAAGCGCTAAAATTGTTTGATGCCCATTGGCAGCCCACGTCACAAACGGAAACCTTGCCCACAGCCGCCGCCCTCAATCGCGTTGTCGCCCGCGACATCCTTTCACCCGAACAAATCCCTTCTTTCCGCAAAAGTACGATGGATGGTTATGCCCTTCGCGCACGGGATACCTTCGGCGCCAGCCAATCTTTGCCGGCGTTTTTAGAGGTCATCAGCGAAGTCAAGATGGGGGATGTCTCAAGCATTCCTGTCGGTCAAGGGCAGGCAGTTCAGATTCACACTGGCGGCATGCTCCCCAACAGCACCGATGCGATGGTTATGGTCGAGTATGTACAGGCTGCTGGCGAGCGGGAAATCGAAGTCCTCAAGGCAGTGGCGCCAGGCGAGAATGTTATTCAGCCTGGCGAGGATGTGGCAAAAAACGAGGTCATCTTACAGCGTCATCATCAGATTCGCTCGCAGGACATCGGCGGCTTACTGGCAGTTGGCATGACCGAAGTTGAGGTGATTCGCCGCCCGCGAGTCGGCATCCTCAGTTGCGGAGATGAATTGGTCGCGCCGCAAATCACGCCGCCGCCCGGTAAGGTGCGCGATATTAATGCCTATATCCTGAGCGCTCTGGTGGAACAGGCCGGGGGAGAGCCGATTCAGCTGGGGATCGCTAGCGACAGCCTAGATGATTATCGACGAGCAGCCAATAATGGATTTGCCCAGTCCGATATCCTGCTGTTAAGCGCGGGCAGTTCGGTTTCGGCACGGGATTATACCCGCGATGTCATCCACCATTTAGGTCAGCCAGGGGTCTTGCAGCATGGCTTGGCAACCAAACCCGGCAAACCCACTATCCTCGCTGTCTGTGATAACAAACCGGTTATCGGCTTGCCGGGCAATCCGGTATCAGCGCTGCTGGTGGCACAGCAGATTTTGCCCAACTTAATCGCTCGCTATACTAGACAGGCTGTACCCCCACCGCGGGTCATCCGCGCCACCTTATCGCTCCACGTCGCATCCGTCACTGGGCGAGAGGATTGGGTGGCAGTACGGTTGAAATACGAAGGCAATAATCACCCGGTCGCTGAACCTGTTTTTGGCAAATCCAATCTGATTTTCACATTGATTCAGGCGGATGGTCTGCTACGTGTGCCATTGAACTCCAGCGGCTTGGCCGCCGGCACCCTGATTGACGTGATTCTGTTCTAGCTAACGAGGCGCGACATGCCCAAACGTCATATTTATCTTGAGGATATTCCACTGGCAGAGGCACAGGCAAAATTGGCACAGGCACTCGAAAGCGCCGGGCGAGCCAAGGCATTGCCAGGTGAACCAGTCCCATTGGCAGATGCGCTGTCGCGCGTAACGGCCGCACCGATACGCGCCCGCCTGTCATCTCCTCATTATCATTGCGCCGCGATGGATGGCTATGCCGTCCGCGCCGAGGACACCCTGCAAGCGCGGGAAACAAA
>DAOUKA010000167.1:0-1912 GCA_034421915.1 Anaerolineae bacterium
CTTTGCCACCCCCCATATTCAGCCGCCTTGCTTTCAATCAGGAAAAATACATCGGCCGGCTTGAAAGTGCCGCCAAGCGACTCGTTCATCAGGCGCGATTCCGCCGCACAGGTCAAATTCTCACCCATAAATGGCCTCCCTAGAGTTTCAACGACAAGTCCCTCAAGTCTACCATGTATCCCCCAGGAACCCTATAATCAGTCCTCGGCATGCCGCGCGTAGCCAAGCAGTCTGAGGAAATGGCCAAACCGGCGATCCGAAACCAGCTGCTCCTCTTCGGGAAAGGCCGCCGCATCGCAGTAGTGGTAAATGTGATCCTCGCGGACAGCCATCCATAGCGCGGCATATTCATCGAACAGACCCGCCACATCGCGCCGCTCACCCACCCGCTGCCACCCTTCGACCTCCCCGCCAGCCGATTCCAGAAAAGGTTCTGCCTCCTCATTCGAAACTCTGCTGAATACCGCTATCTCGCGCTCATCATCACGCCAGTAATAGTTAAAGGGATGGACAATGAGATGCGGGCATAACACGACCGCAGCCTCATCCGCCGCCACTTCAGCCAGCGCCTCCATCATCTCATCCCAGGGTTCATAAATGTCTCGGCTGTAGTCCCGCACCACCGCATACAGGTTGACCAGCAGCAGCCCCGCCAGAAACAGATAACGCAGACCCACAGGCAGCCGCGCCAGACCGGCCGCACAAGCAACAAAAAACGGAATCGACGTCCAGATGATCGTCCGATTGAAAAACACCGGGCGAAAGACCGCCGACACGACCAGCAGCATCAGCGGCAGCGCCGCTGTCCCCAGCAGGATGAACCCGAGCCATCTCCAGTCCGGGCGCCGCCGCCAGCCCCACAGAGCTAAGGCACACAGCGCTACCAGCACGACAGCCACTTCAGGAAAGTAGAGGTTGGCGTAGACCTTGAGCAAGGTCGTCGGAACCGGCCAGCCCATCCACTGCTTGATCCCCTCGGCGTTGCTCAACAGCCCGGGAATCCAGAAGGCATACACCGCCAGTACGACCAGATTGGCGATAACGAGATTACGCAGCCGCAGCCATCTGAACCGCGGCGCGGCGGCAATCGCCACCAGAAAAATCAGCATCGTCACCACCGGCAGCACAGCGGCTGTATTGTGAGTGAACATCGCGCCAAGGACAGCCACAATATACGCAAGCCACAGAAGGTCGTCGTCCCTGACAAAAGTTCTAATGGCTGACAGCCGAACAGCCTTTCCGCGCCAAAGGCGGCGCAGACCCGCGCCTATCACCGGCGGCGGCTGATCCGACTGTCTGGAGATGAGCAGCGCCACGCTCATCAGCGCCAAGCTGCAAAACAAGGTCAGCATAGTGTACATGCGGGCTATCTGTGCATTTTGAATCAGAAAGGGCGCTGTTGCCGTCAGGCTGGCGGCATACAAGCCAGCGCGCCGGCCGCTCAGGGTGCAGCCGATGACATAAACAACCGGCACCGTCAGCGTAAAGCACAGCACCGAGAAGAACCGCATCCAAAACTCGCTGTCCCCCAGGGTGAGCCAGACCTTCATCATCAAAAAGTAAAAGGGGCTATGTTTATTTCGCGCACTGTCCTCGATCAGTTCAAGGATAGGCAAGTGCGACCGATAGAAGGTCCCAGCTTCGTCCAGCCACAGCGGCCTGGAATCCAGTTGAATGGTGGTGAGGCACAGAGCAGCCATCATCACAGCGGCCAGAATCAGCCGCGGCCTTTTGCTAAACATGACATTCCTCCTGGGCTTGCGAGGCTTGAATCGGCACTCTCACTATCCATTCCTTATATTACACCCCTAATATACCCTATCAAAAGGGTGCATTGTGCGGACACCGAAAACCGCTGCATCCCGCAAGCCCCTCTCGACGTTCATCCTCTCCCTGTCATTTTCGGATTGAT
>DAOUKA010000168.1:0-1612 GCA_034421915.1 Anaerolineae bacterium
CTTTGCCAAACGCATCCAAAGCGACCTATCCGTCACCGATGAAAAAGAACGGCTGTATATCGACACGCATACCGAACGATTTGAATTTTTCATCCACGGCATGGAAATGGGCAACGCTTTCACCGAATTAAACGACCCGCGCGACCAGCAGGAACGTTTTGTCGAAACGAAACGTCTGTATGCCGATGAATCCGACGAAATCACCCCGCTGGACGAAGATTACTTGCAGGCGATGCGTTATGGGATGCCACCCAACGGCGGCTTCGGCAGTGGTGTGGATCGGCTGGTTATGCTGCTGACCGACCAGGACAGCATTCGCGATGTGCTGCTTTATCCGCACTTGCGCGCCAAAGCCCCTTCCCAAGCCGATTTGCGCAGCCAGCTGATGCTGGATGCCGCTGTCAGGGGGTATGAATATCGGCTCGATTATCCAGTGGACGGCAAAAAACATCGAATTGGGCTTTATCTGCCGGCGGTCAAGGTTGGGGTTGAATTTCGGATGGCGAATGCGCTGGCGGGTTCGCTGGCGGGGCTGCAAAATCTCCGCAAAAAATTTGACGGGGCGCTGTATGTGATGACTGACGAGAGCTTTTACCGCGTCCATAACGAATTGGAGGCCCTGTCGCTTGCCGATTTTTGGAAGTCGCTGTCCCCGCCTGCCAATCTGTGACTGGCAAAGCGGGGCGGGTTTGATTTATGATGAGGGCGCGGGCCGTGCATTGGCGCGGCAGACTGCTCGGAGACCAAGATGGATTTTATGACACCCGCGGCATTTGACATCCTTGTCATCGTCAATATCGCTGTCGGCATTGTCATTGCCGGGCGCAGGCTGGTCAAAGACATCCGCGGGCCGCTGCCAGATGATGCTCCCGCCTGGGCGCACGAAGCGCATGATTCCTCCTCCAAGTCCACAGCCGACTCTTAGCGCCATGCACCGCTTCGAGCGGGCATCCATTGCCTGCGGTGCATGGCAAGCCGCAAGCCCAGAGACGATGACTCAGCGCAGCGACAATGACAACCTGACAGGAGACGAATGAACTATGCTTGATATTGCACTTATCCGCGAAAAGCCGAATTGGGTCAAGAAGCAGCTAGCCAAACTTTACGATGAGACCGCCCTGGCACGCATCGACGCAATCCTTGAACTGGACGCCCAGCGGCGTCAGATACGGACACAGACCGAAAGGGCGCAGGCAGCGCGAAACAGGCTCAACCGGGCGATGGGAAAGCTGCGCGGGAACAAAAAAATGACGGATGCGGAAAAAGCCGTCCGCGCCACCGCCGCCGCCGCCGCGCTCAAGCAGGCGGATTATGAGGCTGCCAGCGCATGGATGGACGGCTCGAAAGACCCGCCAGCCTTGGCCGACGATGACCCCAAAATGGCATTTGCGGGTCTGATTGGCGAGTTAAAGCAAGTGGGCATCAAGATTGATGGCAGCTTCGCCAAAATCAAGCGGATTGAGGCGGAACTGGAGGAAAATATGCTCTGGATTCCAAATCTGCCGCATGAGAGCGTCCCCGTCTTTGAAAGCGAGGCGCATAACATCCCCCACCCACCCCAGGGGCGCTTCCGCGAATTTGAATTTGAGCCCAAGCCACATTGGGAAATCGG
>DAOUKA010000169.1:0-3673 GCA_034421915.1 Anaerolineae bacterium
AGGGTGAATCTTTAGTCGGGCAGCTGTTTCAGCATATCATGGATGTATGCCTGCACTTGTGGACGGATGTCATCTGGCGCGAGCGCGTCTGCCTGTGGGCTGCTGCGCCATTTTAGCGCGTTGTCGATGAGGTCTGCCCACTGTGGATATGCCGCTTTTGCCCAGGCTGCCGCTTTGACTTTGGATGTTGGGTGCCCTCTGTGTACCGTATAGATCCCCCGAACTGTGGTTAATATGATGTAAGATAAATAAGCCTTGCTGGCAACCTGCTGCGCGGCATGGCGGTACATCTGGATATGCTCTTGCACGGCCTGGATGTAATCGGCGCTTGAAATCGGGTCTACCAGCGTCTTGATCGGTGGCCCATAAAGCGCCACCCCGGTTTCACGCAGCGAATACCAACTGATAAGCCAGTCCCTGCCGGCATCAATCTGATGAAAGGGTTCACCCGGACTGATAATCCCGATTCTGCTCCTTTGTGTGCGGAAGGTTTTCAGCCCATGCTGCGAAAGATAAGCCAATTCAAGCCGATTGTCCCAGTCAGGCCAGGCATCAACGACGCGCTGGTGCAATTGATGCAGCGCCGCGAAGCTGGACTCATCAAGCTCCTCTGTTATAACTGCAACCAGATCCAAATCGCTGACGCTGAGGTCGAAATCGCCTGTCACCAGCGAGCCATACAGATAGATGCCGATGAGTTTGTCGCCCAAAATCGTCTTGAGACCCGCGGTCAGTTGATTCAGAACCGGCTTGACCTGGGGGTGGACGATGCTTTGCATGGGCTTCCTCAAATCTGGCGCGAAACAATACAAGATTCGTTACACTATAAGCCATGGGCAAACAAACTGAAAGTGCAAAAGCATGAAGATTGAAGCCATCGAAACCCGCATCGCCCGGCAGCGATTGGAAACGCCCTTTTATTTTTCCCAGTTCGGCTTTGACATCCGTCAGATTTGTCTGGTGAAAGTCATTGCGGAGGATGGCAGCTATGGCTGGGGCGAAGGATACGGTCCGGCGGGTGTGATTCAGGCCGGCATCGATTACCTCAAGCCGCTGGTCATCGGTGAAGACCCGCTCCATGTGGAAGCCATCTGGAGCAAGATGCACCGACGGTCGCTGGATTATGCGCGGCGGGGTGTTTTGGTGGCTGCCATCAGCGCGATTGATATTGCGCTGTGGGATTTGCGGGGCAAGCTGCTGAATCAGCCAGTGTCGGTTCTTTTGGGCGGCCAGCGGCGCGGTAAAGTCCAAGTTTATGCGACAGGCATGTATTTTACCGCGGCCGATGACCTGCCGGCCAAGCTCATTGATGAAGCTACAGCCTATGTCGCCCAGGGTTACCGGGCCTTGAAGATGAAGGTTGGGCTGGGCGTCGCCCAGGATGTGCGGCATGTGCGGGCGCTGCGCCTGGCGATTGGCGAGGAGATCGATTTGATGGTGGATGCCAATCATGCCTATTCGCGCAGCGAGGCCTTGTCCTTTGCGCGGCAGGTCGAGCCGCTGAATATCCGCTTCTTCGAGGAGCCGCTTTCGCCCGAGGATTATGAGGGCTACCGCGAGCTGCGCCAAAGGACGGATATTCCCATCGCTGGCGGCGAATGTGAATATCTGGCGGCGGGCTTTCGACATTTGCTGAGCCAGCAGTGCGTTGACATTGCGCAGCCCGATATTTGCGGCGCTGGCGGGCTAAGCGAGGTGAAGCGGATTGCCGCGCTGGCAAACGTCTTCCAGACGAATGTCATCCCGCACAGCTGGGGGACTGGCATCGCCTTCGCGGCCGGTTTGCATCTGGTCAGCACCCTCGATGTCGTGCCGGGCAGACTGCGCATGCCGCAGCCCCTGCTGGAAATGGACTGCTCGGAGAATCCACTGCGCGACAGGCTGACGACGCCGCGGTTTCGGGTGGAGGATGGCGCGGTGGCTGTCCCGACTGCGCCCGGATTGGGCGTGGATGTGGATGCGGATGTGCTGGCTGAATTTACGGTAGATGCCTAGCATGAAACAGCCCATCGCGCTGGACGAGATTCGGGCGGCCGCCCATCGCATCGCTGATTCCGTCATCCGCACGCCCCTGATTCGCCTCAATGACGACCGCGCAGCGGCCGAGATTTACCTGAAGCTGGAAAATCTGCAGCCCATCGGCTCTTTTAAGCTGCGCGGGGCGGGCAATGCGCTGGCGCTGGCATCCGAAGAGGAACTGGCGCCGGGCGTTTATACCGCCAGCGCCGGCAATATGGCGCAGGGAGTCGCTTGGCACGCGCGGCGGCTGGGCATACCCTGCCATGTGGTTGTGCCTGACCACGCGCCCGAAACCAAACTGGCCGCGATTCGGCGGCTGGGCGCGGTCATCATCAAAGTGCCCTTTGAGCGCTGGTGGCAGGTCATCGTCACCAGCGAATATGATGAACTGGCGGGAGGGCTGTTCATTCATCCCGTGAGCGACCGGCGCGTGATGGCGGGCAATGGCACGATTGGGCTGGAAATCCTGGCCGACTTGCCCGATGTCGATGCCATCCTCATTCCCTATGGCGGCGGCGGATTAAGCGCGGGCGTGGCTACGGCCATCCGCGCCCTCAAGCCGACTGCGCGGCTGTATGCCGTTGAGGTGGACACGGCCGCCCCGCTGGCCGCCTCCCTGTCGGCTGGGCATCCCGTCGAAGTCGATTATCAGGCGAGCTTCGTCGACGGAATTGGCGGAAAGAGCGTCCTGCCGGATATGTGGGAGCGGGTTCACCGCCTGCTGGATGGCTCGCTGCTGGTTTCATTGGACGAGACGGCCGCGGCGATACGGCTGCTGGCCGAGCGGCATCGGGTGATTGCCGAAGGCGCGGGCGCGGCGGCGCTGGCGGCGGCCTGGGCGGGCAGAGGCGGTGACGGCAAGGTCGTCTGCGTTGTCTCCGGCGGCAACATCGACAGCCATCAACTGGCCAAAATCCTCGCTGGCGAGGCGCCCTAATCGCTTGGCGGAACCGCCGCCAGAACCGGCAGACCGACAGAGGATTCCACATCTTCGCGGCGGCGCACCATGCCGCTTTCCAGATATTCCAGCGCAAAGACGATGATCGCGCCCACAAAACCCCCCGCGATCAAACCGACCAGCGTATTGATGGTCACGTTGGGGCTGGCGCGGAAGGGCAGCGGATTGTCCTGCAAGCGGGCTTCGACGCGGTCTTCGCGCCTTGCCTGCTGGTTAAGCTCATTGCGATATTCCACCAGCAGCCCCCCCCAGGCCGAGGCGATGCGAGCGGCTTCGCCCGGATCTTTGTGGTCGGCATCGATCTGGATGACCAGACTGTTGCGGTCGGCGGCGATGGTCACATCCGAGCGCAGCTGGCCGGGGGTCATATCCAGCTGCAGGCGGTCAATCACCTGGGCGGCGCGCAGCGAACTGTCCAGATAGGCAACATGGCTGTTGAGAATCTGGATGGCGGCCTGGGTGAGGCCGAAGTCGCTGCGGCTGGGGACAATCAGCACTTTTTGGGTGGCGCGGTAGATCGGCTCCAGCTGACGGCTGAACAGGAAAGCCGCCGCCGCCGCGATCACCGCCAGCAGAATGATCATCCAGCCGCGCCGAACAAGAATCATCCCATAATCAACCAGGTTCATATCGCCTTCCTTTTCCGATATGCCGTTATTGTAACGGGATTGCGCCGCAGGTCAAGCCTTTTGCTGC
>DAOUKA010000170.1:0-8963 GCA_034421915.1 Anaerolineae bacterium
CCCCGCTGACATCCATCAATCATCAGCTTCCCAAATGGGGCCGGCTGGCGATGAATATGCTCCTGGCGATTATCCAGGGGGATGCGCCCGAGCCGATTACACTGACACCGCGGCTGGTCGTGCGGGCTTCGACCGCCGCCGTGCCAGGGACACAGTGAATGAGGAGCGTCACACAGACGCTCTTAATAATGTATATTATTATCATAAGGAGATATACCTATGGCCAGGAAGTTTGTACTTTTGTTTTTGTTGGTGCTGCTCACAGTGCCAACTCTGGTCGGTTTCGCGCAGGAACCGCAAGGTTTGCCGGTCGAAGTGCCGGGCGGTCGTGAGAACCTTTGGGTTTTCGACCAGATTTTCCGTTGGCAAACAGTGAACAATTTCAATGTCTGGCGGATTGGCGGCTCAACGCCTTTCCACCATGCGCTGATGCTGGAGACGCTGTGGAATCGTGACCAGGAAACGGGCGAGTTCATCCACGCGATGGCAGTTTCCGACCCCATGTACAACGATGACTTCACCGAAATGTCGGTTGATCTGCGTCAGGGTGTGCTTTGGAGCGATGGCGAAGAGTTTGACGCCGATGACTTGGTATTCACTATCGAGACCATCAAAGCCAATCCGGAACTGGGTCAGGGCGGCTGGCATGCGCAGCTGGTTGATTTTGATGTCCAGGCCGAAAAGACTGGCGATTACAGCGTCAAGTTCACACTGAGCCGCTCGAATCCGCGCTTTCACACGCTGTTTGAATCGCGCTGGAACGGTATTTATATGATGCCTCAGCACGTTGTCGAAGCGGCAGCCATGGAATTGGATGAGGGACAGAATCTGGGCGCCTGGGTCTGGGAAGCGCCAGATGTCGTCGTCTTGGGCAACTACCTGCCAGTTGAGGCTGACCCGAACGGGTACTGGGAATTGTTCAAGCGCCGTGATGACCCCGAAAATTCGCTGGCAGGCATCATCACCGGCAACGTCGGGCCTCCCTATGCACTCAGCATTTTCTATGGCGGCGAGAATATCAAGAAGGCGATTGCTATGTCGCGCGGCGAGCTTGATGTCTACTTTGATGTCGATATCGAATCCTTCGAATTCACGCTGGATAACGCGCCGACCGCTCGCAGCTGGTACACCGACTTCCCCTGGGCCTACCCCAATGAAGTCAGCACCCGCCAGATGGTGTTCAACTATGAGGGCGATCCGGTCGTCCAGAGCAAAGATGTGCGCTGGGCGCTGGCATTGGCGATTAATATCGTTGAATTGCAGACCGAATACATTGGCGGCGTCGCCAAGGTGACTCCCTTCCCGGTGCCGCCGACTGCCAAGCTGCAAGCGCTGTACCATGACCCGATGGAGGAATGGCTCACCAACCTGCAAATCGACTTGGGCGACGGCGAGATGTACGACCCCTATGACCCGACTGTCCCTGACCAGATTGCCGCCTGGGCAGAAGATCAGGGACACACCGTACCGGGCGAGCCTCGTGCGGTTTTCGGCTCTGGCTGGTGGAAGTTCGACACTGACGCTGCCGAGAAGCTGATGCTTAAAGCCGGCATGAGCCGTGGCGGCGATGGCAAATGGCTGACACCGGATGGCGAGCTTTGGACGCTGGAGATACAATCGGATCCAAGTGAGAATGATGCTTATCGCATGGGGCAGGCTGCCGCCGATATGTGGTCGGACTTTGGGGTTGACATCCAATTCACCACGCTCGACCGCAACCCCTGGGACCAGAACCACTTTGTTGGCACTTACGAGGTCAGCACGCCTTGGACGAGCTTCGCGCTGGCATCGGGCGATATGTGGCCCGAAATTCAGGGATACCATTCCAGGTATTATGCTCCGGTTGGCGAAGATTATCGTCCGCTGGGTGGCAATTCGGTACGGCGTCTGCGAGATGATCGGATTGATGAGTTGATTGAGGCTATGGAAGGGGTCAATCCGGTAGATCAAGAGGCGGAAAATGTGGCTCTGGGCATCGCCTACCTGCAAAACTGGGTAGAGAACATGTTCGACATCACCGCCATCGCTTTCAAGAAGTTTGTCACCTGGGACGAACGTTACTGGACGGGCTTCCCAACGGCAGAAAATCCGAATTATCAACCTTTGTACTGGTTCCAGGGTGGCAAATACGCCATTCAGAATTTGACACCCAGCACTTAGGCATTGCAAGTTCTTCGTTGCAGCGTTGTACAATAGGGAGTATGGGAGGGGTTTTCCCTCCCTTGCTTCCCCGCCTTTGGGAACGCATTTTGAAATTAGCGGTGGTTTAGCCAATGAATTTATTGCGAACGTATATCCTCCCGCGCATCGCTCAATGGGTTGTTGTGATTTTTATCGGCATATCGATAACTTTCCTGATTCCCCGCTTGTCGCCGATTAATCCGGTTGACGAAATGATTGCACGTATGACGGCTTTCCAGACGATGGACCCGCAGGCGGTGGTTGCCATGCGTGCTACAATGAACGACCTCTATGGTTTGGATGGCAGCCTGCTGGACCAATATATCAGCTTCTGGTCGCGCCTGCTGCAAGGCGATCTTGGCCCCTCTTTTGGGAGTTTCCCGCGCCCCGTCTCGGATATCATCGCCACCTCCCTGCCTTGGACGATCGGACTGTTGACCACAGCGACGATTATATCCTGGGTATCGGGTGTGCTTCTGGGCGCGCTGGCTGGCTACTACCATAATCGAAACTGGGCGAAGATCCTTGAACGGATCGTGGTTGTTGTCTATCCGATACCTTATCTCATCATCGCCTATATCCTCCTGTTTATATTTGTTGCTTGGCTGAAATGGTTTCCGCTTGTGGGGGGTTCGCGCGGGGAACCAGCCTTCACTTGGGAATATATCAGTACCCTGCTTTATTTCGGTTTCCTGCCGGCGCTTTCGATTGTCATTGGCGCAACATCTTTCCGTTTCATCATGGCCAAGGCGCTGACAGCCACTGAAATTGCCAGCGATTATGTGCAGTATGCTGAACTGGCGGCCGTGCCAAAACGCAAAATCATCCTGTTTTATGTCGCTCGCAATACCATGCTGCCACAAGTAACAGACCTGGCGCTTTCATTAGGCGCTATCTTTGAGGGTGCGCTCATCACCGAGGTTTTTTTCGCTTATCCGGGCATCGGCTTCGTAACCTATAACGCGATCTTTAACGGCGACTATAACGTCATCATGGGCATCACGCTCTTGTCGATAGTCGGCATCGCCACCGCGTCGCTTGTCATCGATCTGCTCTATCCCGTCTTTGATCCGCGCGTCCGCCTGCGATAGGGAGGCAGCCATGTTCACAACTATACGAGATCTTTTCAAGTTTAGCCCCTCATTTCGCTTCGGTTCGCTCATCATGCTGCTGGTCGCTATAATGGTGGTTCTTTCTTTCTTCTCTCCCTATGAAGAGGATAGGCTGCGCCGTAAAGTGAAGCGCAACGAAGCGCCCTCGGCCCAATACATCTTCGGCACGACATCACAAGGTCAAGACGTCTTTTGGACGATGACCTTCGCCATCCGTAATACCCTCATGATCTCCGGCATCGCAGTCCTGATTGGGCGCGGCATCGGCGTGGTGCTGGGCATGCTTTCCGGCTACATAGGCGGTACATTTGACCGCGTCACCCAATCCATCGTCGAAAGTGTCATCGTCATCCCCCGATTACCCTTGCTTATATTGATCGGCGTCATCCTGCGCGGAAGCATGACCATCTATTCGCTGGGCATATTGATTGGCTTGTTTGACTGGGCTTATCCATCGAAACGCTACCGCGCCCAGGTCTTGAGCCTGCGCGAGCGCGACTTCACCCATACTGCCATATTCAGTGGCATGAGTACGGTCAAGATTGTGATTCGCGAGCACCTGCCCTTCATCATTCCCTTTATGTTGGCGGATATCATCAGCGGCTTTCTCTTTTCAATCGGCATTGAGATTACCCTGTCCTATCTCGGTTTGTCCGACCTCAACAGCTCGACCATCGGCACAATGATTTATTGGGGCAATTATTATCAGTCACTATGGGTGTCCCGCGCCTGGGTCTTGATTGCACCCATTGTTGCGACAATCCTCACAGTGCTGGGCTTCTATCTGATATCCATTGGCTTGAGCGAATATCTCGACCCGCGTAAGCGTCTGGCTCGGCTCGAGGTGCAGCATGCCGCTTCAGCCGAACCGGCGTTTGGCAAGGAGGAATAAGAGGTGGGCACGATTATCGAAACCAATAACCTCAAAGCCTATTACATCGCCAAGGCTTATGGCGTCGAACGCACGGTCAAGGCGGTAGACGACATTTCGCTTCAGATACAGGAAGGCGAAGTTTATGGCATCGCCGGCGAATCCGGCTGTGGCAAATCCACCTTGTTAAAAGTTCTGCTGGGGTCGTATCAGCCGCCGCTGACGGTTGTCGGCGGGGACATCACCTATTATCTGGATGGCGAGACCATACCGGCGGCGGATATAACCGAAGAGCAACAGCAGGATTTGCGCTGGAATAAAATCTCGTATATCCCGCAAGGCTCCATGCACGTTTTGAATCCGGTGCGCCGCATCCGCGATACCTTCCATGACTTTATCGGCGCTCACCGCATGGTCACCAAGCGGGAGTCCTTCAAGATGACAGCCGAGTACCTGCGTGATTTGGGCCTGCCCGAAAAGGTGCTGGCCTCCTATCCGCATCAGCTGTCGGGCGGGATGCGCCAGCGGGTGACGATTGCGCTGGCGACCATCTTGTGGCCCAAGCTCGTTTTCGCTGATGAACCCACCACCGCCCTGGATGTCGTCGTGCAGCGCGGTGTGATCCAAATGCTGAAGGAAGTTCAGCAAAAAGAGGGCAGCACCCTGGTTTTGATTACACATGACATGGGCGTTCACGCCAACCTGGCTGACCGAATTGCGATATTGTATGCCGGCAAGCTGGTCGAGGAAGCCGATACCGCGACCATCTTGAACAGCCCGCGGCACCCCTATACCAAGTACCTGATTGATTCGCTGCCCAGCCTGGATTCCCGCGAGGAACGGGTCAGCATTCCAGGGCGGCCGCCAGCATTAGACCAGCCGCCAGCAGGATGCCGCTTTCATCAGCGCTGCCCGCTTGCCAGGGACATCTGCCATACGATTGACCCCAATCTGATCCAGATTGCGCCCGGACACCGCACCGCCTGTCATGTTGTCGAAGAGGAATTGCGCTATGAGCCAGCATAAACTAAAACCGACCTCCTCTCCAATGGGGGATGCGCCCCTGCTGCAAATCGAAGACCTGAGCAAGGTTTTTCATATTCGGCAGGGCTTTAGCACGCAAGAGTTTCATGCGGTTGACCACGCCTCGATGACCATTGATTCCGACAAACCCGAGATTTTTGCCATTGTCGGTGAGAGCGGCAGCGGCAAGACCACCCTGGCGAAGATGGTGCTGGGTATGGAAACCGCATCCCAAGGCATCCTGCGCTACAAAGACCGAGTCATCAACGATATTAGCAAGCGCGAGATGAAGTCCTGGTTCTATAAAGAAGTTCAGCCAGTGTTTCAAGACCCCTTCGCTGCTTTTAGCCCGCTCAAACAGATTGACAGCTATCTCTATGAGACTGTTAATAATTACAAAATGACTGCTCACAAAAAAGATGCCCCTAAATACATCAACGCGGTCTTGAGCGAAGTCGGTTTGACGCTGGCGGAAATCGCTGGTCGATACCCCAACGAGTTGTCCGGCGGTCAGGCGCAGCGCGTGGCGATTGCACGCGCCCTGATTACCAAACCCTCGCTCATTGTCGCCGATGAACCCGTCTCTATGCTGGATGCTTCCTTGCGGATGTCGATTGTCAATATGTTTCGCAAACTGAAAACCGACAATGAGGTCAGCGTCATCTATATTACCCATGACCTGGCGACAGCCTTTTATGCCGGAGATCGGATTGCGGTCATGCTGCGCGGCTGGATTGTCGAAATGGGTTCGACCGAGCAGGTGCTGGGCAATCCATTGCATCCCTATACCCAAAATCTCAAGGCATCCATCCCCAGCATCCATACCAGCGAGGCCTGGAACGAAAAAATCGACTTGGCTGTCATCGAGACCGATGAATATACGCGCACTGGCTGCAAGTTTGCCGGGCGCTGTCCGGCGGTCATGGATATCTGCCACGACAACATACCGCCAAGTGTCATCCATGAAGGGCGGAGCGTGAAATGCTTCCTGTACAACGACGCGGTCGCCAGACCCCCCAATACAACATTCACATCCCAGCCCGCCTGATTGTATCCAGCGAGGCGCTCTGATGTTGGACGAAGGGCATATCAGCACCTTGAAGGCGCTGGTGAATACGATTATCCCCGCCGATGATTATCCGTCTGGATGGGAAGCTGGGGTAGGCGACTATCTGTTCAGGCAATTTGACGGCGATTTGGCCGAGCACCTCCCAGCCTATGCCCAATGGCTGACGGCGCTGGATGCCGAAGCCCGCGCCGCCTGTCAGCAATCCTTTGCCGAGTTGAGCCTGGCTGAACGCACGCAGCTGCTCGAAGCCATCGAACAGGCGCAGGTCAAGACGGTTTGGACAATCGCCCCCGCACCCTTCTTCGGGCAAATTGTCGAGCATTGCGGCGAGGGATTTTACAGCGACCCAGGCAATGGCGGCAACAAAGACGGAATCGCATGGGAGATGATTGGGTTCGAGGTGCGCGGATGAGCGATTATGAGGCCATTGTGGTCGGTTCGGGCGCGGGTGGTGGCGTCGCGGCGGCCGTGCTGGCTGAAACGGGCAAATCCGTCTTGTTGCTGGAACGGGGCCGCGCGCTGTCATTTGAGGCGGTCGGACGAGACCACCTGCGCAATCAGCGAATGTCGCATTATGGGCACAATGCCGGGCCGGATATTGAGGGCAATCCGCGCAGCAGCGAGGATGGCCGGGTGCTGCGTCCGCATGAGCCAGGCTATCAAAACAACGCTGCCTGTCTTGGCAGCGGCACGCGAGTCTATGCCGGACAGGCCTGGCGCTTCATGCCACAAGATTTCCGCATGGCAAGTCTGTACGGAACACCCGCCGGCAGCTCCCTCGCCGATTGGCCGATTGGTTATGAGGATGTCTTGCCTTATTACGAGAAGGTCGAATGGGAAATCGGCATCTGTGGCGACCATCAGACGATGACGCATCTGCCCCCCTATGACAGGCATTATCCGATGCCTGCCTTGCGCTTGCCATACAAATCATCGGTTCATCGTCAAGGCCTGGAAGCCTTGGGCTGGCAGCAGGTGCGGGTGCCGCGCCTGATTAATTCCCTACCCTATCATAACCGTCCCGCCTGCATTCACTGTCAGCATTGCGTTGGCTTTGCCTGCCCCGTGGATGCCAAGAACGGCAGCCAGAACACGATGATACCGCGTGCCTTGAGTTCAGGGAACTGCACGTTGCAGACCGAAGTCATGGTCAGAAAACTTGCTACCAGCGCCAAAGGGCAGGTTACGGGTGTGGAGTATGTGGACGCCGCCGGGCAGCTGGCGGTCAAAGAGGCGGATGTGGTGGTCTTGAGTTGCGGCGCAGTCGAAACCGCTCGCCTGCTGCTGAACTCGGCAACCGCACAAGAGCCAAAGGGCATCGGCAACAGCAGCGACCAGGTGGGCCGGCATTTGCAGGGGCATTATTATCCGGGCGCGGTGGGCTTGTTCCCGCAGGTGATGTACGATGGCCTAGGTCCTGGAGCCTCTGTCGCCACCTGCGAGTTTAACCATGGCAATGAGGATGTCATTGGCGGCGGGATGCTGACCGATGAGGATATTGTGCTGCCGGTTATCTTTTGGAAGCGCGATTATCCTGCGGATGTGCCGCGCTGGGGCTTGAAAGCCAAGCGGTTTATGCGCGAAAACTACCGCCGAATTAACGACATTAAGGGACCCGTGCAAGAGATTCCGCATCCCGATGCCCGCGTGACCGTCAACCCCAAGCTGAAAGACCGCTATGGGATACCCGTGGCGCATCTTTCGGGCAAAACCCACAGCGAAACCGTGCGCACCGCGACCTTCATGCACGAACGTGCCAAGCAGTGGCTGCTGGCTTCAGGCGCGACCAAGGTATGGGGCCGGCGGCCGCAACGCTATTTGTCCGGCGGGCAGCATCAGGCAGGCACCTGTCGCATGGGCGCAGCCCCAGCCAGTTCGGTGGTCAATGAATGGTGTCGTGTACACAGCCATGACAACCTCTTTGTCGCCGATGGCTCGGTTCATGTGACCAATGGCGGTTTTAATCCAGTAGAAACCATTATGGCATTGGCCTGGCGCACTGCTGAAAATATCGCAGCGATCTGGTAAAAAAGGGTCATTGAAGAGGAGATTGGCTTATGAAACATGAACTGACAGCAGAACAAATCGGGTTTTATCGAGAGAAGGGTTATGTGATTATTGACGGGTTTTTGTCGGCCGAGGAGCTTGAAATCTGGCGTCAATGCGTTGATGAGGCGGTATCCAATCGGGCGGACCGAAAACTGGCGGATGGGCGGATAAGAGATGGCGCTAATGAATACTATGACCGCGTGTTTATTCAGCGCATCAACCTCTGGACGGATCATGTGGGGATGCGGCGGCTGATGATTGATGACCGCCTGGGCAAGATGGCGGCGGATTTGGCGGGCGTGGCGGGGATGCGCATCTGGCACGACCAGGCGCTCATCAAACCGCCTTGGGGCAATCCGACAGCATGGCATCTGGATAACCCCTATTGGTCATTTTATTCCCCTGATGCGATTAGCATCTGGGTTGCGCTGGATGATGCGACGCGGGACAATGGCTGTCTCTATTTTCTGCCGGGAACGCATAAAATGGCGACCTATGACAACGTGGACATCGGCAGCAATATAGGCGACCTTTTCGCCGCCTATCCGCAGTGGCATGACCGAGTCGCTGTCGCTGCTGAAATGCAAGCTGGCGCCTGTTCCTTCCATAATGGGCTGCTGGCACACGGCGCTGGCGCGAATATGACTTCCAAATATCG
>DAOUKA010000171.1:0-3911 GCA_034421915.1 Anaerolineae bacterium
TGTATCAGACCGCTTTGCTTCACTAAATGCCCAATCTTCTGATATTGGAATGTTCTCAAAGCTCGTGATGGGTTTCTCTGCATTTATAGTCATTACTTGAAATCCCGATACATTTCTAACCAAACCCCGGCATCACCCTGCACAATTCCAGCCATTTGATGTTTCGCACCCAAGCGGTCATAGCTGGTCGCTGTTCAAATCGCCAAGTTTATCAATCATGGGCAAGATGACAGGGGCAACCATTGATGTAAATTTCTCTACAAATTCTTCGAGATTCAAGTTATCTTCGTTGAAGTATGAATCCTCATTTTTAGTTGTTTCTTTCAAAATTGCCAGCCCTACCAAAATCATCGCAAACTTAAAGCGAGATTGCAGCAGCTTCGGATCTTCATCTCGAGCCAGCGCCTTCAATTCCACGTTCAAGTATAGATTATCCATGTTGATAAAGTAATCGTAGGTATCATCCCCTGTGCCTTTCACACTAAGCGCAGAATACTTGTTAAACTCATATTCTCCCCATTCTTCTTCACGCACTTCAAAGACTTTGGGCAAAGCCATCTTGTCAGGTTGAATTCTGTCACCAACACCCTCACCTGCGGGTGGCAATCGTTTGCCACCACCACCGGAGGCGCTTGAAACCGCTTTGGTGACGAGTATGTCAAATTTGTTGACAAATCGCTCTGGCTCCAGTAGAAGCTCATCACTTAGGCGCGCAGTATAGTCCAAATGGTCTCCCACCTTTACCTCCTCAGGTAACGTAACGTTAAGTGTTGCAACTCCATTGTGTAAATTGAGGCTGAAATCAGATACCTGTCGGGAATCACAATAGAGTTCAAAACTGCCTGGATCCATTTCACGATCAAGGTAATCGTTGACTGCATCAGTTTCAAATTGCACCCGAAATTGTCGACGGTTAATTGGCCGCTCGTTTAGCTTCTGATATTTTCTCATCAGCTTGAAATATGTCGGAGTGTACTTACCAGTGAACTCCTCCTCTGGCTTAACGTCCACAGCTCTTGATTTAAAAGGATTGCTAAGATCTTTCCCGGTGATAAACAATGCCTCCAGAGAAGGTGAACTCTTCAGAATTTTATCCAAAATTTCCTTTAGCGGTTTGGCGTCTGAAATTTTGTCTTGAATGGCTTCACGCCGTCGCCGCTCTCTGAGTGCTTTCAGTGATTGATCTCCACGGACGATTCCCTCAAGTTCAGCCTCAATCGCAGAATACAGTTCACCGCGCCGCAGTCGGTCTCTGCTGTTCATAAACAGGTCTTCCCGCGCACGGGCAGAAATGCTGGTCGCATCCACAATAACCAAGATCGAATCAGCGATATAGCTCATCCCCACCTTGTAACGTGAAAAGAACCGCTTCGGGAAATAGCCGTGAGTTTGCCCGTTAATCATAAAAATAATGCCTTCATTCCTCCGATAATTTTCATCACGGCCTTTCCTAAAAGCATAGATATTAAGGCTCATGGATTCCCCCATAACTTGCATCATGTAAGACTCGGGAAAACCATTTTCTAAGTTCTTGTTTCTGTCGTCTTGCAAGCGAACGTGAAGTCCTGCCATAGTGGCTTCAGGATTGTCCTGACGATAATTGCGAAACTCATAAAAGCGAACAGGCAAACCGGGGCGAGGCAGCAAGAGCGAAATGGCATAATACAAGTCGAATTGTATACTGGTTCGATACCTCCTCGTCATTTTATATTCAAACATCTTGATGACCGTACCCCACTCAATTTTCGGCGCACGGGAAACATCTTTATGCCCATGCGGCAAACACAAGCCGTCACTATCAAAAGTCAATATATCATTATCGGGAGCAAGGTAGGTAAAAATCGAACTTCGCGCACCTTGTGATGGTTCTTGCCGTCGAACAATCGTAAAGCCCCAATACGGCGCTGTTGGGTCACTAGAGTCAGCAATTTCTGGGCATCGGCGAGAGATAACAAGTTGGAGATTGTTCGTGCCACAATATGGCAAAGCGCCTGTGCCACCCATATTGAACTTGCCCTGAACAAAGGGAATCCGCAATTTGTTTGACTTCGATAAGGAAAGCAGGGTATCTGGCATAGTAAGCGGGGTTTGCCCTTCGCCACAGTCGAATACAGTATAGTTCGGATTATTGTTTTTGCCTGTAGCAATGAGACCTATATTATTTTTGGCAAGCGAAGAGCGCTCCTTAGAATCGATGTTTGCCAGGTTTCCCTTTTGAATATCAAAGAATGTTTCCAAAGCATCGGTTATTGACTGGGGCGCCTTTGAGCTTTCCGGGGAAATGCCGCGCTCCTGACATTCACGCATCAGAACCGCATCAATGGAATTGACTAATTTTTCGACCATTGCTGCAACTGGATGCCCCTGCTGATTACCTATTTGCGACCAGTTGTTCTCATTGTCACCAAATGGACGCCAAACGGTATTATCATTCCAATATCCTGCGTACTTTAGAAGACCTATAACGGCTTCTTCGGATTCAGCGGATAGCAAATTCAGGCACAATTTCTTATTATTCAAAGACATACCTTTCTCCATTCAGTTACTTTAATCTATAGCTTGGTCTCATATTTTTTGAGTACAGCGGACACTTCGCTAGCAAATCCCTGCATCTCTGTATATTCCTCGTGTTTTGCAAGGTCAGGGATTTGCTTGAATCCCATCATAATCATATCCATGAAAGTGAGATTATTTCTGCTGGGGCTATGCCAAGTGCAAAAGGTTGCTCCATTCTCGATTCTGGCTCTGTTAGGCAAGTTTGGCATAAGGAAGTCAACATATAATCTTACTCCCTCAGCACGACCGCGGCCACAGACAACACAACGATATTCGTCTCTTTCACGAATTTCACGATTCTGCTTTGGGGTAAAACGCAGTGTTCTTGGCTTATGGACAGCATCCGGGTCATACTTGTATACGCCTCTTTTGACTCGTTCGAGTTTTCCATCCCAATAGAGTCTTCTAACGATAGTACGCAAATGATAAGCTGTCCTGCCTGTTCGCTCTTTATACTGTCTGCTTACTTCATCAGACCAATCATCAAGCGCCAAAGCCTGATTGGGATGCTCTTTGAAGTGTGCCATGATGAACTCGGCTTGTGAGGGATGTTTATTCATTATTCACCTTTCTGTTTGTATATTGAATTAAATTCTGTTCGGACATCCTCAACCACCCCGCGCCGCCTGCACCGTATTGACTAGGATTCGCGCCCGACTGCGCAGCTTCGACCGCGACCAAGTGCCGTCGCCGACCAGCCAGCCGCCCATGCCACAAGCCACCGCCCCCGCAGACAGAAACTCACGGGCGTTTTGGTCGGTCATAGCGCCGTTGCACATAAAATTCATGTGCGATAGCGGGCCAAACATCGCCCTGAAATAATCCAGGCCGAGCGCACCTATCGGGAACAGTTTTAACAATGGCGCGCCCATATCCCAGGCGGCAACTGCCTCGGACGGGGTAGCGACGCCAGGGCCCATCAGTACATCCTGCGCCAAAACTGCCGCGACCACATCCGCCTGAAATGCCGGCGACACCACAAAATCCGCCCCAGCAGCCAGCACAGCCTGCGCGGTGGCTGCATCCAGCACCGTGCCCATGCCCACGCAGGCTTCGTCGCCATATTCGGCTTTGACAGCTTGCATGGCCGCGATCGGCGCTTCCGAATTCATCATCAATTCAAAGACATGAATGCCCTCGGTCATCAGGGTCTCGGTGACATTGAGCGCGACATCCGGCGGGAAAGCGCCGCGCATCCCCGCCACAATCCCACTGGCTTTTATGGTTTGAAAGGCTGTTTGACTGTTCATTGGCAGTTCTCTCGCAAAATGATGTCGTCCCCCCAGCCGAAGCCACTGGAAGGGAAATATCGCAGTATAATAGTAGTTCAAGCTCATTTTGCCAATGAAAGAACA
>DAOUKA010000172.1:0-2666 GCA_034421915.1 Anaerolineae bacterium
GGCAGGGCAATGCCGAGCGCGGTCATCGGCCGCAGTATGAAGACCCATCCCAGAGCCACCCCAGCGGCGATGCCCCAGCGAAGGCGATGTGTTTTCTCGATTTGTCGATAAGCCAAAAGAAACAGCATCGTGAAAAAAAAGGTGGCGGCATGTCCCATCAGCGAGCCATTTAACAGCAGGGCCGCGGGCGAGACGGTCGTCAGCCCAGCCGCCATCAAGCCGACATCCCGATTGAAAAGTTGGCTGCCCAGCTGCCAGACAAGCGGCACCGCCAGCATGGCAAAAAAGGCATTGATGACCCAGGGCTGCCCCAGATTGAAACCCCGCGACAGCAGCATAGCCCAGCCAGGTGTATATTTGGAGAAGCGTTTGCCATTGTAGTCGGGGACAAACACCTGCCAGTAGGCGCGGGCGGGGTATGGCGATTCGATAACGAGATTGCCGCGCGCAAACATTTTTGCCTGATAAAAATAGGCGATTTCGTCTTCCATGTGTGGCAGACGTTCAAAAATCCGCCCGCTAATCATCGCGCTCAGGAAAAAGGCGGCAAAGGCCAGCACAGCGACAGCGGTTCGATAGGGTGCGAGTTTGGCGGGAGTTTGCATCGGGATACAAGGCTTTCCGTCTGGCAGTCAATACAAGATCATGGCGCATTATATTGAAAATGGCAAGCCGCGTCTACCATCGCTGTCGGTCAATTTACCGATTTGCCCCTAATCCAGCGCGCCCGCCAGCACCGCCGCCAGTTCGGCATCCCCCTTGACATCCGATTGGTAGTCCGCCAGATTGACCTGCTTCAAGGCGAGCCAGGCGACCAGCAAACCGATAAAGCCAAGGACGAAAGCAAAACCATAAGCGACCGAAAACTCCCCCGACAGACTCAAGGCCACATCGCGGACAACCCCGCCGCCAGCCACACCCAAGCCGCGGGCGAAGGTCACGCTCAATGTCCAAAAGCCGAGAAATGTACCCGCTCGCCCCGGCGGACTCATATCCATCATCAGTCCCAGGGTGCCGATGTTCCAGATGCCCAAGCCAATCCCCAGCAGGATAAGCCCTGGCGTGACCAGACCGCGAACCTCCGCCAACGATGAAACGGCAAACAGGATATAGGCAAAAATCAAGACGAAGATGCCGCCCTGCGACATTTTTCCGTTGGTCAGTGTCGGATAGCGGCGGGACAAAAACAGCAGGCCAAATGAACCCAGAATAGCCATCCCCCCCCAATAGGCCGCAAAGCGGTTGGTAATCCTGGCCTCCATGCCGAACACTTGCCCGGCAAAGGGCTCCAGTATGGTGTCCTGCAAAAAGGCAAACAGCATCGAGAAGGTCAGATAAAACAAGAAAAAGCGCATCGGGCGGCTGCGCCAGACCAAGCGCAAATCGCGCAGCAGGCTTGTCTGATGATGCGGCCGGGCGGCGGGCATCCTGTCCGCCCGCTTTTCTTCGCCAAGCAGCGAGAAAAACCACAAGAATGCCAATAATCCCGCCGTCACCAGAAACAGGGTTTGCACCGACTGCGCGGTGAATGCGAACCTGCCGGCGTCTGCCTGCGGCAGCATCAGGCTGAAGAAAATCCCGCCCACCGTAAATCCCAGCAGCAGGAATGTCCATACCACACCGACCGCACGCCCCCTTTGATGTTCAGCCGAGCGGTCATAGACCAGCGCCAGAAAGGTGCTGCCCGACAGGGCATTGCCCAGGCTGAAAAGCAGAAAGGACACCATCAGCACCAGCCACAGGCTCAGCGGCGCGGGCTGATGAGTCGCGGCCTGCGCCAGCCTGACCAGTTCAGCCGTGGCGAAGCCCAGTGAAACGGTGCTTAGCGCCATCATGGCGCGGCCCAGCCAAATCCAGAACAGACGGCGAAAGCCGCCCAGGGTATGCGTATCCGAAAAGCGCCCCGCCCAGACACCCAGCGGCGCCAGAAAATAGCGGAGCCCCGTCAGGAAGCCAACCCATGTGGCGCTGAAGCCGAGATCAGCGACCATAATGCGATTCCAGACCCCAGTCGCCAGCACATCCGCCATGCCCGAACCCAAGTGGAACATGCTGATTTTCAGATTGCGCCCAAAGGATAAATTCGGCTGTGGTTTATCGGTCATATAGCATTTTATAGATTTATACAGATTTTGATGCAGAATTATAGGGGTTCATCAAGATGGATGTCAATAGGGTAAGCGAATGAAGTTTGTGATACAATGCGATAATGAGATTCATTGCTTAGCGAGGGAGGTTCAAATGTTCAAGCATCGACCCTTCAAAAAAGTTGTTGTACCCACCGATGGCTCCGCCTGGAGCGAACGCGCTATTCCCTATGCGGTCGATTTTGCGCGCATCAGCGAAGGGGAAGTGACCCTGCTGCATATCTTCACGCCGCCCATGCACGAATTTGTTGATTCGCTGGCAATCGCCGGGGAATATGAACTGGCGAATCGGATTCGAGAGGAAATCAAAACGCATCTGCTGGGGCTGCGCAACGAAATCCGCGCCGAAGGCGTCAGCTGTCAGCTGCGAATTATTGATGGCGTCGGCGTTGCCCACCACATCTGTGATTATGTGCGGGAAGAGGGGGTGGATTTGGTGGTGATGAGCACCCACGGGCATTCGGGTCTGGTGCGCTTTCTCTTCGGCAGCGTGGCGCACAAGGTCATGCACGATTTGAA
>DAOUKA010000173.1:0-8866 GCA_034421915.1 Anaerolineae bacterium
AATATCGCCCCGCAGCGCCGCGCCGAGACCCTGACGCTGGAAGAATGGGGGCAATTAACGCGGACAGTCAGCGCCCATCTCATTTTCTGATGCAAAATTTATGATATGGTAAGAGAATAACAACAATCCGCTGCGATACTGCAAGGGTCAAATGAGAGTTAAAGGATACCTGTGATGAGCAAGGAAATCGCAACATTGGGGGGCGGATGTTTTTGGTGCGTGGAAGCCGTCTACAATCAATTAACAGGCGTGGATTCAGCCATCTCCGGTTATATGGGCGGGCATGTCGCTCACCCCAGCTATGAACAGGTGTGCAGCAAAACCACCGGACATGCCGAGGTCGTCAATGTCAGCTTTGATGCCGAGATGATCAGCTTTCAGGACATCCTGAATATCTTCTTCACCATCCACGACCCGACCACCCTCAACCGCCAGGGCAACGACCGCGGTCCGCAATATCGTTCGGGCATCTGGTATCACTCTGCCGAGCAGAAACGCATCGCCGAAGAAACCATCCGCCGCCTCGACAGTCAAAGGCTTTATCCCAACAAAATCGTCACCGAAGTCAGCCCGGCCAGCACCTTTTGGGTCGCCGAGGATTATCATCAAAATTACTTTGCCAACAACCCCCATCAAGGTTACTGCGCCTTTGTCATTGCGCCCAAGGTCGCCAAGTTTCGCAAGCAATACTTCGAGCGCCTGAAGAAATAGACAGCGCAGCAAAATCCGCTAGTTAATGCCCTCGACGCGCACACCAGGCCCCATCGTCGAGCTTAACACCGTGCGGCGGATATAAGCACCCTTTTGCGAATCGGGCTTGACAGCCTGCACCGCACTGACAACGGTCATGATGTTCTCGTACAGCTTGTCATACGCAAAGCTGGCCTTGCCCACCGGGATATGCAGATTGCCAGTTCGGTCGTTGCGGAATTCCACCCGCCCGGCTTTCAATTCAGCGATGACCCGCGGCAGGTCGTCTGGCGGCACGACGGTGCCGGCTTTCGGGTTGGGCATCAAACCGCGCGGCCCCAGAATCCGCGCAATGGGCCCGACTTTGCGCATCATCGGCGGGATGGCAACAGTCGCATCAAACTCCAGCCAACCCTGCCGAATGCGGGCAATCACCTCGTCCGTGCCAATCACATCAGCACCGGCAGCCCTGGCAGCTTCCGCCTGGCTTTCATCCACAAATGCCAAAATCCGAACCGCCTTGCCTGTTCCGTGTGGCAGCATCACTGTCGTGCGGACTTGCTGGTCACTGTGGCGCGGGTCAATCCCGAGACGGAAGTGCAGTTCAATGGTCTCGTCAAACTTGGCCGTGGCATTCTGTTGGACAATCCTGACCGCTTCATCCATCGGATAGGTCTGCTGGCGGTCAAACCGCTTCAATGCGTCCTGGTAACGTCTTCCCATGTTCATCTCTCCTGGTGGTCAGCGGGCGGGAAAGCCCTCCCACATCATTTTTGGTATCATGCAGCTAATTGGAAACCTTGATGCCCATCTGACGGGCAGTGCCTTCAACCTGACGCATCGCCCCTTCGATGTCGATAGCGTTCATGTCATTCATCTTGATCTGGGCGATTTCCCGAACCTGGTCGCGGCTCAAAATGGCGGCCGTTTCAGTTGCCGGGTTGGAGGCCGCTTTTTGGATGCCGGCCGCCCGCTTGATTAAAAAGGAAGTAGGCGGACTC
This sequence comes from Anaerolineae bacterium, assembly GCA_034421915.1. Lineage (GTDB taxonomy): Bacteria > Chloroflexota > Anaerolineae > Aggregatilineales > Phototrophicaceae > UBA6055. The sequence goes on from DAOUKA010000173.1 coordinate 1,692, forward strand.
TTCAAGACAAACCGGAAGGATCCGTCCGTGAAAATCGTAATCTCTGCCGGCACGATTTCACCCATGCGGCTGGAGGTGCGCCCGTTGTATTCCTTGCAAAATTGCATCAGGTTAATCCCATGCTGCGCCAGCGCCGGCCCAATCGGCGGCGCCGGATTCGCCTTGCCAGCCGGAATTTGCAGCTTGACCATCGCTTTGACTTTTTTTGCCATTCCCTTACCTCGCTCTACATTCTTTCCACTTCCATAAAACTAAGCACAACGGCGGTTTCACGACCGAAGAAATCCACCATCACCCGAACTTTCTCACGGCTGGGGTCAATCGATGCCACCGTCCCCGGAAAGTCGTTAAAGGGCCCGCCCACAATCCGTATCCGCTCGCCAATTTTGTAATCGACCTTGACCACCTTGTCTTCGGAATCCATGCGGTCCATAATCCGCTTGACCTCTTCCGGGCGCAGCGGCGTGGCTTGAATGCCCGCTTCGGGGTCAGCGCCAACAAAATTGACAACGCCCGGCGTATTGCGCACCGTGTACCAGGCATCGTCATTCAGCCTGTTTTTCTTCTTCTCCTCATCCCAAACCCAGCGCATCTGCACCATGACATAACCAGGGAACACACGCTTTTCAACCGTGCGCCGCTTGCCATCCTTGACTTCGATTTCGTCTTCGGTGGGGATGAGCACATTGTAAATCTCATCTTTCATACCCATGCTGTCAATGCGCTGACGCAGGGCGTGCTCAACTTTTTTCTCGTAGCCCGAATAGCAGTGAATGAAGAACCAGCTGCGTTTGGATTCCTCCTCCTCCGCCACATCATCAAGGACGATGTTCAGCCCCTCAACCTCATCATCCTTTGGGGCATCGTCCTCGATATACACCGGGGTAGGATCATAGTCGGTTATCTGCTGTTTGCTCTTGGGTTTGTTGTTCATGATCATTTTCTGCTGAATTGACAAAGTGGCTGACGATAAATCGCGTTCATGCCAGCTAGATAGAACCGCGCCGAATCATATAAAACGCGCTGCCGACCATCGCCACAATCACAGCCAGCAGCATCCAGGAGTTGCCCGGGCTTAGCCCCAGCCGCATAAACTCGGTCAGGATGACACTCAAAATCCCTAAAAAGATGGAGGAAGCGATGGTCACATTGATGCACAGGATGGTGAGACGCCGCGTATCAGCCCGATTGGGCCAAGCCACTTTGTTAAGCTCGGAGCGGACATGGCTGAAATAATCCACAGTCTGATACAGCGGGCGCGTCAGGGTGTTGCCCTGTGGCTCATTTTTGGTTTTCTTGGCCTTGCGGCTCCGCCGACCAGGGGTTGCCGTCCCCTTCTTTTCGGTTAGCGCCTTCTCTTGTTGTTCCTTAACGGTCTTTCCTGCCGCCATCATCTTGCTCCTTCGATCCATTTATCGGGATTGCTGACCATTCCTGATATATAAACACCGCCACAGAGGACGGTGTTTTCGGATTGACTGACAGGGGCAGAAAGACTCGAACTCTCGACCTACGGTTTTGGAGACCGTCGCTCTACCAACTGAGCTATACCCCTATACCCTATTTCGCGTCCTGTGAAGCATCGCACTCCACTATACGTATCACCGCGCTACTTGGTTTCGCGGTACACCACATGCCGGCGCAGAATCGGGTCATATTTCCGCAGTTCCAGCCGTCCCTGCGTGTTGCGGCGGCTTTTCTCGGTGATGTACATGTGACCACTCTCGGTGCTGCGCAGTTTGACAACGATGCGCTGTCCTTTTTTTGCCATGACAACCCCTCATCCAGCTGACATCAGACAAGATAACATGCTTGCGTCCCCAAGCAAAGCCTCCGATGAGATTTGAACTCATGACCTCGCCCTTACCAAGGGAGCGCTCTACCCCTGAGCTACGGAGGCAATCATTGGGCCGGACTGGATTCGAACCAGTGTAGGCTCTCGCCAGCGAATTTACAGTCCGCCCCCTTTAGCCACTCGGGCACCGACCCCTGATTTGGCTTGTTCAGCCAAAGCCACCACTGGGACTCGAACCCAGAACAACCTGTTTACAAAACAGGTGCTCTGCCAAATTGAGCTATGGTGGCACAGCCTAGCAAGTATAGCACAATGGCAGAACAAAATTCAAGATTTCGTTTCCCACGATAAGCAACGAAAAGTATTTTACGACAGCGCTGGCAGGCTGTCAAGAGTGGGCAGGCAAGCGATTTTCGGCAGGGTTTCATCCATCAGCCGAACGCGGCTTCAAAAAATTAGGATCCGCATAAGCTGGATTGGGATACGCATAAAACCCGCGGCCGCTCTTGACCCCCAAATCCCCCCGCGCGACCTTCTCCGTCAAAATCGGCAGGGGCAGGTCATCAGGATTGCCGCTTTGGCTGGCATAATGCCGCTCAATATCCTCGATGACGTCCAGGCCAATCTCATCCATCTGGGCAAAGGGCGGCAGGCTGTCAGCGCCAAATTTTATCATCCAGGCGCGGTCAATATCCTCAAGGCTGGCGACCCCGCTGTCAGCCACTTTCATCACCTCTTTTTTGATAGCTCGCCACACTCGATTAAAGATGAACCCGGTACTTTCCCGCCGCACCCGCAAAGGCACGATGTCAATCGCCCGTGCAAAACGACTTAGCGCCTCCAGCACATCGGGGCGGGTGCGGCTTCCACCGCCAACCTCGACCATCGGGCTGTCCCAGACAGTCAGATAAAAATGGAAGTTCGCCACCTGTTCGGCGCGTTCAGTCGCATCTTCCAGCAGGCGCACGCAGATAGAGGAGCTATTGCTGGCGATGATGGCATGTTCACGCAGCAGCCCGTCCAGTTGGGCGAAGACCCTGCGCTTGAGTTCCAGCTTTTCTGGCACGGCTTCAATCGCCAAATCCACATCCCGCAGCGCCGTCATCAAATCCGCTTCGTATGAAATGTTCTTGAAAATGGCCGCTTCCGCCCCAGCCGACAGCGCTCCCGCGGCAACCCAGTCGGCAGCCGTCTCCGCTTGCATGGCCGCCGCCCGCTCCAAAGCCGCTTCGTCAATATCATACAGCACAACCGGAAAGCCATGCCGCCCGATTTGCAGCGAAATCTGCCACCCCATCGTGCCTGAACCAATCACTGCAACCCGTTGAATGGGCGTCATCGTCACCCCCTTGGGGATCCAAGCTGTCTGGGGTGGGCTTAGCCAATCTCGCGCGGCTGGATAATGCCTTCGGTTTTGCCCTTGCGAATCGCCAGCTTGACCTCGCCAATCGCTTTGGTGACTTCAATATCGCGCGGGCAAGCTGGCGTGCAGTTAAAAATCGTGCGGCAGCGCCAGACGCCGTTGGGTTCGCTAAGGATATTGAGACGTTCCTTGCCCGCCTGGTCGCGCGTATCAAAGATAAAGCGGTGCGCCTGCACAATCGCAGCCGGCCCAACATAATGACCATTCGCCCAGAAGCTGGGGCAAGAGGTGGTGCAGCAGGCGCAGAGAATGCACTTGGTGGTATCGTCAAACTGTTCGCGGTCCGCCTGGGTTTGCAGACGTTCGCGACCATCTGCGGGCGGCGGATCATCATTGACAAAAAAAGGCATGACCTGTTTGTAGTGATCAAAGAAAGGCTCCATATCGACGATTAAGTCCTTGACCACCGGCAGCCCCAAAATCGGCTCAATCTGGATTTTCTGACCCGCATCCTGCACCAGAATTTTGCAGGCGAGCGCATTGACCCCGTTAATCCGCATGGCATCCGAGCCGCAGACACCATGGGCGCAGGAGCGGCGCAAGGACAAGGTGCCATCCTGTTCCCATTTAATGCGGTGCAGCATCTCCAGCACGCGGTCGGTCGGGTCGACATCTTGCAGAACAAACTCTTGCCAGTAAGGCTTATCTTTGCCGGGTGCTTCCGGGTTTTGCCGTTTGATTTTGAAGGTCACTTCCATGATTCCCTCTGTTCCTAATTTATGGCTGAACTCAAACAGTTAATAGACGCGTTCTATCGGTCGGAACTTTTGCCTGTTGGCTGGTATCCCCTGCTCTTTTTCCGCTTCCCATAACGAAAGGTCAACCGCTTTGTCGAAGTTCAGGGTATAGCTCGGGCTTTGGAGGTTGCCATCGTGATAAGCCAAGGTATGCACCAGCCAGTTTTCATCATCGCGCTGCCTAAAGTCTTCGCGGCTGTGTGCGCCGCGGCTTTCTTTGCGTTCCAGGGCGCTGCGTGCGGTCACATCCGCCAGGTCAATCAAAACGCCCAACTCCCAGGCTTCCATCAAATCGGTGTTGAAGATCCTAGCTTTGTCATCAATACAGATGTCACTGTAAAAGCGCTCGCGCAGTTCCGAAAGCTCATCAATGCCCTGCTGCATCGTTTCTTGCGTGCGGAAGACGCCCACATTGTCCATCATCGTCTGCTGCAATCTGGCGCGGAGTTCGCCAGGACGGGTTTTGCCGCTGCCATGGCGAATCCGCTCAAACTCGGCGCGGATTTCGCCGCTTGGATCCGCTGGCAGGGGCTTCCAGTCGGCTTGTTTGACGAATTCTGCCATGTGCATCCCGCCGCGGCGACCAAATACAATCAAATCCACCAGCGAGTTTGTCCCCAGACGATTGGCGCCATGCACACTGACGCAGGCGGTTTCCCCGGCGGCATACAAGCCCGCCATCACCGTCCCCTGCGCATCCATCACGACTTCAGCCTCGGTATTGGTCGGGATGCCTCCCATCGCATAATGAGCGGTAGGCTGTACGGGCATCGGTTCTTTTACGGGGTCAACACCCAGATAAGTTCGGCAGAAATCGAGAATATCCGGCAGCCTGCGCTCGACATGACCTTCGTCGATAAAGTCTTTCCTGTCCCGCCCTTCTTCGGCAAAGAAGCGGTTGACGGTCTTGGGGCGAATATCGAGATGCACATAACCACGGTTCTTGATGCTGCGGCCGGCGCGGGTCTCGAGATAAATGGCGCGGCTGACCACATCGCGGCTGGCGAGGTCTTTGACGCTGGGCGCATATCGCTCCATAAAACGTTCGCCCTGACCGTTAATCAGCACACCGCCTTCGCCGCGAACCCCTTCCGTAATCAGAATCCCCATCTTGAAGATGCCTGTCGGGTGGAACTGGAAGAACTCCATATCCTGCATTGGCACACCACGGCGCAAGGCAATCGCAGCGCCATCGCCGGTCATCGAATGGGCATTGCTCGTCACCGACCAGCAGCGTCCCCAGCCACCAGAGGCAAAGAAACTTGCCTTGCCATGAAAAATATGGAATTCGCCACTGCCCAGTTCAATGGCAATCACACCCGCCACCGTCCCATCGACGACAATCATATCGACGACTTGAAATTCATCAAAGAAGTTGACCTCGTTCTTGATGCACTGCTGATAGAGGGTCTGCAAAATCATGTGTCCGGTGCGGTCGGCGGCATGACAGGCGCGGCGCACCAATTCTTGGCCAAAGTTGCGCGTGTGGCCGCCAAAGCGCCGCTGGCTAATCCGCTTATCGGCGGTGCGGTCGAAGGGCAGACCCATGTGTTCCAACTCGATAACCGCGTCAATGGCGTTTTCGGCAAGCACTTTTGCCGCCGCTTGGTCGGTCAGATAATCGCCGCCCTTAATCGTATCGTAGGTGTGATAAATCGGCTTGTCTTCGTCGAGATTGCCGAGCGCCGCGCCAATGCCTCCCTGTGCCGTGCCAGTGTGGCTGCGGGTCGGATACAGCTTGCTGACGACAGCCACATCCGCGCCGCCTTGGCTGGCATAGAGCGCCGCCATCAAACCGGCGCCGCCTGCTCCTACGATAATGGCATCATGTTTATGAATTTTCATGGATTCCCTGCTCCCGCAATTCTCGCTGATGGTGCTTAGCCAGGATTAGTCGCTGTTTTCGCCCGCCGCGCCGCCATTCAAAAAGGCTTCCAGTTCGGGCGGTATCTCTTCGCCGCGCAGTTCATAGATTTCAGCCGTCGCCGCCATCGCCTCGTTGATAATATCGCGCTCAATCGGCAGCAGGAGCGCCGCCGCGCCCACTGCCAGCAAAACCGCGGCCATAATCGTGCATAAAGCCACGGAGGTGCGGCGCAGGAATATGCTGCCACTGGTGTAATCGGTCAGGACATAGCGCAGTCCATTAAAGCCGTGCAGCGTCACCAGCAGCAGCAGGAACAGATCGTAGATGCGCCAGACAAAAACACCGCCAGCGGCATACGACCAGCGATGATAAACAAACTCGACTGCCGATGGCACAGCGCCAATCGTCCCGTTGGCCTCCAGTGTGCCGACTACCTGTTGGGCAGCGGTGATGTCAAAGACACCCTGCACCACGTGCATCATCGCCAGATGACCGAATACCAGCGGCAAAATCAACAGGCCGCTCACCCGCATAAACCCCCACCAGAAGCGTTCAACCGGGCTGGCTTGCGGATATTTGGCATCAGCTGCCGCGCCGCTGCCGCGAATCACGCCAAAGAGCGCCGCCAAGATAACCGCCGCCACCAGCGCCGCCACAAATCCAGCAATGAAGGGGAATTGTTCGACAATCGAGAAGACGACCACATCCAGCAGCTTGTCAACAGCAATCGCCTGTTCGTTGAGGTAAAACTCCACCACATGCCCGGCCATGCCCAGAAATACCGGCGCCAGAACCAGCAGGGTCAAGACCAGCACGCCAATCGCCGCCCGCGATTGATGCCTCCATAATTCGGGTTTGTTATCAAAAATGGCGATGCGTATCCCGTTGAAGGCATGATAAACCACCGCGAAGACCAGACCAAACTCGCCCAGGGTGAAAATGGGCGATTGATAGGCGGCGATTGCCTTGACATACAGGTCAGGATAAAACACAGCCCAGGATGTATCAATCACATGAAGCGCCAGGAACAGCACCACCCCGACGCCGGTGAGGCGATGCAAAACCCAACTCCACTGCCCGATGGCGCCGCGATAGCGCAATGTTTCTTTGACGGTAAGTACCAGGGAAGACAAGGGATTACCTTTCTGAATGCTTGCTGAACAGAGCGCGTGCAAAGCAAACACATCGTTTTGCGTCAGCGCGGAGACCTTTTCGCCCCCGCCCGGCAAGCCCGATTTGGCTTGTCACAAAATAACGCATCTTGGTCAATTCCACAATCTGCCGTATTATAACACGCGCAGGTGGTCTCGCAAGACTGGAGCTTCACAGGGAGAAAAGGCAGATGGAAAATTT
>DAOUKA010000174.1:0-5248 GCA_034421915.1 Anaerolineae bacterium
CGCCGTGTCACCCAAGCGGATGTTGCCCATAGAGCGAAGGTCTCGCAGGCGCTGGTATCCTATGTGGTCAACAACAGCCAACGTGTCTCGATACCCTTGGCAACCCGACAGCGCATTGAAGTTGCCATGCAGGAATTGGGTTATGTGCCTAATATCACGGCGCGGCGCTTGCGGACGAACAAAACCCTGACGGTTGCTGGGATTATCCCCGATATTACCAATCCCTTTTATCCCGCATTTGAACGCGGCATACAGGATATGCTTGATCATAACGGCTACGATTTGGTCATGTACAACACCGATGGCGACCGCAACAAAGAGCAGCGTTATGTCGATTCCATGTTGCAAGGGCGGGTTGATGGGGTGGTTGGCGTGTTTTTCCACCTGAATGCGAAAGACCTGCTGCCCTTGATTGAGCAGAACATTTATGTGACGCGCCTGGAAGCAGTTGACAAGGCTGCTGGCTCGCTGGGGCTGGACAATATCTGCATTGATAATGTGGCTGCATCACGGCTGGCGGTCAATTTTCTCATCGACAAGGGGCATACGCGCATCGGTATGTTAAGCAGCACCGAAGGTCCGGCACGATTTCGTGAGGAGGGGTATCAGGGAGCCATGCTGACAGCCAGCCTGCGGCTGGAGCCGAATCTGATTGCAACGGGAGCGTATAATGAGAAAGGTGGCTATCAGGCGATGCAGCGGCTACTGGCGCTGGACGAAGCGCCGACCGCTATCTTTGCCGCCAACGATTTGATGGCGATGGGAGCGATGGTGGCTATTCGTGAGGCGGGCCTGACTATTCCTGATGATATGGCGATAGTCGGCTTTGATGATATTGCCAGCGCCCGGCTGATTTCGCCTTCTTTGACGACCATTCGGCAATTTCAGCATCGGATGGGGCAACGCGCCGCCGAGATGTTATTGGAACGGATTCGCGGGCAAGCTGGTCCATCGGGGCGCAGTGAATCGATGCAATATGAGCTTGTTATCCGTGAATCGGCATGATTGGCATGATTAAGGAGGATGGCTATCGAGACGAAAAGATGTATCGCAGTTTCTGAAATAGCTCAATTAACCATTTGAAAGGACACATTATGTCAAATCGCAAAACTTTGAGAATGCTCTTTATCGTTGTTCTGGCGCTGACGATTCCATTGGGTGCCGTGAAAGCGCAAGATGTCACCACTGTCACCATGTGGTTCGCCGAAGGCGCCACGCTGGATTGCTGGGGTCCCATCATGTTGGAATTCAATGACATCGACCCATCAATCCAGTTGGAAATCGTGCCGCAGGCTGATACCTGGAATGTCACCCGTACCGCCGTAGCGGGGGGGGGGGGACCTGATATTGTCCGCACGCCGGGTCCCTCTTTCGTCTACGAAATGGCGCAGGCGGGCTTGATTCTGCCCATGGACGCCTTCGCCGATGAAATGGGCTGGAGCGACTTCTTCTTCGATTGGGCGCTTGACCTGGGCTTGGTCGACGGTCAGCTCTACAGTCTTTCCGATGAGCTCGAAACGCTGGTTCTCTATTACAACGTGGAAGTCTTTGAGGCGAACGGCTGGACGCCGCCCGACACCATAGACGAACTAAACGCCCTCGCGGAAGAGGTCGAAGAGGCCGGTTTAACCGTATTCTCTCATGGCAACGCCAGCTGGCGCCCCACAAACGAACATTTCGTTGGCGAATACATGACCCAGATCGCTGGTCCGCATAACGTCTACAAGGCGCTGACCGGGGAGATACCCTGGACGCACGAGAGCATGGTTGAAGCTATGGAAGTCCTGGACGCGCACATGCAGGCTGGCTGGTACGGCGGCGGCGTGGAGCTATACTTCACCAACGACGGCACGTATCGGCGGACGTCGCTGGCTGAGGGCAGCGCGGCGATGAACATCGAAGGCAGTTGGGCAATCCGCGGCACGGTAGATTTCTTCGGCGAGTCGGGTCAAACCTGGGATTGGGTGCCCGTACCCAGCAAGACCGGCGAAGATTACTTCACCATTGGCATGGGCAACACCAGCTCGATCAACGCCAACAGCCCGCATCCACAAGCCGCAGCGCAATTCCTGACCTGGTACTTCTCGCCCGAAACGCAAGGCAAGATGCTTACGTCCTGCCTCAAGGGACCGGCGCCTGTCAACATTTCAGAGGATGTCATGGGCGAGCTTGACCCACGTATTGCAAGGGTCTATGCCGAGCTTTCGGACGCTTCCGCGAATGACCGCTATGGCTATACCACCTGGACCTTCTGGCCCCCCAAGAGCGATGTCTACATCTACGAAGAGATCGAGCGCGTTTGGACGGGTGAAATCACCGTCGAGGACTATCTGGAAGGCTTAAATGAGCTCTTTGCCGAAGAGCTCGAAGCCGGCGACATTCCACCGATTCCTACTCGCTAAGTTGTGGTTAGTTTTCTGGCGCTGGCTGTCGCCTCGGCGGTCAGCGCCTCCTCTAACTCAGGAAAGGGGTTAACTATGGCAGTTCTCACCCAGAAGAAACCGACGACCATTTTTGAAAAGCTCGCTGATGAAACTTGGCGCCGGAAACTTTTGCGCAATGTCATCATCCCGTGGATCTTCATCTCGCCGCTCCTGATTATCCATATTTTCGTCGTCGCCATTCCGGCAGTGCAAGGCATCTACATGTCCTTGACCGATTGGAAAGGCGTTGGTCACAACATAAACTTTGTTGGCTTGGAAAATTATCAGGAGCTGTTTTTCGAAGACGAAGCTTTCGGCAAAGCGCTGGGCAACAATGTTGTCTGGATGATTTTTTTCCTGACCGTGCCTTTTGTTCTGGCGCTGTTCGTCGCCACCATGCTGTCGCAGATCAAGCGCGGCGGCATGGTTTATCGCAGCATCATGTTCATACCTTATGTGATGGCGAGCGTCGTCGTGGCCTCCATCTGGAGCAACCTCTTGAACCCGCAGAGAGGCATCGGCGCCGCCTTAGCTGACCTCGGAATACAGGGCTTTGATGTCGCTTATCTCGGACGTACAGATACTGCCTTGATGTCCATCGCCTTCATCGATAACTGGCGTTTCTGGGGCTTTTTGATGATCCTCTTCTTGGCTGCCATGCAATCCATCCCGCCCGTGCTTTACGACGCCGCCAAGATCGACGGCGCCAACCGCTGGCAGGAATTCCGCCATGTGACCTTGCCCGGCATCCGTCCGATTGTGCTTTTCATGTTTATGATGGTAGCAATCTGGTCATTCCTGGTATTTGATTTCATCTTTCTGTTGACACAAGGGGGACCCGGCGGCGCTTCAGAGGTGATCGCCACGCTGCTCTACAAGAACGCCTTTTTCCGTTTCGAAGCCGGCTACGGCGCCGCGCAGGGCGTTGTCATCAGCATATTCGCTGGCTTCATCATCATGATTTTTGTTACCCTGAAGCGGAGAGGATGGGATATATGACCGCCATTGGCAAAGTATTGTTTCGTGATAATCTGCTACAAAGAGGGTGTGGCAAGGAGCGCAGCAGGCTGCTGGTCTTCAACCACGCGGTGCTGCTGATGATGACCGCCTTTGCTGTCGTACCGATTCTGGTCTTGGGGTTCAACTCGGTCAAGACTAATCTCGAAATTGGTCAAAACCCCTTGGGACCTCCTCGGAATATCGTCGCCGACAACTTCCCTAATGCCTGGGACAAAGGCGATTTCGCCACTACGATGGGCAACAGCATCATCTATGTGGTGGCTACTATCGCGGCTGAACTGGTGCTGGGGGGCTTGGCGGCTTATGCCCTGGCGCGTAAAAAACCGCCCGGCTCCGACGTGCTCATGCTTTACTTCCTGGTCGCCTCGACCATCCCGCTATGGATGTATATCGTCCCTCTTTTTGTCCAGATCAACGCTTTGAAGCGGATTGGCGTGGATGCCAGGATCCTGCTTGTCATCGTCTATGTTGCCGGCAACGCTCCCTTGACGATCTTCTTGCTGCGTTCCTATATGATTGACCTGCCCACCGAACTGGAAGATGCCGCCCGCGTCGACGGCGCCAACGAATTCCAGGTGCTGACGCGCATCGTGCTTCCCTTGACCAAGCCCGGCTTCCTGACGGTTGGCTTGGTAGTTGGCTTGGGTGTCTGGAACGAGTTCTTACTCGCGCTGACCTTCATCCACGACCCGAACCAATACCCGGTCACCACCAGCTTCTACAAATTCGTCGACCGCTTCGACCGAGATTGGGCACTCACCAGCGCCGGCGCCGTCATCATCATCTTTCCCGTGATGGTGCTCTTCCTGGCTTTGCAGCGCCAGTTCATCGAGGGCTTGTCGGAAGGTGGTATCAAGTTCTAGGAGAGATCAGATGAAAGCAATCGAAAGCAATCGCTTGTACGATAAAGTCATGGGCTGTCTTTATGGCGGCGCTGTTGGCGATGCCCTGGGCGCGCCAGCCGAATGGCATCTCCCGCCCGAAATTCGAGAACGTTACGGGTATATCACCGACTTTGTAGAAGGCTGGGATGGTCCCTCTGACATCGGGAAGGGCGATGGTCGCTATACTGATGACAGCCACATGGTGCAGCTGCTTGGACGCTGTTATATCGAAGCGGGAGAGCATTTGGATGCTTATTCTTTTGCCAGCCGCATGGTGCCGCTGATTGCTGATGAATTGCGCTGGGTGCCAGAATACGGGCGGGAGATGAAGCTGCTTGACCGTCTGTTTTATCCGGAGAAATGGCTGTTTATCCGTCTGTCGCTGGCGAATGCCGAACCGCGTCAGGGTGGCATCGGCAATATGGTGAATTGCGGCGCGGCGATGTATGCGGCGCCAGTTGGCATCATCAATGCCGCTGACCCACACAATGCCTATCAGGAAGCGGTCGATATGTTCAGTGCCCATCAGCAGAGCTATGGTTTGGAAGCCGCCGCCGTGATGGCTGCCTGCGTCGCCGAAGCCTTCAGTCCAAAGGCAACTGTGGATTCCATCATTGCGGCTGCTCTGTCGCTTGCCAAGGAAGGCACGAACAAAGCCATCCGTTCAGTTGTTGAAACCGCCCGCGACTATACAGACTGGAAGGCGGCGATTGCGCCTCTGCGCGAGGCCATCCGTCCCTACGATGGCGCCGCCGAAATGCCTTCCATGCGCGGCAAAGGCGGCAATCACTGGCTGCCAAGCCGTGAACACAGCATCGAAGAACTGCCTATTGCGCTGGGATTTTTGGTGGTGACTGGCGGGGATTATGAGGGCAGCGTCTTTGGCGGCAGCAATTATGGACGCGATAACGATTCGATTGC
>DAOUKA010000175.1:0-4808 GCA_034421915.1 Anaerolineae bacterium
CGCCGTGTCACCCAAGCGGATGTTGCCCATAGAGCGAAGGTCTCGCAGGCGCTGGTATCCTATGTGGTCAACAACAGCCAACGTGTCTCGATACCCTTGGCAACCCGACAGCGCATTGAAGTTGCCATGCAGGAATTGGGTTATGTGCCTAATATCACGGCGCGGCGCTTGCGGACGAACAAAACACTGACGGTTGCCGGGATTATCCCCGATATTACCAATCCCTTTTATCCCGCGTTTGAACGCGGCATACAGGATATGCTTGATCAGAACGGCTACGATTTGGTCATGTACAACACTGATGGCGACCGCAACAAAGAGCAGCGTTATGTCGATTCCATGTTGCAAGGGCGGGTTGATGGGGTGGTTGGCGTGTTTTTCCATCTGAATGCGAAAGACCTGCTGCCCTTGATTGAGCAGAACATTTATGTGACGCGCCTAGAAGCGGTTGACAAGGCTGCTGGCTCGATGGGGCTGGACAATATCTGCATTGATAATGTGGCTGCATCACGGCTGGCGGTCAATTTTCTCATTGACAAGGGGCATACGCGCATCGGTATGTTAAGCAGCACCGAAGGTCCGGCACGATTTCGTGAGGAGGGGTATCAGGGGGCCATGCTGACAGCCAGCCTGCGGCTGGAGCCGAATCTGATTGCAACGGGAGCATATAATGAGAAGGGTGGCTATCAGGCGATGCAGCGGCTGCTGGCGCTGGACGAAGCGCCGACCGCTATCTTTGCCGCCAACGATTTGATGGCGATGGGAGCGATGGTGGCTATTCGTGAGGCGGGCCTGACTATTCCTGATGATATGGCGATAGTTGGCTTTGATGATATTGCCAGCGCCCGGCTGATTTCGCCTTCTTTGACGACCATTCGGCAATTTCAGCATCGGATGGGGCAACGCGCCGCCGAGATGTTATTGGAACGGATTCGCGGGCAAGCTGGTCCATCGGGGCGCAGTGAATCGATGCAATACGAGCTTGTTATCCGTGAATCGGCATGATTGACATAATTAAGGAGGATGGCTATCGGACGAAAAGATGTATCGCAGTTTCTGAAATAGCTCAATTAACCATTTGAAAGGACACATTATGTCAAATCGCAAAACTTTGAGAATGCTCTTTATCGTTGTTCTGGCGCTGGCGATTCCATTGGGTGCCGTGAAAGCGCAAGATGTCACCACCGTCACCATGTGGACGAGCGACGGGGAAACCGCGCAATGCTATTCGGACATACTGACGGAAGGTTTCAATGCTATTGACCCATCGGTACAGCTTGAAGTCGTGCTGCAAGCCGAAGCCTGGAACACTACCCGTACTGCTGTTGTCGGCGGTGCCGGGCCGGACATCGTGCGCACACCGGGACCTTCGTTTGTGTTTGAAATGGCAACCGCCGGGCTGATCCTGCCTTTGGACAGCTTCGCCGACGAAATGGGCTGGAGAGACACCTATATTGATTGGGCGCTTGACCTAGGCTTGGTTGAAGGTCAGCTTTACAGCCTCTCTGACGAACTCGAAACCTTAATCTTGTATTACAACAAGACTCTGTTTGAAGCCAACGGCTGGACACCGCCGGAAACCATGGACGAACTGATTGCACTTAGCGAGGAAGTCGCCGAGGCTGGCATCACCGTCTTTGCCCACGGCAACGCCGACTGGCGTCCCGCCAACGAATGGTTCGTCGGCGAATACATGACGCAGGTCGGGGGACCGCACAACGTCTACAAAGCGCTGACCGGTCAAATCCCCTGGACCGACGAGAGCATGGTGGAATCCATCGAGATACTGGATATGATGCAGCAAAATGGCTGGTTCGGCGGCGGTCTGGACTTGTACTTCACCAATGATGGACCGACGCGCCGGGCTGCCTTTGGTGCCGGTGAAGCCGCGATGAATATCGAAGGCACCTGGTTCTTTGCCAGCATCAACGATTACTTTGGCGAAGCAGCCGGCAACGAAAACGAATGGGATTGGGTATCGGTGCCCTCTTCGACTGGGGCTGACCAATTTACCATCGGTATGGGTAATACCAGCTCCATCAACGCCGCCAGTGAAAATCCGCAAGAAGCAGCTCAGTTCCTGACCTACTACTTCTCGCCGGATGTTCAAGCGCAGCTACTGGTATCCTGCGGCAAGGCGCCGGCGCCGGTCATCCTGGAAGAAGATGCCATGGATGGCGTCGATCCGCGCATCGCCAAAGCCTTTGCCGACCTGTCGGCAGCCTCCGACGATGATCGCTACGGTTATACCACCTGGACATTCTGGCCACCGAAGAGCGATGTCTATATCTATGAAGCCATCGAACTCGTTTGGACCGGCGAAACGACCGCTATGGAGTTTCTTGAAGGTCTGAATGATCTCTTTGCCGAGGAACTCGCTGCTGGTGACATCCCGCCAATCCCCACCCGGTAAATGAGTGCAGGGCTCTGGCTGTTCGACAGGGCAGCCAGTCCCTTTTCTCTTGTTCCGAAAGGTACAAAATGGCACAACAGTCAACTATAGATCCACCGGTGATGACATCGGCGCAAATCAAGGCGCAGGCAAAGCGCAGCCGCTTTATTCGCAACGTTCTCATCCCCTGGGCATTTATCTTGCCCATTCTGCTCATCCATATGGGCATTGTGGCGATCCCGGCCGTGCAGGGTGTGTATCTGTCTCTGACTGATTGGACCGGCATCAAACCCGGCAACTTTATCGGCTTGGAAAATTTTAGACAGCTTTTCTTTGAAGACGAGACCTTTGCCAAAGGACTCATCAACAATCTCTCCTGGATGGTATTCTTCTTGACAGTGCCCTTTATTTTGGCGCTCTTTTGTTCCAGTTTGCTAGCACAGGTCAAGCGCTTTAGCATGGTTTATCGCAGCCTCATGTTCATACCTTATGTTCTAGCGAATGTCGTTACCGCCACCATCTGGCGCAACCTCTTAAGCCCAAGACGGGGCATAGGCGCCACTTTGGCAGATATAGGCATAGAAGGCTTTGATATCGCCTGGCTGGGACGCAAGGAAACTGCCCTGATGTCGATTGCTTTTATTGACAACTGGCATTTTTGGGGCTTTTTGATGATTCTGTTCCTGGCAGCCATGCAAGCCATCCCGCCAGTGCTTTATGATGCGGCAAAAATCGACGGCGCCAACCGCTGGCAGGAGTGGCGTCATGTAACCTTGCCCGGCATCAGACCGATTGTGCTGTTCATGTTTATGATGGTGGCAATCTGGTCTTTCCTGGCTTGGGATTACATCTGGATTTTGACCCAAGGCGGACCCGCCGGCTCTTCAGAAGTGCTGGCTACCCAACTCTACAAGAATGCCTTTCAGCGCTTTGAAGCCGGTTACGCTGCTGCTCAGGGCGTTGTCATCAGCATTTTCGCTGGATTCATTATCATGATTTTTGTTACCTTGCGTCGGAGAGGATGGGATATATGAGTGCCATTGGTCGTGTCTCGCTTAAAAGTAATCTATTTCAAAGGACGCGCAACAAAGAGCGCAGCAAACTGCTGGTGTTTAACCATACGGTGCTGATTTTGTTGACTGCTTTCGCTATGTTACCCTTGCTGATTGTAACATTCAACTCGTTCAAGACCAATGCCGAAATCGGGCTGAACCCACTGGGTGCGCCAACCAACATTGTTGTCGATAACTACCCGGATGCCTGGGAAAAAGGTAACTTCGCCAGGACTATGGGCAACAGCGTTATCTATGTGGTGGTTACGATCGCGGCCGAACTGGTACTTGGCGGCCTGGCTGCCTATGCTTTGGCACGGCGCAAGCCACCGGGAGCGGATATGCTGATGCTGTATTTTCTAGTTGCCTCCACCGTCCCGGTCTGGATGTATATCGTGCCGCTGTTTATCCAATGGCGGATGCTGGGGTTGTACGGCACGATGCACGGCTTGATTATTATTTATATTGCCATGAACGCCCCGTTGACTATCTTCCTGTTGCGCTCGTATATGATTGACCTGCCCACTGAACTGGAGGATGCTGCCCGCGTCGATGGCGCCAACGAATTCCAGGTGCTGACGCGCATCGTGCTTCCCCTGAGCAAGCCCGGCTTCTTGACCGTTGGCTTAGTGGTCGGGCTTGGTGTCTGGAACGAGTTCTTTCTGGCCTTGACTTTCCTCTATGATCCCAACATGTTCCCGATAACAACCAGCTTCTATAAGTTCACTGACCGCTTTGCTCGTGATTGGGCGCTGACCAGCGCGGGAGCCGTTATCATCATCTTTCCGGTGGTCGTGCTGTTCCTGGCATTGCAACGCCAATTTATTGAAGGCTTGGCTGAAGGCGGCGTCAAGACTTAGGAGAGATCAGATGAAAGCAATCGAAAGCACCCGCTTGTACGATAAAGTCATGGGCTGTCTTTATGGCGGCGCTGTTGGCGATGCCCTGGGCGCGCCAGCCGAATGGCATCTCCCGCCCGAAATTCGAGAACGTTACGGGTATATCACCGACTTTGTAGAAGGCTGGGATGGTCCCTCTGACATCGGGAAGGGCGATGGTCGCTATACCGATGACAGCCACATGGTGCAGCTGCTCGGACGCTGTTATATCGAAGCGGGAGAGCATTTGGATGCTTATTCTTTCGCCAGCCGTATCGTGCCGCTGATTGCTGATGAATTGCGCTGGGTGCCAGAATACGGGCGGGAGATGAAGCTGCTTGACCGCCTATTTTATCCAGAGAAATGGCTGTTTATCCGTCTGTCGCTGGCGAATGCCGAACCGCGTCAGGGTGGCATCGGCAATATGGTGAATTGCGGCGCGGCGATGTATGCGGCGCCGGTTGGCATCATCAATGCCGCTGACCC
>DAOUKA010000176.1:0-5289 GCA_034421915.1 Anaerolineae bacterium
GACAAAAACAGGAAAAACGGCTTGTCCTGATGCGCGTCGATGTAGCGAATGGCGGCGTCAGTCTGCGCATCCACGCGGTAGCCGGGCAGCTTGACGGCTTGCTGCTCGTTGTCATACAAAACCAAATCATAGGCATCCGACACAAATTCGAGCAGGTTCGCCGCCAGCCAATACTCATAGCCGCCGCGCGCTTCGGGCGCGACCGCGCCATGCCCGTCGCTGTCAGCCAGATGCCACTTGCCGATATAAGCGGTGTCATAATCCGCTTCCCGAAAGTAATGCGCCAGCGTTCGGCTCTCCGCCGGCAGGGGAATCCCGTTGCGATAGCAGCCGGTTTGGGTGGCATACAGGCCTGTTTGCAGGCAAGACCGCGCCGGCCCGCAAACAGGCTGACAGGTAAAGCAGTAATGCACATCCGTGCCTTCCCGCGCCAGGCGGTCAAAATTGGGGGTCAGCTGAAGCGGATTGCCATGAACGCCGGTCGTATCCCAGCGCTGCTGATCAGTAAAAAAGACAATCACATTGGGGCGATTTTTCATATCCAAGCTCTATTCCAGTCTGTGACCTGTAACGGCTGGTCCGTAAGCGGTCCGGGCAGGCATTCATAGGGTTTTCGCCCATTCCTTTCTTGGTTTTGGACTGAACAATGCCACACAGCGCGGTGCTCATCTGATACGTGACCACATCGTACTCCTTTTCAGATCTTTCATCACCAGCCTGCGACTGTCATATCCGCTTTCGTAAGCCCAACAGCCAGTCGCCTCCGTAGCCTCTCTAGTCGCCAGCCGATTCCTCTCCTGAATCCGGTATGGTGAATGACACTGAACCAAACCGATATATGGGGAGCCTGCTTGTGCCAACAACACCGTAATGATAAATGACAAGCATTTCGTACTCGCCAGGGGCTAAATCAGCGATGCCGCTGCCACCCCTAGAACCACCTAACAACCCAGCGATTTGCCCATTATGGAAGATAATCCAATTTGTATAGCGAAAGTTGCCTGAAGACGCCCAGATCACATTTCTTTCTTCAGTTTCGTTTACATAGAGAAACCGCTCGCCTGTTCTGGGATCCTTGAAGACACAAACCCTCGTATGGTCGCGCGTTCCCTTGGATGGGATATCGTCGGTGCAAAACTTGTCCCTCTGGGTGCGGTATAGATACTCGGCGATCGTCCTATGTTCAGTGCTTAGACCGCGATATTTGTTGAGACCATCCGTAGGCACAATCTCGGTGTTGAAATCCGCCGCCTCTCGTGGATCTGTTATGGTGAAAGTTACCTTACCTACCAACTCAAAGTTGTGATAAAAGAGAAGCACTTCGTACTCGCCAAAGTCTAAATCAGAGATACCTTGCTCCCTCGATAGCACCGCAATGATTTGTCCATTGTAGAACACAAGGAAATTTGTATTGTGGTAGCTGTCTATATACAGAAACTGCGAGTCTGATTCAGGATCCTCAAAGACACACACTCTCGTATCGTAATCCGGATCATCACTCATGTGGATATCGGTAGTACAAAACTCGTCTTCTTGGTTCATCAGGTAGAGATAATCAACAGTGTTTTCATCTTTTTTGCTTAGACCTAGCCCCATAATGGGGGCGTCCTCTAGGGCATCAAATGATTCAAGTTCAGTGTGGAATTCTACTTGCGCCAGTGTCGGCATCACCGCGCACAAAATCAAGGCAAATACAATCAGCTTCCTTAGCATCGTCAAATCCTCGCTATCTACCAGTTGGCGCGATGATAGCACCTCTCGGCAGTTCTGCATAGGATAGGTGTCTGTCACGCCTACGCAAAATAATAAGCCGTGAGCAAAGTGATTTGTTAAACAAGAGGACACGGAGGGCAAGGAGAATAATCCTGTGGCACTGCTTTCCTAATGTGTCCTTTGTGCCTCTGTGGTAAATTCACCTCGCGCAGGTGCAATTTCGCATGGATTCGCTAGACTCTTGAGCGTCCAGCGTTGATTATCTTCTGTCACTTGCCTTGCAGCCACTGCCAAAAATAGATGACCGTTTGAAAATTATCACCATCAGCATCCCTTGAGATTATCAAGCACAGACCTATTCAAGTCCGCCCGCCGCCAGCTGCTCCGCCTGCCGCTGCGTCGCCAGTTGGTCGATAAACATATCAAGCTCGCCATCCATCACCGCCGGCAAGTTATAGCTGCTATAGCCAATGCGATGATCCGTCACCCGTCCCTGCGGATAATTATAAGTGCGAATCTTCTCGCTGCGGTCGCCACTCCCGACTTGACCGCGGCGCTCGACCTCGCGTTCCGCGCGCTGCCGTTCGACTTCAGCCTCATACAAACGGGCAACCAACACCTGCCGCGCGCGGATTTTGTTTTGCAGCTGACTGCGCTCGTCCTGCATCTCGACCACCAGACCCGTCGGTTTATGAATCAGCCGCACCGCCGAATCGGTCGTGTTGACGGATTGACCGCCAGCCCCCCGCGAACGAAAGACCTGCGTTTCGACCTCATTCATATCCAGCCGCACATCGACATCATCCATCTCGGCCAGCACGGCCACGGTGGCCGTGCTGGTGTGGATGCGCCCCTGGCTCTCGGTCGCCGGCACGCGCTGCACCCGATGCACCCCGCTTTCGTATTTCAGCCGACTGAAAGCGCCCTTGCCCTTGATTTGAAAGGTGATGTTTTTGTACACGCCCTTGCCCTGCTCATTCAAGTCCAGCATCTCCACTTTCCACTTGCTCGACTCGGCATAACGGATATACAGGCGCATCAAATCGCCCGCGAAGATGCCGGCTTCGTCCCCGCCGGCGCCAGCGCGGATTTCGACAATCACATTTTTATCATTGCGGCGGTCTTTTGGCAGCAGCATCAGCTTGAGCTTTTCCTGCAAGGCCGCCGTATGCGCTTCCAATTCGGCAGCTTCCAGCTGCGCCAGTTCTTTCATCTCGGCATCATCGGCAGAATACATAAGCTCCCGCGCCTCGCCAAGCTCTTTCAGCTGCTTTTGATATTGCCGAAAGGTGCTGACGACAGCCTGCAAGCCGGCGCGTTCCTTCGCCAGCCGCGCGACCTTTTCATAATTCCGCGCGGTGTCAGGGTCGCTCATCATCCCTTCAAGCTCTTGATAGCGGGCTTCGACTTGGGCTAATTTTTCCAGCATGCGACAACTCGATTCACTTCTGAACAGTATTGGGCTTGCGTTTCGATTCGCCAGAAACAGATGGCCTGTGAAAACGAGGTCATGCCTGCTAGAATTCGTCCAGCCGCTTGATGTCCTGTCTTGTGTTCACAGCAGCATTATACAAGCGGATTCCATCGTGCAAAAGTGCCAAGATAGAAACCGCAAGGGGATGCCAGATGACTGTTTTACGCACAGCCGACGAACGTTTTGACAAGCTGCCAGATTACGATTTTCGCCCTCATTACCTGCAAATTGGCGACACCCGAATGCACTATGTGGACGAAGGTCAGGGCGCGGAAACGGTCTTGTGCCTGCATGGCGAACCCACGTGGTCATATCTCTACCGCAGCCTGATTCCGCCGCTCGCCGCCGATTACCGCGTGGTCGCGCCCGATATGGTCGGCTTTGGCAAATCGGACAAATACGCGGAACAGGATGCCTACAGCTTTCAGATGCACTACGATAAGCTGCGGCGCCTTATCGAAACGCTTGACCTGCGCGGCATCACCCTGGTTTGTCAGGATTGGGGCGGCCCGCTGGGCTTGACCATCGCGGCGAATCACAGTGAACGCTTTGCCCGTCTGGTGGTCTTGAACACCTTTCTGCCAACCGGCGCGGAAAAAATAAGCGATGCCTTCTTGCAGTGGCTTGCCTTCAGCCGCAAAGTCGGCACCCGCATGCAAGTCGGGCGGCTGATCGCGCAGACCATCACCCGCTATGAATTGCCCGCCGCGGTCATCGCCGCCTATGATGCGCCCTATCCCGATGACAGCTATAAAGCCGGCGCGGCGGTCTTCCCGTCCCTGGTGCCCATCTCACCGGAGATGCCCGGCGCAAAAGAAACCAGGGCCGCCATCGAGCGCCTGTCCCGATGGCAAAAGCCGGTGCTGGTGATGTTCAGTGATGGCGACCCGATATTAGGCGGCGCTGTCGGGTTCTTTCGGCGGCTCTTCCCCACCGCCGCCCAACAGCCCGAAATCACTATTCGGGATGCCGGCCACTTTTTGCAGGAAGAAAAAGGCCCCGAAATCGCCTCCCATATCCGCGCTTTCATCCAGCACACCTCATCAGCCTAACCGCTAATGCCCTTGTCCGCCGGTTGGCGGGCGCATAACTGCGGGTATAATAATCACAGTCAGGCAGAGCCAAAGCGAACGTTTTTATGACCAGAACAGCCATCAAACGCAATCCGGGCATCCCGCTTGATTTGGGCTGGGTGAAAGATGCCACCGTCAACCTGAGCGCCACGCAAAGCCGCGCCAAAACCATCAGCGCCCGGCGCAGCATCAAAAAAGAATGGCAGGCAGCCTGGCTGCTGCGCGCCATCACCCTGATTGACCTGACCACGCTCGCTGGCGATGATACGCCCGGCAAGGTTGACCGCCTGTGCGCCAAAGCGCGGCAGCCCCTCCGTCAGGACATTATGGACGCGCTGGGCATCGGGGATATGAAGCTGACCGCGGCCGCGGTTTGCGTTTATCATCAGCGAGTCGCCGATGCCGTCGCGGCCCTGCGCGGCAGTGGCATCCCGGTTGCGGCCGTATCCACCGGCTTTCCGGCCGGGCTTAGCCCCTTCGAACAGCGGCTCGAAGAGATTCATCAGTCCGTCCGCGCCGGCGCCGAAGAAATCGATATTGTCATCTCGCGCGAATATGTGCTGCGCGGCGACTGGCACGCGCTCTATGACGAAGTTTGCCAGATGCGTCTCGCCTGTGGCGATGCCCACATGAAGACCATCCTGGCGACTGGCGAATTAGGCCCCCTGTGGCATGTGGCGCAAGCCAGCAAGGTCTGCATGATGGCCGGCGCCGACTTCATCAAAACCAGCACCGGCAAGGAAGCGGTCAACGCCACGCTGGAAGTCGGGCTGACGATGGCGCGTGAGATCCGCGCCTATCAGGCTATGACCGGCTATAAAATTGGCTTCAAGCCGGCCGGCGGCATCCGCAGCGCCAAAGATGCGCTCAACTGGCTTATTCTGATGAAGGAAGAGCTTGGCGGCGACTGGCTTCATCATCAGCTGTTCCGCTTCGGCGCATCGGGCCTGCTCACCGACATCGAACGGCAGCTGTCGCATCACGCCACCGGGCGCTACGCCGCCCGCCATCACATGCCTATGGCCTAGT
>DAOUKA010000177.1:0-1894 GCA_034421915.1 Anaerolineae bacterium
TACAAAAGCCTTGACGACCTGTATGCCCGCCAGATTTTCTTGCACCAGGGTATTCAAAGCATCCAGCTTTTGCTGGATAATCGTGAACAGACGCGTCGACCGCAGCATCAGGTAGCGAATAAAAATCCCCGAGATGCCCGCCACAGCAAACATAACAAGCGACAGCTGACAATCGGTGAGCAGCAGCATAATCATACTGCCAACAATCATTAAGATGACACGCAAGAGCAATGCCAAACCCGCGCTGGAAAACATACGCACAACAACGACATCACTGGATACGCGGGTCATCAAGCGCCCGGTTTGCATCTGATCCAGATTGGCAAAGGACAGGGATTGAATATGCCTGAACAAAGCGTGGCGGATGTCAAATGCCAGCCCCTGCGAAACCACCGCCCGACAGTAGCCCTGCCCCAAGGTGCTCACCGCGCCACTCATGGCAGCGCCAAACATCATGAAAGCACCCTGCAAAATTATATCCATGCTGCGCGGTCGAATGCCCTCGTCAATCATAAACTGAAGCAAGCGCGGCACACTCAATTCCATCGCTACCGGCAGCACCGTCGCCCAAAAGCCAAAAAACAGATACCCACGATACGGCAGCATAAACTTGAAAGTACGAATAAGTGATTTCATTATGAAAGTCTTAAACTCACAGGCGCAGAACCAGCATGGCATAGCTGTGTTCGGGCAAAATCAGTTGGTCGGCGCTTGCCCGCTGATGCTCAATCCGAATCGCATCAGGCGCATCAAAGGTATTGGTCGTCAAGGGACTGGCACCTGATACCGTATACACATCGACTTCCGCAGCCGTTTCAAAACCCGCCAGTCGAATCTCCATCGGCTCATCAACACAGCAGTTCACCACCGAAACATACAAGCGCCGTCTATCAGCATCCCAGGTAGCGGCGGCATTTACCAGGGGAACATCTTCGAAGCCAGGCATATTTCCGGCAGGCGGGCTGGCAAATGTTCCGCTTTGCACTTCGCACCGAACCGCATATCCACCGCGATAGCGGGTCATCAACTCCAGGACCAGCGTCGACGGCATTTTGATGACCGCAGGCGCAGTCGGATTGTCACCGATGGACATCGGTATCCAGCCGCCGCCACGACCCAGATTGACGGCTTCCCAGCGATACAAAGGGGCGGTAACATAGCAGCCCATGACATTCACCAGATGATAAATCGCGCTGTACTTGATGCGGCTTGCCCGTTGAATGCAGACGTTCATCACGGAAGCGGCATAAAGCGCATCCGCCAGACTGTAGTCTTCGATATAATCCGGCGCCTTGGCGCCGACATAGGTATTCCATTCATCAAATGCGAGCGGCATCGGCTTGGCAGAAAATTCATCCACGATCGCCAAGGTCGCATCCAGCATCCCCGCTACCTCATACCAGGCAGCGATTTTGGGCAGATAAAGCGTTTCGGAGGCTGGCGTCCGCTCCATTTTCTCGGTGCGGAGCGAATAATAATGCAGGCTGTATTGATCCATCTCTGCGGATGCGATTTTCAAAACCTGCTCGTTCCAATGAGTATACAGATTCGCTGGCACACCCACTCCAATCAGCGTTAAATCGTCATCCACGCCGCGCATGGCTTCGGCATATTCAAGATAGCGTCTGGCGTAGGTTTCGGCATCCACATGGCCCACCTGCCAGTTGCCAAACTGTTCGTTGCCAACAAACCACAGTTTGACCTCATGTGGCTCGGAATAGCCATTCTCCTGGCGCATAGCACCATAGCCTGTCGTCGCATTCCCATTACAATACTCGACCCAAGCCTGCGCCTCCTCGACAGTGCCATCCCCCATATTGACCGTCAGCACAGGCTCGGCATCAATCAGGCGGCACAACTCGATGAACTCGTCTGTCCCGACATCGTTGGATTC
>DAOUKA010000178.1:0-5330 GCA_034421915.1 Anaerolineae bacterium
GGCTGTCGCGGTCAATCCGCTGGGTGCATACGGTCAACGTGCCGAATGTCGCCCATTGGCTGCATGGCGGCGAATTGGTGCTGACCACCATGCTCAACCTGCCCGCCGAACCCGAAGCGCAGCGCGACCTGCTGCGCCAGCTGGCCGACAAGGGCATTGTCGCTGTCGTGATTACCATCGGCAGCCTGCTGAACCACATCCCGGATTATCTGCGCCAGTTGGGCGATGAACTCGAACTGCCACTGATTGAACTCCCTTATGAGACGCGCTTTGTCGACATCGCCCAAACCATCAATGAACGCATCTCCGAGAAAAATCTCGCCAAAGTGAGCCGCGCCCTGAGCATACAGCAGCGCCTTTCGCGGCTGGTGCTGGAGGGCGGCGGCTTTCAGGAGCTTGCCGATATGCTGGCGGACTTGGTTGGGCATTCCATCAGCATCGAAAACGAAAGTTTTGAAGCCATTGCCAGCAAAAACATTGCCGAAGTCGATTCAGCGCGCCGCTATACCCTCCGTCACGGCCGGACGAACCCGCGCCTGATTGCCGCGCTGGAAGTCGAATACCTGCCCAAAATCCGCGCTGCCCTGCGCCCGGTTTATCTGCCGATGATGCCCGATGTCGGGCTGGAGATGGAGCGTCTGCTGGCGCCAATCGTCGTGCATGGCGAAATCTACGGCTATATGTGGATTATTGCCGACCTGCACGCGCTCTCGCCCATCGATATGATGGCCATCGAAATCGGCGCCACCGTCGCCGCCCTGCTCATGCTCTATCAGGAATCGCTGCAAACGGCCGAGGCATCGCTCAAGGGCAGCCTAATCGCCCAGCTTATCGAGGGAAACGGCCAGCGCGAAACCATCCTCAGCGACCAATCCCTGCGCTATGGCCTTGATTTGCGGCTGCCCTGCCGCATGATGATTGTCAGCGCCGACAAGCGCCAGCCGCCTTACGTGACCCCCTCATACCCCATCATCAATCGGATATTGGCGCGGCATGCACAGCAGGCGGTGGCGGCGCAATTCGCCGGGCAGGTCGTTATACTCATTCAAGCCAGCCAAGACGTCGATTCATTGGCAGAAACCCTGCTGGAACGGCTTTCCAATGGCAAGGTCAAGGTGCGCATCGGCATCAGCGACATCTTTACGGACGCAGCCCGCGTCAGCACGGCGCATCACCAATGCAGCGAGGCGCTCGAAATCGCGCGGCGCATCCAAAGCGCCCAGCCCATTCAGCGATTTGCCGACCTGGGTTATCTTCATACGCTGTTCCACGCCGGCGCCGCCAGCCTCCAGCACAACCCCCATGTGCCAATCCTGCGCCGCCTCCTGGACGAAAAAGCCGACCTGTTCAAGACGCTGGAAACCTACCTCGATGTTGGCGGCGGCAGCATCCAAACTGCCGAAAACCTGCATATCCACCGCAGCACCCTGAACTATCGACTGGGACGGATTAAAAAAATTTGCCAAGTCGATTTGTCATGCCCGCATACCCGCCTCAACTTGCAGATTGCGCTCAAGCTGATGCGCCTGTTCGATGAACTGCCCGAAGTTTAATCCGCGGATTGGGCGACCACAACCGCTGCCGCCATCGTTTGGGTATGCGTCAGGCTAATATCCCACTCGGTTAATCCCATATCATCCGCCAAGGCTCTGGCTGCGCCATGCAAAACCAGTTCGGGGCGGCGGCGCGGGTTGTCCACGCGGAGGTCGATCTCAAGCCAGCGCAGGTCGCCAATGCCGGTGCCCAAGGCCTTGCTGACCGCTTCCTTGCCCGCGAAACGCGCCGCCAAACGCTGCGGTCGGTCATCACAGTCGGCCCGCTCGCCGGCAGTAAAGAAGCGATTCAAAAACCGCTCCCCGAATCGGTCGATGCCGGCGGCAATCCGCTGGCATTCAATCATATCCGTGCCACAGCGTATCATGCCCAAATCCCCCTTCAGCAGCTATTGTACAACAGACACGCGCCCTGAATGAAACCGCCGCATCGGTCGAATGACTCGCCAGCCACTAAGCCCATCACATCCTGTCCGCGCAAGCTATTTTGTACTGCCTTTACATGAAGCCCCCGTGCGCTATAATCGGACGCGCATAAAAGACAGAATGGAATCATTTGATGGCAAGTTTGCGCTTTCGCCTGCGACAGCATTATTGGAAATGGACCGCCCCCGGTCAAATCCGCAATTATTTGAATGCCAGCAAAACACGCAAACTTCAACTGGGTTGTGGCTCGAATCTGCTCACTGGCTGGCTCAATACAACATTGTATCCCTTCGACAAAGGCAGTGTTTTTATGGATGTCACCCTCCCCTTTCCCATGCCAGACAGTTCGTTTGATTACATATTCAGCGAACACATGATTGAACATCTTGAGTTTGAGCAGGCAGCCTGGATGCTGTCCGAGAGCTTTCGCATCCTCAAAAGCGGTGGACGAATCCGCATCGCCACACCCGACCTTGCTCAAATTATTGCCTTGTACACCAACCCCAATGGCGCAGCGCAGCAGTCCTATATCCAATGGATCATGGACGCCTTTCGTCCACAAATCAAGGAATATAATCCGACCCATGTCATCAATCAGTCATTTCATGGATGGCGGCATGCGTTTATTTATGACCAGGCGACGCTTAAAAACGCCATCGAAACTGCTGGCTTTATCCAAGTAACGCGTGTGCAGCCCGGTCAAAGCGGCGATGAGCACCTGCATGATATTGAACAGCATGGTGAATATGTCAAAAATCACCAGGCGATGCTTTATGAGACGATGGTCTTCGAGGCAGTCAAACCATAAGAATCTCAATAAAAAATGGCCAGTTGGCGCATCTGAATATGCAAATCCCCGCATTTGTGGTTATGATAGACGGGTAGTCAAGACATGCAAGTGATGGTGAGAGCTTATGCCAGTCTATACTTATCGCCGTGAGGACGGCACAACCTTTGATATTCGGCAAAAATTCTTGGACGACTCGCTGGAAACCTGCCCAACGACGGGTCAGGCGGTCGCCCGCATCATTCAGCCTGCCGGCATTATCTTCAAAGGGAGTGGATTTTACGTCAACGACCATAACAAAACAAACCATGCAGCCAGCCCATCCAGCAAAAACGGGGAAAGCAGCCCCGCCAGCGATTCAGCCAAAGCCGAAGCCAAAACCAAGACCAAAAGCGCCCCCCAATCCGAAACCAAAACAGCCGCCCCAGCAGCCAAGTAGGCTCCTCATATCCATCCCGCGCGAAAACAGCCGGCTGGCGTCTTGATTGAACCTCTCCGCGAAATCAGACCGCCGGGCAAAATAAACTTTGCCTTTTGGGCGATAATATGCAAAATAAGAGAATTAGCCGTGCATTATCATATCGGGAGCAGACATGAGATACTATTTTGTGCGACATGGCATCGCAGTAGACCGCGCCCGCAGTGATTTCGCCCGTGAACTGACAGCGCGCGGCCGGCGGCGGGTCGGCAAATCCGCCAAAGTGATGAAAGCGCTTGGCGTGACGCCGACGCGTATTTACACCAGCCCGCGCATCCGCGCCCGCCAGACGGCCGAGATGATCGCCGCCGAGCTTGGCATGCAAGCCACCTTGGCCGAAGAGGTGGATTTTGGCTTTGACATGGCCGATGTCAGGGCTTTAAGTCAGGACTTGTCATCCGAAGACGATGTGATGTTCGTCGGCCACAACCCGGATATGAGCCTGCTGGTTCACCGACTGAGCGGCGTCAACGTCGCCATGAAGAAAGGCGGGCTGGCGCGGATTGATGTCATCAATCACAAATCGCGCTTTGGCGAATTGGTCTGGCTGATTGCCCCGAAAGTCTTTGATGCCCTGCAAAAAGAGACCAAAAAGGAGACCATTCAGCTAGGCCCGCCCGAAAAAGCAGCCGCCACATCCTTTGAGGTGCATGACCTCATCAAATCCCGCTGGAGTCCGGTTGCATTCGACCCCGACAGAAGCATCGACAAGACCGCCCTGCTGAGCATGCTGGAAGCGGCGCGCTGGGCGGCATCGTCAAGCAACCTGCAGCCCTGGCGCTTCATTGTCGCCCCCAAGGAAAATCCAGACGAATTTCAAAAGGTCTTGTCGGTCCTCAGGGGAGGGAATGTGTCTTGGGCGCGCTATGCCGCCGTCCTGATGCTCGCGGTCGTCAAAAAGCACCGCCACCCCGATGTCCTCAATCGACATGCCGGCCACGACCTGGGGCAGGCCATCGCGCAAATGGTCCTGCAGGCCTTGACTCACGGCATCTACGCGCACCAGATGGGGGGGTTCTTCCCCGACAAAGCCCGTCAGGTCTATCACATCCCCGACGAATATGAACCCTTTACAGCCATCGCTTTCGGGTATAAAACTTGGGACTTGAGTCACTTGAGCGAAGCGCATCGCCAGAGAGAACTCACCCAGCGGCAGCGGCAGGCGCTGCGCGAGATGACCTACAGTGGCTCCTGGGCGCAGACCGCCGATTTTCTGGAGTGATGCCGACCGCTGTACGGCTGGCGAGGATGGAGAAAGCGGATAAATGGCGCGTTATTTGCTGACCGGCGGCGCCGGATTCTTGGGCATTAACCTGACCCGCTACCTGCTGGCGCGCCAGCACGAAGTCGTCACCCTCGATATTGCCGATTTTGATTATCCCGAACGCGCCCGAATTACCGAAATCACGGGCGACATCCGCGACCGCGCCCTGGTCGATCAAGCGATGGCGGGCATCGACTATGTGGTGCATGCCGCCGCCGCCCTGCCGCTTTATCCCCCCGAAGAGATATTCAGCACCGATATCGAAGGCACGCGCCACGTGATGGACTCGGCTTATCAGCATCAGGTCAAACGTCTCGTTCACATCTCCTCGACTGCCGTTTATGGCATTCCCGACCGCCACCCCCTGCTGGAAGATGACCCGCGCATAGGCGTCGGCCCCTATGGCGAAGCCAAAGTCCAGGCGGAAGACATCTGTTTTGAATATCGCGGTAAAGGCGTGATTGCGCCCGTCCTGCGCCCCAAGACCTTTATCGGGCCAGAACGGCTGGGCGTTTTCGCGCTCCTTTACGATTGGGCGAAAGACGGCCGCGGCTTCCCCATGCTGGGCGATGGCAGCAACCGCTATCAGCTGCTGGATGTCGCAGACCTCTGCGAAGCCATCTATCAATGCACGCTCCTGGAAGCTGACCTAGTGAATGATACCTTCAACATCGGCGCCAAAGAGTTCACCACCATGCGCGAAGATTATCAGGTTATCCTGGATTATGCCGGCTTTGGCAAAAAAATCACCGGCCTGCCTGCCG
Source organism: Anaerolineae bacterium (assembly GCA_034421915.1). Classification (GTDB taxonomy): domain Bacteria; phylum Chloroflexota; class Anaerolineae; order Aggregatilineales; family Phototrophicaceae; genus UBA6055. The sequence continues at coordinate 5,273 of DAOUKA010000178.1, forward strand.
AACCCGTCATCTGGCTGCTGGGTGTCCTGGAATCGCTGAACCTTTCGCCGCTTTACAA
>DAOUKA010000179.1:0-2737 GCA_034421915.1 Anaerolineae bacterium
GAACTCGATATAATCATAGCTGACTGGCTGTAAATTTGATAGAGAATGGAGCAAGCAATGAGCGACAAAATCCACTGGGGCATCCTGAGTACGGCGAACATTGGACGGCGGGTCATCCCGGCAATACAGGCATCACACAATGGCGAAGTGACAGCCATTGGCAGCCGAACGCTTGAGCGGGCGCAAATCTTTGCCGCCGAGCAGAACATACCAACCGCTTATGGCAGTTACGAGGAATTGATTGTGGATGACCATATTGATGCCATCTACATCCCCCTGCCAAACCGCCTTCATGCGGAATGGAGCATCAAGTGCGCCCAAGCGGGAAAACCTGTCCTGTGCGAAAAGCCATTTGCCAGTGATGCCCGCGAAGCGCAAATGATGGTGGAGGCTTTTCGCAACGAGGATGTTTTGCTGGCCGAAGCATTTATGTATCGTTTTCATCCGCAGCATGCCAAAGTCAAGGAAATTGTTGCCGCTGGCGGCATCGGCAGGTTGCATATCATCAACAGCAGTTTCACATTCCCCATCAGCGACGAGCAGAATATCCGCCTGAGCAAGGAATTGGCCGGCGGCGGACTGATGGATGTCGGCTGTTACTGCGTCAACTTAATGCGCTTTATGACCGACGAAGAACCCGAAGCCGTAACCGCAGCGGCCATCATTGGCGCCACAACCGGAGTCGATGAAGTTCTGGCGGCAACGCTTCAATTCCCTTCGGGCGTTATTGGACATTTTGACTGCGGGTTGCGCTCGCACCGACAGCATGCCTACACGCTCAAGGGGTCGGAAGGCATGATTGTCGTTCCGACAAGTTTTGTCCCCGACAAAGCTGCCGACACCCGCGTCCGGCATTGGCAAGGGAACACCTATACAGAACATACCATTAGCGCGGCCGACCATTATCAGCTAATGGTTGAAGACTTTGCTGATGCCCTGCTGCATCAACGCCAACCGCGCTTTGCCCCGATGGATGCCGTGCGCAATATGGAAGTCACCGACATGATCCTGTCGCAAGTGCGCTAGGCGCCCGCTTCGAGCAGCAGGCGCTCTCCAGTCTGAACGCGCCAGAGAGCGGCGTACAACCCGTTCAAATGCACCAGTTCTTCGTGGGTGCCCTCCTCTTTCAGGGTGCCGTTTTGCAGAACATAAATCCTGTCCGCATTGCGAACGGTGGACAGGCGATGCGCGATGACAATGGTCGTCCGTCCCACCACGATGCGCTCCAGCGAACGCTGAATGGCGGCTTCCGTTTCATTATCGACCGAGGAGGTCGCCTCATCGAGAATCAGTATGGGCGGGTCTTTGAGTACCGCACGGGCAATCGACAGCCTCTGACGCTGACCGCCGGACAATTTCTGCCCGCGTTCGCCCACAATCGTATCGTAGCCCTGTGGCAGTTCCATGATAAACTCATGCGCCTCGGCAATTTTCGCCGCCGCCACAATGAACTCATCGGCGACATCAAAGCTGCCATAGGCGATATTTTCGCGCACGGTGCCATGAAAGAGAAAAACATCCTGGCTGACCAAGCCAATCGCGCTGCGAATATCCTCCAGTTTCAAATCGCGCAAATCAACATGGTCAAGCATCACCCTGCCACAGGTGACATCATAATAACGAAGCATCAGCTTGATAATCGTACTCTTGCCGGCGCCGGTCGCGCCAACAATAGCGACCGTATCCCCCGCCGGAATCTCAAGTGTCAGATCCCTGATGACTTCCCGTCCGTCGCTATAGGCGAACTGCACATCTTCAAGCCGCATAGTTCCCTTGACATCCGCAACCGGCAGGCTCACCTCGCCCTCGTCGATTTGCCGTTCAATGCCGAGCAAATCAAGAATGCGGATGGTGGAAGCCATCGCACGCTGATATTGATCGAAGGTTTCGCCCAGCCGCGTAAGCGGCCAAAGCAGCCGCTGCGTCATAAATACGAGGACGCTGTAAGCCCCAACCGCCAAGACACCATCGAATACCAACTGACCGCCAGCGATGGTAATGGCGATAAAACCGGAGACAATCGCCATCCGTATCAAAGGGGAAAATGCCGAACTCAAGCGAATGGCGCGGCGATTGCGCTCCAGATATTCGCTGCTTTCGGCATGAAGACGCTCGACCTCATAATCCTCGGCAGTAAAACTCTTGATGGTCGCAATCCCGCTCAAGCTGTTGGCAAGCTGATGGTTAATCATACTGACCTGCTCGCGCACATCGCTGTAAAGCGGCGCCAGCAGCCTTTGAAATTTCACCGACCCCCAGATGATGATTGGAATGGGTATCGCCGCCATCCAGGCGACGCTGGGCGCAATCAAAAAGAAAATCCCCCCAATCACAATGACCGTGGTAGACACCTGCACAATATCATTCGCCCCAACATCAAGAAAGCGCTCCAGTTGATTGATGTCGTCATTCAAGACGGACATCAGTCCCCCAGTACTCTGGTCTTCAAAATAAGCCAGTTCAAGATGCTGAACATGGTTATAGGCATCCACTCGCAGGTCATGCTGCATGGATTGCGCCAGATTCCGCCAGTAGACTCGCTGGGCATATTCAAAGACCGATTCCAGTATCCAAACTATCAGGGTTGTGATGCCCAAAATGACAAGTTGCAGGGTAAGATTTTCAATGCCCAATCGTCCCAGCAGGGAGTTTTGCCGTTCGACCACAATATCCACAGCCACGCCAATCAGCGCTGGCGGGGCAATATCAAAAATTTTCCCAAGTATCGAATAAAGTA
>DAOUKA010000180.1:0-19575 GCA_034421915.1 Anaerolineae bacterium
GTTCCATTGGGTGTTTTGAGCGCTTATCGGCACAAATCCGCCATTGATGTCGGCACGATGATAGGCGCGAATATCGGTGTATCGATGCCGGTCTTCTGGCTGGGCTTGATGCTGGCCTATCTGTTTGCGGTGGTTCTCAAGGATACGCCGCTTGCCCTGCCGCCCTCCGGCCGCCTGACCCCCGGCGCTTCACCCGAACCTTTTTATGATGTCTGGGGATGGGTGGCAGAGGGCGAAGACCCGCTCGGCATTCTGATTTTCCTGTCGCGCATCCATACGCTGAATGCCATCCTCACCCTGAACAGCGAACTGTTTTGGGATGCGCTTCGTCATCTGATTCTGCCGGGGGTGGCGGTGGGAACCATCCCGCTCGCCATCATTGCCCGCATGAGCCGCTCAAGTGTGCTGGAAGTCCTCAATCAGGACTACGTTCGGACAGCGCGGTCAAAGGGCCTGCGCGAACGCAGCGTGGTCGGCAAGCACGCGCTGAAAAATGCCATGCTGCCCGTCATCACCGTCATCGGCTTAAACTTCGGACTGGTCATCAGCGGCGCTGTCTTGACGGAGACCATCTTCGGCCTGTCGGGGGTCGGGCGCACCCTGGTTGACAGCATTACCTCCCGTGATTACACCTTGGTACAGGGCTTTACTGTGGTCATCGCCGCTGGATTTGTGATCATCAATATGGTAGTCGATATTTTATACGGCTACCTTGATCCGCGCATCCGTTTCAACTAGAGGGAAGACCCGTCATGGCAAAGCCGCAGCCCGCTCCCCCAACCCTCACCGACTCTTATCGCTCGTCGAATTTGTGGCGGGAAGCCATGCGCAGCCTCTTGCACAATCCATCGGCAATTCTGGGCATCGCCATCATCGGAACTTTGGTTTTTATCGCCCTGGCAGCCCCCCTCATCGCCACCCACGACCCCATACAGTCCATGATTGGCGTCCCGGGCGAGACAGGGCGCCTGCCCAGCAAGCCGCCCTGCATCCCAGCCTTTGGCTGTGAAGACCCCTTGCATCTATTGGGGCTCGACCTCAATGCCAGAGACCTGTTCAGCCGCATCATTTTTGGCAGCCGAACATCGCTTTCGGTCGGCATCATCACCATTAGCCTGTCCATCATCGTCGGCACGGCGCTGGGGATTACCGCCGGCTATCTGGGTGGCGCGGTCGATAACCTCATCATGCGCCTGATGGATGTCGTCCTGGCTTTTCCACCACTGCTGCTGGCCATATCCATCGTCACCATTCTGGGGCCGGGCTTGAAAAACGCCCTGCTGGGCATCACGATTACATTCATTCCGCACTATGCCCGTCTTTCCAGGGCGAGCGTCCTGTCGCTCAAGGAACAGGAGTTCATTGTGGCTGAACACGCCCTGGGCGCGAATCCGCTGCGGATTGTGCTGGCGCATATACTGCCCAACGCCATGACGCCCATCGTGGTGCAGGGGACGCTCGGCGTCGGCACGGCCATTCTCGATGCCGCCGCGCTTTCATTTCTCGGCCTGGGCGCACAGCCACCCACTCCGGAATGGGGACAAATGCTAAGCGAAGCCCGAAACTACCTCTTCACCTCGCCCCACCTCGTCTTCTTCCCCGGCATCGCCATTATGATTACCGTATTGGGCTTCAACCTGCTTGGCGATGGCATGCGCGATGCCCTGGATCCGCGCCTGAACCGCAGCTAAAGAGGTATTAGGCTGGTGGACTTATGGTGGGAAAATCGGAGCTATAGACAATGCTGAATTTCCCTTTTCGCTGGTCATGTTCCTCTACACGCACTCGACTGTGTTGCTGGTTGAAGTGTTGCTCCAATAACTGTAATACCTCACATTTGTACTTTGTATCTTCGTTCTTGAGATGATTGCCCTTAGTCTCGAAGATGCACAAATGTCGATTGCTAAACGCTACGAAATCCGGATAAATCCTCTCTCGGCGCCAGCCAAGCAAATAATAGTCGCGCTGGACTCTATGCCACCATTGAAGGGGTTGCTCTTCCAGGTGAAAGGCAAAGTCTTTCTCTAAATCCGAATCAAATTGCTTCTCGAAAACTTTGTCAAAGAGACTCAATTGCACTGGTTTACCGCCACGTTCTAAGGTGTGGTCATCGTCAGTAATGAGAAGTGGCACTTCGTCAGGCAAAGCATGACCTGATTCTGCACATAAATCAAAGCGAATGTGTCCGTCTTGAAGTTTCCTTTGAAAAATTGCTTTACACAGCTTGTCCCTCTCTTCGCGCAAGTGTCTCTGCAACTGTTGAGCATAATCAGCACGATTATTGAATATATCAGAATCCGTATGCCCATTCCTCCGTAATTGATTGATTAAGTCAAGAGCGAATTGGGCAGCACGCCAAGGGTTAGGGACTATATCGGAAAGCCGTCGAGTGAAATAGGAAATTTGAACGGTCTTATCAATCTCCAGCTCTCGTGAGGTTGAGTATTCGACACGTTCACCAATATCAACTATAGCTGTTTCCACATATGGTGCTTCAGATATATGTTGCTGGATTTTTGGCGGAGGAACTGCATCCCAATTAACATCTGAAACGATGTCTTGAAGATGATTCAATTCTCGCCAACCGTCACCTTCTCGGTGCAGAACTTTGGGTATGTGAATAGGATAATTGAATGCCTTGCGCCTCGGTATAGAAATCCATTGTCGCCTGGAATCCTCCCCATTCGCGCTTTCGACATGATCCATCAAACCTGTAAGACCTTCATATTCCAAGCCATTTTTGACTTGTTGTACTGCCTTACTTACATCAAGGTCCCAGCAGAAAACATAACAGCGATCTAATTCCTTGACCCCTGTGAGCCTGGCATGCGGCTGGCGCAAGATTCGACCCACCAGTTGAGTTAAGGCAGTTTGAGATCGTGTGTTATCGAGAAGCACAAGCAAATATGCAAAAGGACAATCCCAGCCTTCCATTAGCGCTGCTTTAGTGATGATCCAGCGAACGGCGCTCATTTCAGACAATAAATCCTCGCGCCCCAACTCATCTTTGTCGGCAGATTTGACGCGAATCGCCTCTGGTGATACGCCCATATTTCGTTCTAAGTATTCACGTACATCCTCTGCATGAACACGAGATCCGTCTCGCTGATCGCGTCCTGTTCGTTCTACTCGAACAACTGCAATAGGGCGAATGTAACGGCCTTCTTGTCGATGCAGCGACAATGCAGCATTGCCGATCTCGGTTAGTTTCTCGTCAGCAGCGGACAAGGTATCTTGCCAGTTGGGTTTCATCTGGCTAGTAACAAGAACTGGCATCTTTATCATTTCCTCATTCTTGAGCTCAACTCCTGTAATATCTACCAGCAAATTACTGATGTTCGGGTTCGGAGTGGCGGAAAACTCAAGAACCAGGCGAGGGTTTAGACGATTGATCGGGGCGGATTGATTTGCCTGTTCTAACTTCTTTCTTGAATTGGTAATCTTGCCGTATGCTTTATGAGCCTCATCTAAAATGACAACAGGGCGTTGCATTTTGATTACATTGGACAAACTCTGTTTCACAAGCCCATTTTCTTTTTCTGTATCAAGATCGGGGAAATGCTGTAACAAGCGAGAATCAAAAAGCGCATGGTCGCTATCGGGAAAGAAAGTGTTGTAACGTCCCGAATCGCGGAATATACGCAGGAATTCTCTGTTATTTCTTCGGTTGGCAGCTGAAAACATTAACAGCATCACGCAAAGATAATTAGCAATGTCGGTTGGAGAAAAGTGGGCATCTTTTTCCAGCATTTTCACGCACCCGTCGCTGGCACGTTCCAAACGCTGGCGGTAGGGGTGTTCCCGATTCCAAAGCGCGTCTTTTGTCTGCCGGTAAATGGCGCGGGTAGGAACAATCCACAGCACAAGACCCCTTGGATATTGAATCCGTTCGAGAACCGAAGCAGCCAACAAAGTCTTGCCACCGCCCGTAGGTACTTTGAAACAGACGTGAGGAATAGGACGCCCAGCCGCATCGGTGCGGGAAACATATTGTGAACCAGCGACCTTGCCCAATCTAGCCTGCTTTTCCCAGGCATGTTTGGGGAAGTTGAGGAAATCATCAGGCATATCCAAACCGGCCTCACGATATCTCTCGGCATCCTCCTGCCTTTCCCGTTGTATGCGCTTCAAAACGCCAAAATACTGGTCGAAAGTTTCCAGTGCCTTGATTTGATATTCCTTGAGTTCCACGATTAGCTTCCAGACATCAATTTGTATGGCAGTTGGCAGAATGTGATATTCCACTGGCTAAGCTGGCGCTGTCCGATGTATTTTGCCGGCGCAAAGACCATTGCAGGGCGCTGCTTGCTGCGGATGCGCTCCGCTCGTTCAAGATTGAGGGCAGCGTCGTTGCCGCGCAGGAATTCCAAACTCGGCTTATAGATGAGGTAATAATCACGCTGGTCACAGGTGTAGAAATACCCATCTGATCCGCTGGGACGCAAATGATGAGTTGGAGCGGCTATACCTGTAGCCGTGCGGAGCAGATAAGCAGCGAGGGTTGAAAAGGAGGGCAGGTTTTCGCCCTTTAAGAGGCTGTCAATATCTATGGGTTCGCCGAGAGTGCAATAGGCAAACGAGCCGCCCAGCCCTTCGCGGAGTTGAGGGGCTCTCGCGCCGGGAACGCCTTTGATAACGCGGCGAACGCGCTCGGCGGTAATGCTGTCGGCATAGTCTTCGCATTCGACCAGAATGAAACGCCGGTTGCCGCCGTCTTCTTTGTTGAGCGCGAGGACAGCATGAGCAGTGGTGCCGGTTCCAGCGAATGAGTCCAACACTAACGAATCCCCTCTAGTGGTAAGTTCCAGTAATCGACGAACTAGCCCTACGGGCTTGCTGTTATCCAATCTCTTTTGATCCAGAATACTTTTTTGTTCATTGGTAGCGTGTGTGGTAGTAGCTAGGTCATAAAATATCGTACGGTCTTTGACTACTTTGGAGTTCGGAGATTCGTCAAAATATACAACCTCCAACGGGGTCCAACGCCCTCTCCGTTTTTCCCAGTGGATGTGATTGTGATCCAGTCGTTCAGGTAACACTCGCCACCTTCCTTCAGCGCCATTTGGGGCCTGTGGGTAAAAATCGTTGCCATTTGGATCCTTTATCGAATAAAACATTGTAGGGCGGTCAGTCCGAAGAGCGCCTGCCCCCCATTTTTCCAATTTGATGAATTTACATTTCCGTCCGTTCTTAGACTTTTTGAATTCATCTGGGTCGATTGCAACTGTACGGAAATTCATTTTGAAGTATTTATTTTTTCGGTAGCTAAGTACGTAATCGTGTTCTTGGGCTAGATATTCGCTGTCTTGTCCGCCTCCCGCTTTCTTTCGCCAAACGACGTTAGCGACAAAGTTCTCTTCCCCAAATATCTCATCCATCAACATCCGCAGGTGGTGAACCTCGTTGTCGTCAATGGAAATGAAAATCGCCCCATCTTCCGCTAGTAGCTCCCGTAAAAGGAGCAGGCGCGGCCACATCATGCACAGCCATTTGTCGTGGCGCTCAAGGTCTTCACCATCCACTGGGCTATTTTTCCCGAACCATGCTTGCATAAGCGGGCTATTCACCCTGTCATTGTAACACCAACCTTCGTTGCCGGTGTTGTAGGGCGGGTCAATATAGATGCACTTCACACGACCTGCGTAACGCGGAAGGAGTGCTTTGAGCGCGTGCAGGTTATCGCCGTGGATGATGAGGTTCTGATCTAGCGCCAGGGTGTCGCCATTTTGTGTTTCAGGAAGAATTGAGCGTGATTTGTCCACCTGCAACGGGCGATAGGGTACAGTGAGATGGTGGGCATATATGTGATTTTTACCTTTGAATTCCAACGTAGGCATAGAGAACTCCGCATTTGACGTATGACTATTGTTCAAAATTATATGGGTGTATCAGGAAATTTTGGCATTTTGAGTATATTATACTTAAAAAGAGAACGCCAGACAGACATCCGGCGCTCTCGAAATCATTTCAGCTAAGGCTTATCAACACTGGTCGGCATTGATAAACTGCTGGAAAATGGACAGATAAATGGCGAATCCCTGACCCGTGCCGGTATGCAGCGGGCTGGCACAGTCGGCGGCTGCCTGCCAAGTAACGACGACATCGTTGGCATCCAGGCTGGAGCCATCATGGAAAAGCACGCCCTCGCGCAGGTTGAATGTCCAGACGCGTCCATCATCCGAAACATCCCAGCTTTCCGCCAGACCGGGAATGACATCCACGCCACCGCGTGAGAAATCGAGCAGCGCTTCTTGCACCTGATGACAGGCGCGGAAGGTTTCGCCATCCCAGGTATCGTTGCAATACAGCGAGATAGGCTCGGCATTCTGCATATAAATGACGTTGTTGTCATCCGGGTCTTCAATGCGGGCAAATTCCTCCGTGCCATCAAGGACGCCCGGATGCACGCCAATCATCCGCGCCTGCCAGACATCAGCCGCGCCAGCATGTCCAAAGGGCACCCAGGGGACAGCGGCCGCCATGCCATCGGCAACCTGCTGGAAAAGCTCCATCCGTTCTTCGGGGTCAAGCACCTGCCCGGCGGCGATGAGCGGTTCGTAGACTTCGGGATAGGGGTTGCCCATCTGCGCCATATTGGGTCCGTGGCAGCAGGTCAGGAAGTTGGTCGCATCGGGGAAATCCGCGTGCCAGCCCAGGATGTGCAGCGGTTCATTGCCCGAAAGCGACGAAGCGATAAACGCGCCCGATTCGACCACCTGGACATCCGCCATAATCCCGATTTCCGCCAGCTGAACCTGAATGTCATTGGCGATAATGCCCGGATTCGGCAGATAGGCGCGGACGACATCGCGCCAGGTCAATGTCAGTGAACGCGCTTCACCCGTCCGTGTATCCACGACCGTATCCAGCGGCAGTGAGAAGCCGAGATCAGCCGCCGCCGCTTCCAGCATGGCCCGCGCCGCTTCAGGGTCATAACCCGGCACGCCGCCTTCACCCACATGACCGAATACCGCCGGCGGCACAAAGTCAGGCGTCAGCGGCGAACCTTCGGGGAAGAAGTTGTCCACAATGCGCTGCCGATCAATGCCCATCGCAATCGCACTGCGAACGCGGACATCGTTGAGCGGCTCGAAGAAATTGCTCATGGCGACATAAACACCGGTCAGCGGCGGAATCTCAATCAGGTTGAAGTTGGGATCATTGCGGAAGACAGGAATATCATCGGGATTGGCGAACTTCATGCCGTCAATGGTGCCGGCGCGCAATTCAGTTGCCCGCGCCGCCGCCTCCGAATTCCAGCGCAGAATCACCGTGTCCTCAATGGAAGGCTCGCCCCAATAATCATCAAAACGCTCAAAGACCATCTCATTGCCCTGATCCCAGTTCACCAGACGCAGAGGCCCCGTTCCAATAGCCCTGGTCAATATCTCGCCAGCGCCGCCAGTTGCCTCAAGGTATTCGCGCGGGTGAATCGACAGCCCAAGACTCGCCATTTCTTGGTCAAAGATGGCATCCGGGTTGCACAGGGTCACAACGACCGTGAGTTCATCGACCGCTTCGATTGAACGCAGATTGCCGCCATAATCGCAATCGGCTGCGGCAAAGCTCATCAAATCATCCTGGCTGGCAACTGGCGCGATGACCAATGCCAGCGCTGCCAGCAGAAGCACAAACAAAGAAGCAAAACGATAACAGCTTTTCATCAATATACCTCCATAACTATAGATAAATATCACTTATTCAAAATGCCCCCCACTTAAAGAAGGCATCTTCCATTGTAGCCCATCTGAACGAGAGACTCAATTAAAATTCAAACTCGTCAAAATCCTTGCACAGATGAATGGGCCCGGCGAAGGTTTCGGCTGCTTCTTGAATCAAGGTTTCCGGATCCTGATTCCATACCTGATAGTGAATCAGATAGAGTTCCCTGGCGCCGGCCTGGGTGGCGGCTTCGCCCGCCATTCGGGCTGTGCTATGCCCTGGCGGGGGACCGCCAGCCTCGTGAATCAGAATATCGACATCCTGCGCGATTTTCAAAACATTGGAACAGGGTTCCGTATCACAGCTGTATGCCAGCACCCTGCCATTGTGCTTGTTAGTAATCCGCATCCCGATGGTGGGGATAAAATGCACCACCGGAAAGGCGCGAATCGCAAAATCCTTGTTCTCCAGCAGAAGCGCATCATCGCGCTGATTGATGCGGCAAAATGAAACCGGAAAGAAATTGGGCCAATCCCGCCAGCCATACAACTCCATCGTCTCCTCAACGCGGTCGAGACAATGCCCGATGCCATAAAAACGCATGGGCGCTTTTCTGCCCATCTGCCACAAGTGCATCAGCATATTTGGCACCCCAGCGACATGATCCGAATGGAAGTGCGTCAAAATGATGTCTTCCAGGTCGCGGTCGTCAATGCCCAGATGCTTGATTTTATCCAGTGGATTGGAGCCGGCATCAACAAGGATGGGACGGTCTTCCTCACCGATGAGCAGGAAATGTGTATAATCATGCTTGGCATTGTTCACTGCCCCAGACGAACCTAAAATGATGACACGCGCCATATACTCGCCTTTGCTTCGGACTGATTGCGAGAATGCACCTCTACTATACTATACCAGAATCCCCGATGATGACCGCCCGCGCCATCTCAGGATTCGGCTTTGAGATGCGACAATTCCGCTTGTTCGGCTTGATTGTCCGCCGCTTTGGCGGCTTCAAAGTTCTGCGGACGATGGCGATAGACGAAAAGCGCCAAGGATGCGGCGAAGGCCAGCAGCGTAATCGTCTGCGAGCTATTGATGCCCGAATCCCCGATGACTGCGATTTCCACGCGCAAAAACTCCAGCAAAAAGCGAACAAAGGAATACTGCATCAAATACAGCAGCAGAATGTCACCGCTTAGCAGTCGGTCGCGATATTGATGGTAAATGCGCCACAAAACATAAAACGCAATCAGGCTCCAAAGCGCCTCGTAGGCCCACAGGGGATGAAAGAGGGTATCGGCGGGATAATCAATCATGCTTTCATAAGGCGCTACCCGTGCCCCGCGCGGAATCTGAATGCCCCAGGGCAAGGTTGTCGGGCTGCCATACAATTCCTGATTGACATAATTCGCAAATCGACCGATGGCCTGACCAATGGGAATGGATACGCCCGCAATGTCCATCCACGGTGTTTTGCGCATCCCCTCATCCGGGAAATCGCTGACGGGGCGCTGATAGCGGAAGGCAGCGGCATCCTTGCCCGCTGCCCGCCCGATGAGCATGTTGACCAGCCAGTTCAGGAACTGACCGAGCCACAAAATCGGCGTCAAGACGATGACAAACAGATTGATAATTCGGTTGTGCCAGCGGCTCAAATACAGGTAGACGCCAAAGGCGGCGCCGATCATCCCGCCAAAAATGCCCAGCCCGCCGCTCCAGATGGCAATAGCGCCATTTGCCGCGTTGAAGAAATTCTCGAAAAACCAGGCAGTGTTTTGGCAGATTTCGCCTTCTATGCCACAGCCGGCCGTCAGCGATATGGGCGGAAACAGGATAAACCACAATCGAGCGCCGATAATGCCAGGGATAATCGCCCAGGTTAGCCCGCCCCAAATATGGTCGGGGTTGCGGCCGCTTCGTTTCGTCAGGATGGCTGCGACATAAGCGCCGACCAATAAGGCAGCGACGACAATGATGCCGTAATAGCGCAGCTGAAGGTTGCCAAGCACTAGATAGGTCTGTTGAAACTCCATAATCACTCACCCCTGTCCCTTAAAGCACGATAAACAAACAGCAAACGCTGCCAGGCTGTCCAATGCGTACCGATTGCCAGAATCACGATCCCGATTTCAAGCGCAATCGGATTCTCCAGCAAGCCCGCCGCCAGAATCATCACTAGAATAATCGTCACCCGCTCGACGCGGGTGAGCAGACCGATGGTGACCTGCAAGCCGACTTTGGCATCCTCGGCGCGGGCGCGAATATAACTCACCAAAAAGCTGCCGACCAAGGCCAACAAAGCCAAAACCAGCATATCGAAACGATCTTGCGTGGCAAAATAATAACCCAAAGATGCAAAAATGAAACCATCAGCATAGCGGTCGAGGGTCGAATCCAGCACCATCCCAAAGGCCCCCTTGCGATTTAGCGCACGGGCGACCGCGCCATCCAGGGCATCCAGCGGCAGGCTAAGCAGCAGCAGGATGCCACCAGCCAAAAACAATCCCGCGGCAATCAGAACCGAGGCGACAGCCACCATCATCAAGCCAGCTATCGTCACCATGTCGGGATGAATCCCCAGCCCTGCCAAAAAGCCGCCGCCGCGGTTCAGCGGCGCCTGCATCAGTTGGCGCAGGCGGTCAGTCAGAGTCGCTGGATGTTCCTTGCTCATATTCCACCTTGTCAGCAGCCATCCATTTCGCTACACTGGGCGCACTTCGTCGGGGCGTGGCGCAGCCCGGTAGCGCGCACCGTTCGGGTCGGTGAGGTCGTGGGTTCAAATCCCGCCGCCCCGACTTGCCGCAAGCAACTGCCATGAGACCCGTGGCAGTTTTGTTTTTGTCCCTCTATCATAAGCCAAAGCCGTCAGGATAACAGTGAGAACTGCCCTGAACATGGCAGCCGCTTACATGAATGGCCGCGCTGTGATACACTGGCAAGAGGCAATAAGGACAGGCACAGCCGGCAGGAGCGAAAATTATGGCAACGACACTCTATCTGATGCGGCATGGACACGTCCATAACCCGAAGAAAATCCTGTACGGCCGCCTGCCGGGCTATTATCTCAGCGAGCTTGGCAGGCAGCAGGCGCATTCGGCAGGATTATGGCTGCAAGGCAAGCCCATTACCTCCATTTACTCCAGTCCGATGGAACGCGCCCAACAGACCGCCGCGATTGTTGCCGAGTATCAAGATGAACTGAATCCAGTCCTTGACGAGCGCATCATCGAAGTATTCACGCCGCATGAAGGCGAACTTACCGCCAAGCTGGAAGCGGCAAACTGGGATCTGTACAGCGGCAACCAGCCGCCTTATGAAACGCCGCCGGCCGTTCTCAACCGCGTCCATAATTTCTTTGACTACCTGCTTGAGCGGCATCAGAACGAATCGGTGGTGGCGGTCGGGCATGGGGATATTCTGGTTTTCTCCTGGCTGCATGCCCAGGGCTGGGCGCCAGATGCTCACATGAAAGAGAACCTGCTTGAATACCGGCTGCCAGAAGAATATCCCGCCACAGCCTCGATTATGAGTTTTGTACTGAGCGGGCCGCCGCGCGAGGTCATGCCAAGCGTCTCTTACCTGCGCCCGTATTAGCTTCCCTGTACCCTTTGTGGCAAAAAGTCTAATCCCAAAGCGGCGCGAAGGGATTGTATTCGCGCCAGGTGGTTTCGGCTTCTGCCAGACGGTCGCGCCGAACCTCGACGCCAATGCCAATCCCTTGCGGCAGCTTGAGGCGGCTGCCGGCGCCCAAAACGAAGGGCGGGTCAGCGATGTCGGGGTCAAAATAGCGGTTGGTGGCGGAAATATCGCTGGGCAAGGTCACACCGGGCAGCGCGGCAAATGCCAGATTCGCCGCCCGCCCGATGCCCGTTTCCAGCATGCCGCCAATCCAAAGCGGCGCCTGGTTTTGGACACAAAGCTGATACAGCTTCAGGCTTTCGGTATAGCCGCCCACCCGCGTTGGCTTCAGATTCAGGATTTTGCCGGCGCCCAGCCGCATGGCGATTTTCCAGTCATGCGCTGAACAGATGCTCTCGTCAAGGCAAACAGGGGTTCGCAGCTGTGGCTGAAGCAGGCTGTGTTCATAGATGTCATCGTAAGCCAAGGGCTGCTCAATCATCATCAAATCGAATTCGTCAAGCTGCTTCAAATGGTCGGCATCCGCCAGGGTATAGGCGCTGTTGGCATCCAGCATCAGCATGATATGGGGGAAATGGCGACGCACGGCGCGGGCAAGTTCAACATCCCAGCCCGGCGCAATTTTGAGTTTGATGCGCTCATAACCCTCATCGACCCGCTTGCGGATGAGCGCAATCTGGTCATCAAGCGAATCTTGAATCCCGATGCTGACGCCAACCGCGACCGACTCGCGCGGTGCGCTGCCTGTCGGCAAATGACAGGCGAAATAATCTGCCAGGCGCATACCATTTGCCTGCGCCATCACATCCCAAATCGCCGCCTCGATGCCTGCCCGCGCATGATGATTGCCGCGCACCGACTTCAATAAACTGGGGACTTCAGTTGGCGAACCAAGCCTTTGACCGAGCAGCTTGGGAATCAGGAAATCCCGTGTAATATGCAGCGCAGTAAGGATCGTCTCCGACCCATAAGAAGGTTTGGTTTTGAGCGCTGTTTCGCCCCATCCAGTAAGACCTTCCTTTGTCGCCACTTCTATAATAATAGCAGACTTGTAAGGCTCGGCGCCAAAACTGGTTTTTAGCAACTCGACCAGTGGCAGCGCCACCAGATGCAGCTTAACATCCTGAATTGTGACTGACTTCAAACCATCCGCTCCTTTTCTGCTTGCCTTCGCGCCATATTCTAGCGGGAAAAGGACATAAAACCTATGGACTGTCAGCCGAAGCCGATTTTTATGCGGCAAATGAGTAAGATATTTATATAAAATATATGATGGTTTCGCTTTTTACTTGTGTGAAGTACCTGATTTTGATAGACTGTTCGTTATGTGGTATGAACCCTAAAGGGAGGAACTATCATGGAAAATCTGAACTTCACTGCCGAAATCTTGCACCGGCAGCGTGCGCGTGAACTACAGGAAGAAGCCCGCATTGAGCGCTTCTTGAACGACAGGAAGAACCGCGAAGCCAATTCTTGGTTTCAGCGTCGCCTCCAGCGCCATCGGATGACCCGATAAAAGCCCGTCTTTCAACACCGAAAGCCCCGCCAAAAGCAGGGCTTTTCGCTTTTAAGCCGATTTGCCGAACTGTTGACCGCGTTCTATAATGTCCATGCTGATAACGAAATCGAGCGGCGCCTTGATGAGAACCCTGCCCTACTTGGCTGTTGTTTTCCTGATGGCTCTGTGCCAGATCAAGGCGCAGGAAACCATTCAGCCCGCACCCAACACCCGCAGCTGGGATGTATTTATCGAAATCCGCGATGACAAGCCTGACCAGACCGACCTGATTTTCGCTGACATCCTTAGCGGGGAAACAGTCACGCTCCATACCATAGGCGAGCGTTATACCCTGCTGGAGAGCGGCGTCCTGTATTTTGATACCCGCGACCGGCAGGTCAAACTGGCGAAGCCGAATGGCACAATCCGCGACCACCCCTTTATCACCATGACTCCCGATGCCTATCGCGTGGATTGGGCGGTTTCGGCTGACCGCCAGGCCATCGCCTGGACGGTGGCGCGGAAAAGCAGCGACAGTATCTTGACGACCTCTACTTTTATGGCGGATGCGAACGGGACAGAAATTCGTGAATTATTGACAGATGGTCCCCGCACGCATGTTCGAGTCCTGCCGATTGCGCTCAGTGATGACAAGGCGGAGCTTTATATGGATGTCCATCCGGACGGGATAGGCGAATATGCCCCCTATGTCCAGTATGCGGGTCTGTTTGCGCTCAATCTGGCATCCGGCGAGATGCGCACCCTGCCCGGCGAACCCGCCTGTTTTTGTGCCGCTGGCTTTGGGACGGGCATATTTTTAAGACTGCGCCCCAACGATGAATCGGGCGGGGTGGATGTCCAGCTTGACAGCCTGCATGGCGGCGCGGCCCGTGTGATTCCAGCCCTTTCCCGCCATCATGATGCCCGCGCTGGCGGTGTGCTGGTGAGCGCGGACAGCGCGCTGGCGGTTTATGCCTTGTCGCAGGTGCGCGGCTACGGAACAGCCGAGCAGGCCGTGCGCACCGTCTTTATGCGCGTCAATCTGCTCACGCTGGAACAGTCGCCCCTCAGCAGGCCGATTACCAGCTTTGTCCAGCCACTCAAGTGGACGGAGGACAATACCGCCATCCTGTTCACCAGTGACCGACAAAATGGCACCT
Organism: Anaerolineae bacterium; assembly: GCA_034421915.1. Taxonomy (GTDB): domain Bacteria; phylum Chloroflexota; class Anaerolineae; order Aggregatilineales; family Phototrophicaceae; genus UBA6055. Next base: position 13,963 of record DAOUKA010000180.1, read on the forward strand.
GGAAAATCATGATGGACAGCGGGCAGGTGGTCAAAGTTGCCGCTGCCACCTATCTGGGTCATTTGCGCCAGCGCTAAGAGACTTGCGAGGTTGCGATGCCGGGTTTATGCGCCCACTCCCACACCGCATCGGCAATTTCCCACACGGCATCGGGGCAGGCAATGCGCCTGGCGTTGCGGGCGCGTTGTTCCAGCCTCTCCGGACCCTCCGCCAGCCAGTCCGTAATCCTGCGGGCCACCTTGTCCGGTTTGGGCAGGTACACGCCAGCATCATTATCAACCACCAACTGAACATTGCCCGTCTCTTGACCCGGAATGCGGTCGCTGATAATCATCGGCAGGCCGGCGATGGCCGCTTCGATAATCGTCGCTGGGCCCGCTTTGGTGACAATAATATCCGAGGCCGCCATGATCCTTGGCATGTCATGGTGATTGTTCACATAACCAAAAATATGATGCGGGTTCTTCCAGCTGCGGGATTCCAGTTTGGCTTTCAGGTCTTCATTGCGTCCGGCAATCACAACAATCTGCGCATCCAGCCGCCGCGCATCCAGCGCCTTGACCATTTTATAGATGCTGCCCATGCCCTCACTGCCAGCCACCATCAGCACAGTCGGCAAATTCGGGTCAAATCCGAATTCCTGACGAGCGGCTGGCTTGGTCGTCATCGAATTGATGAAATGTGGGTTGACAGGCAAGCCGGTAATCCGCATCTGCGAAGGCGACATCCCCAGCCGAAGTCCGCGCTGATAGGCGCTTTCGGTCGGCACAAAGCAATAATCAACGCGCGGGTCATACCAAAAGGAGGGGGTCGTGACCAAATCTGTGACCACCGTCAGGAAAGGCGGCCGCTGTTCCAACGTCAAAAATGCCCGAAATGAGGGATTGGCAATGATGGAATGGGTGCAAACAACCACATCCGCCGGGTGTTCCTGAACAACGCGCCGCAGATTTTTGCGATTGTTGCGGTAGATAAGCTGGCGAATCAAGCGGGTCCGCCGCCGACCATCCAGACTGTGGTACATCAATGCCCACAGGAATTTCGAAGTATTGACCACCGCCGGATACAGTTCGGGCTGCTTGTTCAGCGGCCACTTGCAGGCTCGCAGCACATCAACCGCATCAAATTCGACCGCATCTCCATAGCGGATATTCATCGCATCCCGAATCGCCTGAAATGCGGAACGATGACCGCCGCCAGTATCCGAGAACAAAAACAGCACCCGTTTCTTCACAGCACCCATTTCTTACTGGAATCGAGACTGCCTGTTATTGTATCACAATTCGCCCTGATGTGGTTGCGCGATAATCTGCCAGCCAAAGTCGGGGAACGCTGGATTTTTTACCGCAAAGGCACAAAGGGCGCGAAGTTTAAGTCCTGACCTGTCTTGCTCCATGGCTGACAAAATATGCTTTTTCTCTGTGTCCTCTGTGGTGAATTGTGTTTCGATGCGATTGCGCGGTAAATCTGCCAGCAAGCCTTCGCAAAAAATGCAAATTGGTGTATATTGGAGACAGTGCATTAAATGTAGCGAGAAAAAATTATGCTTCTGGATTTACATCCCCTTATCATCATCATCAACCTGCTCGTCCTGGGCGCCAGTATGACCGTCCACGAATTCGCGCATAATTATGTCGGCTGGAAGATGGGCGACTCGATGCCCAAAATGCAGGGACGGCTGACCCTGAACCCGCTGGTACACATCAATTGGGTCGGCTGGATCATGTTCGCCATCATTGGTTTTGGCATTCTCGGCAGCGCACCCATATCCCCGCAGCGCATGCGCAACCCGCGCTGGGGATACTTGGCGGCCGTGGCTGCGGGCCCATTTTCCAATCTCGGCTTGGCGCTTGTATTTGCCATCCTGCTGCGGATTAGCGAGCTAAGCGGGCTTGGTTATACCGCCTACAGCGCTCCACACATCATTGTCCAACCGATGGAGTTCCTGGCGGCGTTCCTGTATGCGATGGTCTTCTGGAATGTGCTGCTCTTTGTGTTTAACATGATTCCGCTGTTTCCCATAGACGGCTGGCATATCGTTCTGACCCTGCTGCCCGGCGCCTGGCTCAATCGGATGCAGATTCCAGTCATCATCCAGCAAAATCTCCGCCCCCTGTCAGAGTTTCTGGCGCGGCCGGCATTCAAATGGAAAGATTGGCAGATGCTCAGCTATTATGTGTTTCTGGGGCTCATTTTCCTGTCCGTGATGCCCATTGTCGGGTTTAGCCCCTTTGGGCTGCTCATCGGCCAGCCTACTTCCGCCCTGCTAGACATTCTGCTGTTTTAGACGCCCATGACCGCCGCCGCAAAACGACTTCGGCAAGGCCTGCGCGCCTTGCTGGCGCGGGTTATGCCCCTGGACGTTCATCTGGCGCAGCAGCATTTGAGCGCGAAAGAACTGGCGGCCTTTCAGCAAATGTCACGCGCCGAGCAGCTGCACAGCCTGAAAGTATTACGCGACATCCTGAACCAAAACGAGGCAGCGCCGCCCGCCCTGGCAGTCGCCGCGCTTTTGCATGATGTCGGCAAATCCCGCTGTCAGCTGGCAGTCTGGCAAAAGACCCTGGCGGTACTCATCAAGGCCCTCCTGCCACAGTTCGCCTCCGGTCTCAGTCAGGATGAAACCACCCATTTTTGGCGGGCGCCCTTCGCCTTGCACGAATATCATCCCAAATGGAGCGGCGAAATCCTCCGCGCTTGCGGCTCGGACAGCCTTGTCATCTGGCTGGCGGAACATCATCAGGAAAAGGCGGAAAACCATCAGGGGCATCCACACCATAAATTGCTGCTGCGCCTGCAAGCTGCCGATGATGCCAACTGATTTGCGCGGCATCAGACAGCGGGAAGTTGGCTATAGAAACGTCCGCGCCCTCTGCGCTATAGTTAGACAGCATCATCCGAACCATTGGAAAAGGAGTGGGACATGGCAAACCTCACCATCGCCATTTTGGGATTGGATCGGCTGGGTGTATCCATTGCCCTGCGCTTGCAAACTTATGTCGAAAAAGGCGGGAAACACCGCTTCACACTTATCGGGCATGATAACCGCGAAGACTTTGAAAAACCCGCCCGCAAACACAAGGTTTTCGATAAAGTAGAACGCCAGCCCTCGACGGCGGTCGCCTCGGCTGACATCGTGATCATGAACCTGCCTTATGAAGATGTCCGCGCCGCCTACGAAGTTCTGGCATCGGACTTGCGCGATGGCGTCGTCATCCTGGATACATCGGTCATCAAACAGCCCTCTTTGGCCTGGGTAAAAAAATACCTGGGCAGTGAACATCACTGGATTGGCTTTACGCCAGTCATCAATGCCGCCTATATGCTCGAACATCAGCTGGGCGCAGAATACGCCAGCGACGATTACTTCCATGAGAGCAGCATTTTTCTCACACCGTCGGTATCCAGCATCAAGGAAGCGATTGATTTGGCGGTCAATTTCTCGGCGATTCTGGGCGGCAAACCGCATTTTCTTGACCCGACTGAACACGACAGCCTGACCACGCTGACGGAAGAGATTCCACAGCTATTAAGCGTCGCCGCCTATGCCACCGCCATGCAGCACAATGCCTGGCAGGATGCCCGCCGGCTCACGAACCCGCCCTTTAATATCCTGACCCGCTACCTGCTGACACATCATCCCGATGCCCTGCGCGACGAATGGCTCGAAAACAGTGAGGCGCTGGTGCGCGCCATCGACGAGTTGATGCTGACCCTGAAAGAAGTCCGCGAGCATATCGCGGCGCAGGATGCGGCTGCCATCGAAGCCTTTTTAATCGCCGCCTCGGACGATTATCAGGAATGGATTAACAGACGCCACAAGGGCGATTGGGAAGAGCGCTCAAGCTCCAAAGTCCAATTCGAGAACACGATTGCTGGCAGTCTTTTGGGCGGCGCCCTCAGCAAACGGCTCTTCGGGAGCAGAAACGACCAAGACAAATAGCGCCCAGATGGTGCAAGACTGGCATCATTTTACAGGCTGTGGGCGGCGAATTGCCAAAATCCCTGCCCATTTTGCACCAATTCTGATTTTTTGCGCCAAATCATTTGACGTAATCCAATAAATTGGTTAAAGTTAGATTGTAGAAATCCCATTGTCCAATCCTTTAGGCAATCGAGCTCGATTCTTATTGTAAATTAAGGGGGCTTCCCAACATGAAAATTTCAATCCGCAGCTTTATTCATCTTCTCGTCCTGCTGGCGCTGCTGTTGACTTCGGCAGTTGCCTTCGCCCAGGATGAAATCGACACAGACAGCCGTACAGCGCCTTTTGTCGGCATCCGCTTCGCTGATGCAGACGACGGTGTCCTCGTCACCGGTGTACTTTCCAATACCCCGGCAGCCGCCGCCAATCTCGAAGTCGGTGATGTAATTGTCGCTGTTGACGAGATAGCAGTCGATGCCACATCCATTCAGGATGCTGTATGGGGATATGATGTCAACGACACCATCACCCTAAGCATCAAGCGCGGTGGGGAGACATTCGAGCAGGATGTGACCCTGATGGCGCGTCCGGAGGATTTGTTCAGCAACCCAGCTTACGGGATTGCGTCTGATCCCGCCCCAGAAACCACGGGGCAATGGCTGTTCCTTGGCGGTGTCATCAAATCGACATTCGGCGATAATGGTTTTGTAACCTGCGGCACTTTGGTTTGGCAGTATCACGACAGCCAAGCCGCCAGCGCCATATCCGAAAATGGCGATGAACAGCTGTCTTCGGCGCAGGGTGACTACTATCTGGTTGTCCGCTTCGTTGCCATGGGTCGCCGCAAGCCGCCGCCCCGCCACCGCCCGCGTCCTCGCCCGCGCCTTGATATTAGCCACACCTACACGACCGACAGCATTCGTCTCGGCTATGGCGATGGCTTCATTGAGGTTCAGGAACTCAGCCAGGAACATGAACTCTATCTGGCTGGGCTGCGCCAATTCGATTTGATTACCAGCGTCAATGATACATCCATTCAAGAAGCCGACGACCTCTTCAGCGGCGACACCATCGCGCTGGGGATTGAACGCGGCGATGAGGCGCTGTCGTTCGATGTGCCGACATCGGCTGCCCCGCTGCTGATGTTTGGTCAGGAACTTTCTGCCCAGCAAAACCGCGCTGAATGGCTGGACTTGCACGAAAAACAGGTCTCATTAGGCCTTCGCTATATGCAGCTGGAAGCGGACAGTCCAGCTTTTTACGGGACTGACGTGACTAATGGCGCTTACGTTGCCGAAGTCATCGAGGGCTTGCCGGCTGCCGAGGCCGGCATCCAGGTGGGCGACATCGTTGTTGCTGTTGATGGCTTGGCGGCGACCACCGAGATTGACCTGCGCAATCGCATTTATGCCCATCGCCCTGGCGAAAAGGTCACGCTGGATGTACTCCGTGCGGGTGAACTGATTCAGCTGGAAGTCGTCCTCCGTACAGCAAGTTCCTAAACCGCAAATTGCGAGCCTTTTGCAAGCCCCTGTCATCTGGCAGGGGTTTTTGCTAAGCAGTCGATCTGCAGCGAAAGGATAAGGCCTCGGCTGGTTGTTGACGCAGCCCCAATTACCCAATTAATAGGAATTTGCGAGAAGTTTGATGAGCCAAATTTTTTTGACAGACCTCTTCAAGTGGGATTT
>DAOUKA010000181.1:0-3457 GCA_034421915.1 Anaerolineae bacterium
GACCATCATGTTGAAGGCACGCACGCGCTCATCGGGGCGGATTTTGTCAAACGTTATGGCGTCAGCGACAGTGTGGTCAACTGTATTGCGGCGCATCACCACGAAGTCGAAAAAGAGTGCGTCGAAGCCTTTATCGTGGAGGCGGCGGATGCCATCTCTGGGGCGCGTCCCGGCGCCCGCCGCGAAAGCCTTGATTCTTATATCCGCCGCGTCAAGCAGCTCGAAGAGATTGCCAGCACCTTTGAGGGCGTCGAACAGAGCTATGCGCTGCAGGCTGGTCGTGAAGTGCGAATTATCGTGCGCCCGGAAGTTGTCGATGATTATTCTTCGATTCAGCTGGCGCGCGATATTGCCAAGCAGATTGAGAACGATATGCAATATCCGGGGCAAATCAAAGTCCATGTCATTCGTGAGACGCGGCGGGTGGAATATGCGAAGTAGCTGCGCCATTTGAGGGGGGAGCGTCGGAGGATGCTCTCCCCTCTAACACCGCATCTTCGTGACAGTTGCCTCGTTCAGGTCGCGGATGAAGCGAGAACGTTCATATCTTGGATGCAGCAGATACAGCCGCTCGGCTGCCCGCGTCATGCTGACATAGAACAGCTTGCGCTCCTGCGCGACATCGGCTTCGGTTGTTTCAGGCGACTTGATGTAGGGGATGTGCTTGTCACGCAAATCAATCATAAAGACGACCGGGAACTCCAGCCCTTTGGCGGAGTGCATGGTGACCAGCTTGACCTGATTTTCGAGTATGTCGAATCTATCCCGAAAGTGTTTATACGGAATTTTTTCTTTGGCGAGTGATTTTGCCAGACTTCGGAAGGGTGCTTCAAAGCGAGCAAGAATAGCGATGTCGCCCGGACGATACTTTCCGCTTTGGCATAACCTGATGACTTGCTCAATGACATAGTGGGTGGCTTCTTGCGCGTGTTCGTATTGAACCAGAATCGGCTTTGGACCCGGGCGATGGGTGCTGGTGGGTGGAATGAATTCATTTTCGACTTTCAAATCGCCGCAGCCTTCAAGAATGTGCCGCGCCGCTTCCAGGATTTGTCGGGTATTGCGAAAGTTTTTGGCGAGTATGCGCGTTCGTCCGCCGCGGATATTGATGCCTGCCTCTTTCCAGGAGATGCCGCGGTAATAGATGCTCTGCGCCGGGTCGGCGAGCAGGGTCAGGCTGCGTGATTCGCTGTAATCGGGAATCAGCTTGGATGCCAGATTCAGACGGCTGGGCGGCAGGTCTTGCGCCTCATCGATAATCACCACATCATATTGCGGCAGTGGCTGGCAGTGTTTTTGCACCAGGCGCGGCAAATCAGCAAAATCAATGAGCCCGTGCCTGTCAAGCTCTTGCTGATACCGCCCGCATATTTCCCAGACAAGCGCTCGGTGCCGCTCTTGCAAAGCGGTGCCCCGTCCGACTCGATTGACCGCTCGATAGTCAGCAAAGCTTTTCAGCCCTCTGGCCCGTATGACTTCGTCGATTTCAGCGAGCAAAAAACGAAGCGGGCGGCGGCTTACGATTTTATCATGCGGATATTTGTCAGCGATTTCTGTTTGCGCCAGTCTGACAAAGGCTTCCCTTTGGCCTGGCCGGGCGACGGGATACCTTTTTCGTTTGGGGTAAAGCTGCTTTAACATCCAAAGGTCGTATGTGCTGATTGTAATCGTGTCAGGCAGTTCGCCATAGAGTTCCTTATAGAGTTGATCCAAGGCCTTAGCTAAAGTTCGGGAGTAAGTAACCATCAGAATGGCGACCTTCTCGCCAAACAGCCGCCGCTGTTCTTCCATCCGTTCTGCCAGATATTGGGCGCGATAGAGCCCGATGGTGGTCTTGCCAGAACCGGCAACGCCTTTGATTAAAATGGGGCCGGTCGCATTCACATTCACAAACTCCCGTTGCTCATCGGTCAAATTGAGCAGCAGGCGTTTGATTTTGCCTTCGCAATAGCCTTCAAGCTGGTCGACGGTGGTGCGATAGAGCAGCTGTTTGGTGTCCAGAAAGCTGTCTGCCGTCCAATCATCTTCTTTCAGGAGAATATCATACAAGGTGTACTGTACATTTTCGGGAATAGGCAAATCCCAGATGGTTTCGGGGTCGTTCAGCCTTTGCACAGTCGCTAATTCGTCATCTGGCACACCAAACAAACGGAGAAGGTTATCAGGAAAAAGTCCAAAGGGCTGATTTTCATGGCTTTTGTCATATTTATCCTGCCCCTTTGATGATGACGCGGCGGTTTTTCCGAATTTTATCTGCTTGCGGTTTGCTCCTTTGGCATCGGGTAAATAATCAATGGCATCCATGACTTCGTGTTTGCCGACACGCCATAGATTGATGCCGCCCTGGTCACCCCATTCCCACAGCAGCCGAAAATTATAATTGACTCGTGAGCGCATCATCTTGCGCTTCGATATTCTCTTGTATGAATGTGTTTCCAGGCCCGGATGATGTGGATTATCCCAAATTTGACGTATGGTTTTCGCAACCCTTTCTCGTATCGAATTATCGAGGCTGTCCAAATCCTTGCGGAATTGTTCAGTCGCGAATATGTTGTGCATGCTGAGTTCCCTGCTTAAAGCCTGCTTGTATGCCTAATCTGATTATAATCGGGCAGTCCGCATTCGGCAAAAGCCTTGGCGGGGATTGCGGGGTGAATCGAAGCAGTAAAAAAAAACCCCTGCCAGATGACAGGGGCTTGCAAAAGGCTCGCAATTTGCGGCTCAGGAACTCAGCCAGGAACATGAACTCTATCTGGCTGGGCTGCGCCAATCTGATTTGATTACCAGCGTCAATGATACATCCATTCAAGAAGCCGACGACCTCTTCAGCGGCGACACCATCGCGCTGGGGGTTGAACGCGGCGATGAGGCGCTGTCGTTCAACGTGCCGACATCGGCTGCCCCGCTGCTGATGTTTGGTCAGGAACTTTCTGCCCAGCAAAACCGCGCTGAATGGCTGGACTTGCACGAAAAACAGGTCTCATTAGGCCTTCGCTATATGCAGCTGGAAGCGGACAGTCCAGCTTTTTACGGGACTGACGTGACCAATGGCGCTTACGTTGCCGAAGTCATCGAGGGCTTGCCGGCTGCCGAGGCCGGCATCCAGGTAGGCGACATCATTGTTGCTGTTGATGGCTTGGCGGCGACCACCGAGATTGACCTGCGCAATCGCATTTATGCCCATCGCCCTGGCGAAGAGGTCACGCTGGATGTACTCCGTGCCGGTGAACTGATTCAGCTTGAAGTCGTCCTCCGTACAGCAAGTTCCTAAGCCGCAAATTGCGAGCCTTTTGCAAGCCCCTGTCATCTGGCAGGGGTTTTTGCTAAGCAGTCGATCTGCAGCGAAAGGATAAGGCCTCGGCTGGTTGTTGACGCAGCCCCAATTACCCAATTAATAGGAATTTGCGAGAAGTTTGATGAGCCAAATTTTTTTGACAGACCTCTTCAAGTGGGATTT
>DAOUKA010000182.1:0-59853 GCA_034421915.1 Anaerolineae bacterium
CTCATCCTGAACACGCCCAATAACCCCACCGGACGGGTTTATACCCGTGCGGAATTGCAGCTTATCGCCAAGCTCTGCATCGAATATGATGTCATCGTCATTTCGGATGAAGTCTATGAACATCTGATTTTTGAGGGGCATCAGCATATTGCCATCGCCTCGCTGGATGGCATGTTCGAGCGCACCGTCACCGTAGGCAGCGCTGGCAAGACCTTCGGCATGACTGGCTGGAAGATTGGCTGGGTTTATGGGCATCCCGATTTGATGACCGGGGTTTGGCGCGCCCATCAGTTTATCGTCTTTGCGACTAACCACCCCACCCAAGCCGCAGTCGCTTATGCCTTTACACTGGGAAACAGCTATTATGAGGAATATCAGGCGCTTTATACCCGCAAGCGCGAGTTGGTCATGCAGGTGATTGATGCCGCTGGCATGTCCGCCATCCAGCCAGAAGGGACTTACTTTATCATGGGGGACTTCTCCCGCATTTATGAGGGCAATGATGTCGAGTTCTGCAAATATCTGATTGAGCATATCGGCGTGGCGACCATCCCGCCCTCGGCATTTTTCAGCCCGAACCACAAACACCTGGCGGAAAATCATGTCCGCTTCGCTTTCTGCAAAAGCGATGAAACACTGGAGCAAGCCGCCGAAAAGATGGCCAAACTCCGCCTGTAATTTTGGAAAAAATCTTATCTAAAAACTATAGACAGGCACTTTGTTTAATGATATAATCTATTTTGATAATTGATTGATAGCATTCATCTGACGAATGACAAACATCAACCTGGGTTCGGATTTTCTCAATTACATCGTACAGCAGGGATACCTGCCGGGCGACCGCCTCCCGTCTATTCAGGAATTGACCAATGACGCCCATTTGGATATGAGCGCCAATAAAGTTCGTGAACAGCTGGAGGTGGCGCGAACCATGGGCTGGGTCGAGGTGCGCTCCAAACGCGGCACCTTGATAAAAGATTATGTCTTTACCCCGGCGGTGCGCTTGAGCGCCTTGTATGCTTTGGCCTGCGGCGAACGTTTTGAATCCTTTGCTTCGCTGCGCAACCACGTCGAAGCCAGCTATTGGAACGAAGCCTGTGCGCTGCTGCGCGAGGATGATTTTGCGACCATGCAAGCCTGCATTGATACCGCCAATGACAAACTGGATTCGCCCCCGATTCATATTCCCAACCCGGAGCATCGCATCTTTCATTTAACTGTCTTTAAGCGTCTTGACAATGTTTTTGTCCTGGGCATTCTGGAAGCCTACTGGGATTTGTACGAGGAAGTCGGCATTCATCGGTATATGGATTACAGTTACCTCCGACAGGTTTGGGATTATCATTCCAAGATATTGCGGCTGATTCGAGAGAAACGCTTTGACGAGGCGCGGCAGGCTTTTGTTGAGCATACGCGCTTGCTTAGCTTTGTACCCAGAAACGAGTCCAAGGATAAAATCGGGATGAATGAGGAGTCATCTCACAAGCAAGCCATCCAATCATAACTTCTGAAAGGAGTCATGCGCAAATTCTTGCGCAGCATCTTATGGCAGTCAATGTAAGAACTCAACCCAAGTTAGACATCCGCGAGCCAGTCATCAATGATTTCGCGTTTTCGATGGCAACCAAGAACGGCTCGGGCAGCCAGACCTCGAACAATCTGCTGGTGATGTCTCTGTTTCGGATGGGGATTCCGGTCAATGGCAAGAATCTGTTTCCATCGAATATCAAAGGTTTGCCTACTTGGTACACCATCCGCGCCAGCAAGGAGGGCTATACCGCCCGCAAGGCAGTCACAGAGATTGTCGTCGCCTATAACAACAGCACGGCCACCGAAGATGTCGCCAACCTGCCGCCAGGGGGTGTCTGCATCACCACAGACAAAATCACCCGAATCATCAGACACCGCGAGGACATATCGTATTACGAGATTCCGGTCGCCAAGCTGATGCGGCAAACCGATGTCCCCTCTGCTTTCCGCAAGCGCGTCGAGAATATGACCTATGTCGGTGCGGTTGCCAAGCTCTTCGCTATTCCCCTCGACCTGATTTATGATGTCCTGCTGGCAATCTTCAAAGGCAAGGCAAAGGTTGCCATGATGAATCACAATGTTGTCAAGCTGGCTTACGATTGGACGGCGGAAAATATCGAAAAAACGGATCCCTATCGCTTTGAAACGATGAATGGCACGGACGGCAAAATCCTGATGACCGGCAACGATGCCGGCGCATTGGGCGCCATCTTTGGCGGTGTCAACGTTGTCTCCTGGTATCCTATCACGCCCTCCACGAGCTTTGTTGACGGGATTATCAGTTTTCGCCATTTGCGCCAGAACGAGGACAAGGAAAACACCATCGCCATTATTCAGGCGGAAGATGAACTGGCTGCCGCCGGTATGGTCGTTGGCGCTGGCTGGGCCGGCGGGCGCTCATTGACAGCCACCAGCGGGCCTGGCATTAGCCTGATGGCTGAATTTTCCGGCTTGGCATACTTTGCCGAAATACCGTCCGTCTTCTGGAATATCACCCGCATGGGACCCAGCACCGGCTTGCCCACGCGCACCAGCCAGGGAGATTTGCTCTTCACGCATTTCCTGGGGCATGGCGACAGTCGGCAAATCTGTCTGCTGCCGGGCAATCTGGCGGAGGCATTTGAGTTCGGCTGGAAATCCTTTGATATAGCCGAAGCGCTCCAGGCGCCGATTTTTGTCATCAGCGACCTGGATTTGGGCATGAACAACTGGCTGTCCGACCCCTTTGAATACCCGAATCAACCCATCAATCGGGGCAAGGTTCTGAACGCCGCCGATTTGCAGGCTTTCATTGAGGAATACGGCAAGTGGGGACGTTATATGGACGTCGATGGAGATGGTGTACCCTATCGCACCATCCCTGGCACCGACCATCCCTTCTCGGCATATTTTGCCCGCGGCACCGGACACAATGAGATGGCAGATTACAGCGAGCGCAGTGACGACTGGATTGAAAATATGGCGCGTCTGCACAAGAAAATGAAGACCGCGCATGGACATCTGCCACAGCCGATTATTGAACCTCAGGCCGATGCCGAGATTGGCATTATCACCTTTGGCACGAACGAGGATGCGATTCGCGAGGCGCGGGACTGGCTGGCAGGCGAAGGCATCCCGAGCGGCTACCTGCGGGTGCGGGCGCTGCCGCTGGCATCATCGGTGAGTGATTTCATCGCCGACTATCAGCGCGTCTATGTTATCGAAAACAACTTTGACGGCCAGCTGAACCAACTTATCCGTCTTGAACATGCCCAGGATGTGTCACATCTGCGTTCATTGGCGCTGGGAGATGGTCTGCCAATGACCCCAAGCTGGATTTACGACAGCATTAAAGAACAGGAAGGTTAATCATGGCGCGTACCAATCATCTGGGTTTAAGCCGCAGCGAATACAAGGGACTCCCAAGTACACTCTGTCCCGGCTGTGGACACGATTCCATCTCCAACCAACTCATCAGCATGGCATACGAACTGGGCATCGAACAGCATCGCATGATCAAGGTGAGCGGCATTGGCTGTTCAAGCAAAACGCCAGCTTACTTTCTCGGTGGCTCGCATGGATTTAATGCGCTGCATGGACGCATGCCCTCGGTGGTAACTGGCGCCTTGATGGCCAACAAGAGCCTGGCCTGTGTTGCCGTGAGCGGCGATGGCGACAGCGGTTCGATTGGCATGGGGCAGTTCAAGCATGTGATTCGCCGCAATGTGCCTTTCGTCTATATCATCGAGAACAACGGTGTCTATGGGCTGACCAAGGGACAGTTCTCGGCTACGGCGGATGAGGGGCAAATCCTCAAGTATTACGGCAAAAACGAGATGCCGCCGATTGATTTGGCGCTGGAGGCGGTGATTGCCGGGGCGACATTTGTCGCTCGCAGCTTTAGTGGGGATGCCAAGCAAGTTCAGGCTTTGCTGCAAGCCGCCCTGCGCCATTCGGGTACGGCGGTGCTGGATATTATCAGCCCGTGTGTGACTTTCAACAATGCGGCCACCTCAACCAAGAGCTATCCTTACGGCAGGGAGCATGAGATTCCCCTGCATGAAATTCAAATTCTGGCGCCCGATTATGTGGATGCCAAAGCAGAAATCCAAATCGGGGATTACGACGAAGGGGACATCATCCACGTTGAAATGCACGATGGTTCTTTTATTCGGCTGAAGAAGCTCGACAACGACCACGACCCGCGCAACCGCCGCATGGCGATTGATGTCCTGGAACGTTCCATGCGCGAGCAGGTCTTCCTGACGGGCCTGATTTACTACGAAGAACCACGACCCACCCTGGCAGATACCGAGCAGCTGGTGGAAACGCCGCTGGCACAGCTTGACAGCGAGAGCCTGCGACCGCCGAAAGACGCGCTTGAGCAGGTGATGCGCAGTTTGATGTAAGTCTTGCCATCCGTGCACGTGATTTTGGACAGAAAAAGCCCTGGCATCTCGCCGGGGCTTTTTGTTTTCCAGGGGCGGCCTGTTTTCTGACCTCGCTTTGTGAGGATAGCGGGTTTCACTTTCTGCTAGTATTTCGGCATATCGGGGTCGATTTCATCCGCCCATGCCAGAATGCCCCCGACAACATTGAACATCTTGTCAAGGTCATAGCCGATTTCGGACAAGAACTGGATGCTGTCCGCGCTGCGCTTGCCGGAACGGCAGTGCAGGTAGAGCGTCTTGTCTTTGGGGATGTCCTTCAGGATGGTTTCTTCCCAGAGCTTGCGGCCAGCCTGAATGCCGTTTTTTGCCAACTGAATCTCCGGTTTGGGAATCCGCAAAGTGCCGTCAATCGCGCTGATGTCCCATTCATGCGGGTCGCGGACATCGACCACGACAATATCATCCCCGTTTTCTAGCGCGTGCTTGACATCGTGAACGGTGACTGTGTTGATGTCAAGCTCTTGCGCTTCGTCCAGCGAACTGAATTCGCTGTGGTCATGCGCTGGCATGCCACAAAACTGTTCATAATCAATTAATTCGATGTCGGCTTGGTCGATACCACAAATCGGGCAGTTGGGGTCTTTACGAACCTTGATAGTTTGGAAACTCATTTCGAGGGCATCATAAAGCAGCATACGACCCGTCATCGGCTCGCCAATGCCCAGCAAGAGCTTGATGGCCTCGGTAGCCTGCATGGTGCCAATGGTTCCGGGCAAGATGCCCAGCACGCCGCCCTCGGCACAGCTGGGCACCAGGCCGGGCGGCGGCGGCTCGGGGAACATACAGCGATAGCAGGGACCGGCGGCATGGAAGACGCTCAACTGACCTTCAAAACGGAAGATGCTGCCATAGACATTGGGAATGCCGAGCTTGACGCAGGCATCGTTGACCAGATAGCGGGTGGGGAAATTATCTGTCCCGTCAATCACAATATCCCAGCTTTCGCCAAAGATGGTCAAGGCATTTTCAGATGTCAGCGGCGCGTTGTATTTGACAATTTGAATATCGGGATTCAAATCGAGCATTCGCGCGGCGGCGCTGTCCAGTTTGGAAAGCCCGACCGTGCTGATGCCGTGAATCACCTGACGCTGCAAATTGGTGAAATCCACCACATCGTAATCGACCAGTCCAATGCGCCCGACGCCCGCCGCCGCCAGATAAAGCGCCAGCGGGCTGCCCAAGCCGCCCGTGCCAATCAGCAAGACGCTGGATGCCTTGAGGCGGCGCTGCCCTTCCATGCCGACTTCGGGCATAATCACATGACGGCTGTAGCGTTTGACCTCATCGTTGGTCAGATGCGCCAATCGGTTGTGCAGGGGGGACATATTTTGCTCTCCATTCATCTGTCTGCGCTTGGGCTAGCGTCCGCCAGCAATGCTGGGGATAATGCGTAATTGGTCGCCCGCCTCGATTTCTGTATCCAGTCCTTGCAGGAAGCGAATATCTTCATCGTCGATAAAGATATTGACAAAACTGCGCAGTCCATCATCGTTGAACAGATGCAGGCGCAAATCGGGATGCTGTTCAACCAGATTCACCAGTGCTTCGCCCACAGTGCCGCCTGGCACATCAATGTTGGATGCGCCACCCGTATAGGCACGGAGCGGGGTTGGAATACGAATACTTGCCATGTTAGGTTTCTCCTGTAAATATCCTGAATCATCGCACCTGAAGCATCTCGCTTTCAAATGCGCTGCGATCCGCTTTCAGCTTCCAGGCGCGCATGTCCGCCGCTTTCGCCTTCATCACAGAGGTGATGAGATAGACGAAGTTCGGCAGCGCGTGAACGCGGTCATACTCCGAAGGAATTGCCGGCGAATCAGGGTGACTGTGATAATAGCCCACCAGCATAAGACCCTGCTTATCTGCCTCATCCTCCAGGCGCATCCAATCCTGGGGCGTCATCGCGTAGCGGTGATGCTGTTCCTCTTTTTCAAAGATGTTTTCAACCTGCGCGATATTTCTTATGATGATCTCATCGTTTTTAAGCTCGCCCAATAAAAAGCCGCCGCCTTCGTTGGGATAGGTGGCTTCCATCTGAACAAAAATCCTTTTTTGCATGGAGGCTTGCAGGCTGACTGTCATGGGTTGATTTCTCACTATTACGATTGCAATAAAAAAGAGCCAACCGTTTCGGGGTTGGCTCTCGTTCTGTCCTAGTCCTCGTCAACGACTTTTTTCAGACAGCACAAGTCCCGATACGGCAAATGGCATCGCTCATCTGACACAGACAACAACAGGATGCGCTGGTCGAATGGAATTGGAGATGATGTATCACCTGCACGATCATTTCCCCCGTTATCTTTAGCAAATTCGACTGGTTAGTCGGATACCCTGCCCTTTATATCTGCAAGTTCCCGAGCAGTCATTTCATCAATCTCTCTCTGCTTTGGCTCCGACAGCGTTTATTCGTGCAGGCAATAGATTAACATGAGACCGCAAAATGCGCAACAGCGTTTTTTTGCACAGCCATTTATAGATATTGAAGCTAGGTTTTCAGAGTGTTATACTAAGGTGTATCACGCGCGAACACGGCATCATCAGAGTTTTAACCATCATCACAGCAGCCAGGCTGACTGTGTTGAACCATAAATCACAGAATCCTGACGGATTCGACTTTCAACAAGGAGAAACGGCATGTCTAACCAAGGTGGGCTGGAAGGAATCACTGTAGCGGAGATTACAACGAGTTTTATTGATGGTTCAATCGGCAAACTTGTCTACAGTGGCTATGCCATCGAAGACCTTGCAGAGAATGCCACATTTGAAGAGGTCTTGTTCTTGCTTTATAATACGCGCTTGCCGACCCAAGGTGAATTTGAAGACCTGCGCCAGGTCATTGCCCAACAGGCCGCACTGCCCCCGGATGTCTTGACCATGATGAAATCCCTGCCCAAGAGTACGCCGGGGATGGTCGTTCTGCGCACAGCCGTATCCATGCTGGCAGCCTATGATGATGACGCCGAGAACTTGACCGACAAGGAAATCGCAAAATCAAAGGCTTTTCGTCTCACCGGCCAAATGATGACCATCTGCGCCGCTTGGATACGGATTGCCAAGGGGCAAGAATCCATAGCCCCGCGTCAGGATTTGACCGTGGCGCAAAACTTCGTCTATATGATGTCGGGCGAAGAACCGGACGAAACCGCCAGCGCTGCGGTGAATGTTTATCTCGTCCTGCTTGCCGAACATGGCTTGAATGCCAGCACCTTCGCTGCCCGTGTCATTACTGCGACCGGCTCCGATATGCACAGCGCGATTGTGGGCGGCATCAGCGCATTAAAGGGACCCGCGCACGGAGGAGCAAATGCCGAAGCGATGAAGATGTTTCTCGAAATCGGAGAAGTTGACCGGGTTGTACCCTGGTATGAGAAGCACATTAAATCCCGCAAGCGCCGGATTATGGGAATCGGACACCGCGTCTACAAAGCCAATGACCCGCGCGCTGGCATTCTCAAGCGACATGCCGAGGCCTTGGCAATCCGTTCTGGCAAGCGCAAATGGTTCGATATTGCCGTCAAACTGGCAGAAACCGCCCGCGCCGATGCGTATTTCATTGAGCGCGAACTCTATCCGAATGTGGATTATTACAGCGCCATCGTACTCTATACGCTTGAGCTTGATATTGATATGTTCACCCCGCTGTTTGCGATGTCAAGAATTGCCGGCTGGTCGGCTCATGTCATCGCCCAGATGGGAGGCCGCCTGATTCGTCCCAAAGCCAACTATGTCGGTCCGCAAGACCTGGCCTGGATACCACTGGAAGACCGCTAGCTCCTCTGTCCCGAACATATCCTGCTCCTTTGATGGGATGCGTCAGGCTGGCCTAGCAGAAAATGCTTGCACAAAAGCGCCTGACTGTGTTATTATAATAATATCTGGCCTAGACAGGGGAAGTCGGGATGTTTCCTTTAACGGTAGTCGGACGAAACAAGTATTTTCCGAAAGCGACCGCAGTCATTATCGTCGTCAATCTGCTTGTTTTTCTCTGGGAGTTATCTGTTGACGCACGCGGGGATGGTTTCCTGCAAGCCGCCTTGCAGAATTACGGACTGGAAGTCTGTAAAATTGGCGAGCAGAGTTTTGGCACAACGACTTTGGATACCTTCCGCAGCCTGTTTCTGCATGGTAGCCTGGCGCATGTGCTGGGCAATATGTGGTTTTTGTTTTTGTTCGGCGGGCTTGTCGAAAGGTATTTGGGCGCCATCCGATTTGTCGGCGCGTATCTGGCATTTGGTGTCCTGGCGACGGTGGCTCACATTCTTTTCGGGCATACGGTCTGCACGGTGACTCATTCCGGCATTGTCATCGGCGCCAGTGGCGCGATTGCAGGGGTCATGGGCGGTTTCCTCTTTTTGCACCCGAATGCCAGGGTGCGGACGATGCTCGGTTTCTTCCGACCCTTTGTCTGGTCGGTCAACATTCCCGCGTTTCTGTTCTTGGGCTATTGGCTGTTGATGGATGTGCTGCAAGAGGTGGGGTGGATTGGCGTCGAGACCAATGTAGCGCATTGGGCGCATATTGGCGGTTTCCTGGCCGGGTTTGCCATCATGTTTGTCGCTGGCTTTTTCAAGCCAGTTCCAAAGCCCGACCCACTGGCGCATCTGGCAGAATAAGGCCTTAACCAGACCTTACAAAAACGGGATATACAGAATAATCAGGTTGGCGATAATCTGGCAAATCCATGAAGCCGCCAGCCCGTTGCGTTCCCGCACGTAGGCATAAATCATATTCATCATCAGCAAGACGATGGCAATCACAACAGCCACCGCCGGGAAGCGCAGAACGGACTGCCACATGACCGGGAAAAACAGCATGACATTCCACAGCGCCGCCAGCAGCCCGACAACCCAGAATACCAGCTGATTTTGCAGCAGCCCGCGAAAGAACAGGGTCTCCGATACCGGCATCACAAAAATCAGATAGGCAAGCAGGGTGCCCGCCGACATCCCCGGAAACATCTGCTGGGACGAGGGGACAAGAATCGGCTGACGGAGAAACAGCAGAAAGGGTATCCCCAGCATGACGCCATAGATGACGCCCCAGGCGATATTTTCCGGCCGCTCGTGGCTGATGCGTTCCATGCTCCCAAGCAGCCAGGCCAGCACACTGATGCCCGCCAGTGCGCCCCAAGCCAGCGTATAACGCAAATCCGCATTGTCTGGCAAGAGCGGAATTAACCCGATGCTGAGTGCGATGGCAATCAAAAAGCCGAAGAATGGGTCGCTGGTGGCGCCGCGGGACATCGCTCGGGTTTTGCCCTCCTTCGGCTGTTCATCATCCCGCACAGCATCCACCGAAGCGGAGGATTCAGCCTGTGGCTGTGCCATGCCCGGACGGTTATCGGGCAAATCGAAGGGTGGTTTGGGAGTCATGATAAGATGGCGCTCACGGCAGAAACGACGGCATCAACCGCCTGTCGGTCTATCCAGTAATGGGTGCGCAGCCGAATGCGCTTGTCCCTTCCTCTGCTGTAGGGCGACATCAGAATGCGATAGTCGTCACGCATCACCCGAATAAACTCATCAAGCGTCATCCGCGCATCGTCCATCATTGAAAAATAGACGAAGTTTGTACTCTGGCTGTTGACCACGATAGACGGTATCTCGCTCAAGCCTTCCGCCAGCAGCATGGCGTTATGGTGGTCTTCATGCAGGCGGTCTTTCATTTTGTGCAGGGCAATCAAGCCAGCGGCTGCCAGAATTCCAGCTTGCCGCATCCCGCCGCCCAGGACCTTGCGGGCTCGCCGCGCCCGGCGAATAAAGTCCTTATTCCCCACCAGCACCGAGCCAGCCGGTGCGCTCAAGCCTTTGGACAAGCAAAACGTCACCGAATCCGCCGGGGCCGCCAGCTGCCTGACATCCGTGCCCAATGCCGCCGCCGCATTAAAAATTCTGGCGCCATCTATATGCAGGAGCAATCCATGGCGATGTGCCAGTTCGGCTGCCTGTCGGGTGTATTCGGCAGAAACAGGGACGCCGCCAGCCTCGTTGTGCGTGTTCTCCAAGGCGACCAGACGTGTAATCGGTGTATGCTCATCATCTTGGTTGATTGCCGCGCTGATGTCAGCCAGACGCAGTGTCCCATCTGGCTGAACTGGCACGGTGCGCGGGATGATTCCGCCCAGTTGCGCCATGCCGCCCTGTTCATACCGATAGATGTGAGCGCTGTCGCCCAGGATGATTTCTTCGCCGCGCTGACAGTGCGCCAGCAAGGCACACAGGTTGCCTTGAGTCCCGCTCGTGATCAGCAAACCAGCCTCTTTGCCCAGCATGGCAGCCGCATCCGCTTGCAGGCGATTGACTGTTGGGTCGTCCTGATAGACATCATCGCCGACGACTGCCTTGGCCATGGCCTCTCGCATTTCGGGAGTCGGATGCGAGACGGTATCACTTCTTAAATCGATAAACTCCATTGCACCCTGTCCAGAATTTTATCTGTGGTCGCTCTGTCAGATATTAGACAGAAACAGCATGAATAGCAATAGCGAAAGAAGCAAGGCTGCCTTCCGATGGCATCCATCATCCGAGCGCAGCGCATTGAACACTGCATACCCCCTAAAATACAGGGGTTGAATGAAAGGATTTTCAGGTACACTATATGACGGAATCGGCAGGCGACAGCATTGCCATCAGCAACGGGAGACTCTATGGCAGAAGTTTATCGACAAAGCACGCAAGCGATACTGGATGCACTTGGCGTGGACAAATCGCTGGGCTTGAATCCCGCAGAGGTTCAAGCGCGTCAAGAGGAATATGGCAAAAATGTGCTGCCGACAGACAAGGGCGTCGATTGGCTGCGACTGATCCTTGGGCAATTCACCGATCTTATGGTCATCATCCTGATTATCGCTGCGGTCATCTCGGCTGTTTTGGGCGAAGCCACTGACGTTGCTGTCATCCTCGCCATTGTCGCTTTGAATGCGATGCTGGGCATCTATCAGGAATATCGGGCAGAGCAGGCGCTGGCTGCCTTGAGCCGACTGCAAGTCCCGCAGGTCCGCGTCCGCCGCGGCGGGCAGGTGCAGGAAATCAGCGCCGAAGAGCTTGTCCCGGGCGATATGGTCTTGCTCGAAGAAGGAGACCGCGTGCCAGCGGACGGGCGGCTGGTTGATGCGGTCAACTTACAGATAGAAGAAGCGGCGCTGACTGGCGAATCCGTGCCGGTTTCCAAAGACACCGCCGCCATCCAATCCAGCGAAAACATCACGGTCGGCGACCGCCAGAACATGGCATTTATGGGCACGGCGGTCAACTACGGGCGCGGCGAGATGGTTGTCACCACCACCGGGCTGCAAACCGAACTCGGCAATATCGCGGCC
Source organism: Anaerolineae bacterium (assembly GCA_034421915.1). GTDB lineage: Bacteria > Chloroflexota > Anaerolineae > Aggregatilineales > Phototrophicaceae > UBA6055. The sequence continues at coordinate 11,782 of DAOUKA010000182.1, forward strand.
ATGCTGCTGCAAGTCGAAGAAGGCATCACCCCGCTTCAGCGGCGGCTTAACCAACTGGGGCGCATCCTGGCGGCGGGGGCGTTGATTGTCGTCGCCATTGTTTTCGTTGTCGGATTTGTCGTGCAGGGCATACCCGCCGACCAGATGTTTCTGATTGCCATCAGTCTGGCGGTTGCCGCCGTGCCAGAGGGTTTGCCGGCTCTGGTAACGATTGGCTTATCCCTGGGCGCGAGTCGGATGGTGAAGCGTCATGCGCTGATTCGCCGCTTGCCGGCGGTGGAAACCCTGGGGTCGGTCACGGTGATTTGCTCCGACAAAACCGGCACCTTGACCAAGAATGAAATGACAGCAACCTATCTCGTTCTCCCGCGCCATGAAGACATCAAGGTTGAAGGGACAGGTTATGTTGCCGAGGGCAGCCTGGTTTATCTCGGCTCCAATGACCCCAACAATCTGGGCAAACCTGTGGATGCTGAAAATGATGATTCGGCGCAGCGGATGCTCAAGGCGATGGCATTATCGACCAACGCGCATTTGGAAACCCAAAATGTCGGCAATCAAATCAAGGTTGTTGGCGACAATACCGAGGCGGCCTTGCTGGTCGCTGCCCAAAAAATCGGTTTCACTCGAGAACGGCTCGAGGAAGACTTGCCAAGAGTGGCGGAATTGCCCTTTAGCAGCGAGCGCAAGGCCATGACGACGGTACATCAGGTTGTGGGTGATACCGCCAAGCGCCTCTTCCCGAACACACCCTACATTGCCATCACCAAAGGGGCGCCGGACAAACTGATTGAATGGGCAGAAGCCGAACAAACCCCGCAAGAGCTTGTGAACCTGAACGATGCCCGCCGCATGGATTGGCAGAATCAGGTCAATCTGATGGCGAACGATGGCCTGCGCGTGCTGGGAATCGCCTATCGCCCCCTGGACGAAGTGCCAGAGGACATATCACCGGAGATCGAGCGGAATCTGGAACTCATTGGTCTGATTGGCATCCTTGACCCGGCGCGTCCCGAAGCCAAAACCGCCGTGCAAAGGGCCGCGCAAGCTGGCATCCGCACGATTATGATTACTGGTGACCATGCCTTGACGGCTGAAGCCATCGCCCGTGACCTGGGCATCCTGCGAGCCGAACAGAAAGCTGTCACTGGCAGCCAGCTTGACGAAATGAGCGAGAAGGAACTGGCGGCGGCATTGCAAGACACATCCTGTTTCGCCCGCGTTTCGCCCGCGCATAAGCTCAAATTAGTTCAGACCTTGCAGCGGGACAATAACATCGTGGCGATGACGGGCGATGGCGTCAACGATGCACCCGCGCTGAAACAGGCGGATATTGGCGTTGCGATGGGCATTACGGGAGCCGATGTGAGCAAGGGCGCCTCGGAGATGATACTGACCGACGACAACTTCCGCTCTATTGTGGCGGCGATTGAGGAAGGCCGCGCCATTTATGACAACATCAAAAAATTCATCAAATATCTCTTGAGTTCCAATGTTGGCGAAATTCTGGTGATGTTTGTCGCCCTCCTGATTAACCTGCCCATTCCACTGCTTGCGATTCAGATTTTGTGGATTAACCTGGTCACGGATGGTCTGCCGGCGATTGCGCTCGGCTTTGAGCCAGCCGAAGAGGGTGTGATGAAGCGGCGCCCGCGCCCCATGAACGAGAGCGTCTTTGCCCAAGGTACCGGACGTCATATTATCTGGGTTGGCATCCTGATTGCGATATTGACATTGGGAAGCTATGTCTGGGGATACAGCAGCATCGGACTGGATGCGTTCAGCCCGTCGCTGGCGCTGGAAACCTTGGAACGCGCCGCCCTTGTCCAGCTTGCTGGCGAGGAGGTCGTGCCACAGCAGTGGGACAGCTGGTCGGATGAGCAGCAAGTGGCGTTTTTGGGTGTTGGGGAGTTTGAGGCTGGCTCGCAGTTTTTGGAGGAAGGTGGTATACAGCCTGGTCGTGAATTATTGAATCGGGTCGAGCGTCTGCCACGCACCATCGCCTTTACTGTCCTCGCCTTTACCCAGATGTTCGAGGTGATGGCGATTCACGCTGGCGACCGTTCTTCGTTTTTCCGCACGGGATTTAAGGGGAATCGACTGCTGTTTTGGGCGGTTCTTTCGACCTTTATCTTGCAGCTTATCGTTATCTTTGTGCCATTCGTCCAGGAGCTATTTGATACGGGTGCCCTGACACTGACACAGATGATTGTCACCTTCTGCGTCGGCTCGGTGGTGTTATTTGCCGTTGAACTGGAAAAGGTTGTCATCCGGCGGGAGCTAGATGAAAGCATCGGTACTCTGGCGGATGAGCAGCATACCAGGAGCGCTTGATATCATATCCGTTGTGTGATAAAATGATGGCGGACGGAGGAATTGACATCATGACGACACGGGACATTCGCATCGCGCGGCTGGAAGGCAAGGTACAGACGATTGAGGATGTACAGATGGCGATGTTGAGCAAGCTGGATACCGTCATCGCCAATCAAGACGCGCTGCAAGCCAATCAGGTGAAACTGATTGGCCTGATAGAAGTGATTATGCAGGAACTTGCAGATATAAAGTCCAGGGTTTATGGCCGCCCAATGGGGTTTATTCAAGATGACGAGGAAAAATAAGTTAAAGGGCTAGCCTCCGTCTGCGGCGCGGCCGCGTGTACTATTGAGGCTGACCGGGCTGCCGCGCCTGATATGACATCACTCTCCCTTGCAGTTCCGGCGGCACATCCAGCCCCATCAGGTGCAGACCCGTTGATGCCACATCCATTAACTGGCAGGCATTCGATTGTCCACTGCCGGATTGCTTGGGATCCACCAAAATGTACACACCTTCCATAGCATGATTGGCATCGTCTGGCCCGGTATCATTTTGCAGGGCATGGCACTTGCCGTGACCGACGCTACCCAGCACGCGCCAGTGCAAGTCACCAAAATACACCATCAAATCGGGAGCGATTCGGTTGACCTGCTGATAGATGTCATGCGGGCAATAAACCTTTGTATTTAGGGGCTTGCCGTGGTGGTCGGGGATTGAGCGAAGGCGGTCGGCAAGCTCCTGGCGAACTGAAGGCAAGGCCTCCGCGGGAATAATCCCATTGGGTTCTCGCCTTTGGACATTGAGGAAAATGCGCCCGTAATAGCCGCCCGTTGACCATGCTCGGGTGCGTGACCAATCGACAGCATTCAGGTCAAAGGGTGTGATTTGCCCGATGGTTGGCTCTTGTTTGAAGGCGAGCCAGCCATGCCGCCAAAGCCATTCATTGATGCAAATCGCGCCATCCATGCGCTTGACGCCGTGGTCACTGACCAGCATCACGATTTCGCTGCCATCCAGCCGCGCCAGAATGCCCCCAATCTGCTCATCCACCAGGCGGTAATAATCGCGGATTGCCGAGCCAAATGGATGTGTCGGTTCATGCAGGCGATGCTGGGCATCATGGTAACGCCAGAAAGCATGATGGATGCGGTCCGTACCGATATTGACATGAATGGCAAAGTCCCAGGCCCTGCTCGATAACAAATCGCCAAAAACCCGATACTGCTCAAGGGTCATATCCATCATATCTTGCAGAAGCTGACGGCGATTGATATGGCGATAATCCTTGACATCAAAACGATAGTCAGGTGCCCGCTTCAGGATTTGATGCTTCAGGATGGCGGGGAATGAAAAGGAGGCCTGGGTATCGGGGGTCAAAAAGCCGCTGACGAGGCCTCCGTTTAGTGGCTGTATCGGGTAAGTCTGCGGCACATTGACGACCAGGGACTCGCGTCCGGCAGCGCCAACATAATCCCAAAGACGTTTGCGCTGGACAGCGCGGCTGTTTGCCATCACCATGGGAGCATAATCATATCTGGCGCGGTTGCGAAAGCCATAGAGGCCCAGCACCCCTGGATCCCGCCCGGAGAGCATGCTCGAACAAGCTGGGATGGTGATGCAAGGCACGGTGGAGTTCAGCTGCCCCCAAGTCCCCTGCCGCATCAAGGCGCGGATATTGGGCAACTCCCTCTGCAAATCCTGAAACAGCAAGTCGGCGCCGACGCCATCCAGCCCGATGATAACCAGCTTGCGTTTTGTCCGCCGGCGAAGCCATTTAAGCATTCGCATCCCCCAGCGGCGAAAAGAGCGCCGCCTGCACTATGCCCAGGCAGCGATGCTAATCGTCCAGAACATACCCCATCTCGATAAGCCTGTCCAGGACAAGCTGGGCATTGTCTTCCACGCTGGCATTTTCGGCCGTTAAGGTGAATTCTGGATTGAGCGGGGCTTCATAGGGATCGTCAATGCCGGTAAAGCCTTTGATTTCGCCGCGCCGCGCCTTGGCATACAGCCCTTTGTCATCACGCGCCTCGACCACCTCAAGTGGGGTCGCCATGTGTATTTCCATGAATCCCTCGCCGACCATATTGCGCACATTTTCACGAGTTGCGCGATAGGGGCTGATTGCGGCGCAGATGACGATGCCGCCGTGTCGCACAATTTCGCTGGCGACATAGCCAATCCGCCTAATGTTGGTGTCGCGGTCTTCCTTGCTGAAACCCAGCCCCTTGGACAGGTGCGTGCGAACCACATCCCCGTCGAGAATGGTGACGTTGCGCCCCTTCTCCAGCAGGAGGTTGAGAACATATTCGGCTGTGGTGGATTTGCCGGCGCCGCTCAAGCCAGTGAACCACAGGCAGATCCCCCGCCGATGACGCGGCGGAAAGCTCTCCGCCAAAATCCTGGCGACCTCCGGACGCGAAAACCAGGTTGGCAGTGGCCTCCCCTTCCCAAGATAATCCTCGCGCACCTGGGTGCCAGAAATCTTTCGCGTCTTGGCGGCGGCGGGCAGTTTGGAGCGCTCTTCATAGCGGTCTTCGTCTTCGAGATAAACCATCTCGGCAAATGGCACCGGCCGCACGCCGATTTCCTCTGCATGTTCAAGCGCCAGATCTTGCGCCTCATAAGGACCATAAAATGGATTGCCATCGGAATCATCGCCAGGGCCAGCGTGGTCGCGCCCAATGATGAAATGGTTGGCGCCATAATTGCGGCGGATAATGGCGTGCCAGACCGCTTCGCGGGGGCCGCCCATGCGCATCGCCAGCGGCAGCAGCGAAAGCAGGCTGCGGTCTCTTTCGTAATAATTGTCAATCAGGGTTTTGTAGACCCGAACGCGTGTGTAATGATCGACATCGCCGGGCTGGGTCATGCCGACCACTGGATGCAGCAGCAGAACACCGTCAATGTTCGCCGCGGCGCGTTTTGTCAGCGCCTCATGCACGCGGTGCAAGGGGTTGCGGGTTTGGAAAGCGACCACATTGTCATGCCCGTAGCTTTCCAGTACGGCGCGGGTTTCGGTTGGCGTGCGCCGCAATTCGGCAAAATCCCGATGTGGCGGCAGCTGCAGGACTTCGAGCCTGCCAGCGATGTTCAGCCGCCCCCAGCGGTGCATCTCGGCGACGAGCGGATGGCGGGTATCGAACTTGCCAAAAGCCTTGACGGACATCTCTTCCAAATCCCACTCGTACATCTCTTCGACGCTTTGGATTGCCAGCAGGTTGTTTTTGCTGTCACGCAGGGCGATGTCCATGCCGAGCCTGATGTCATCAGTCGGGTCAATCGGCAAGGTGATGGGCATCGGGAACAGCCTGCCATCGGTCAGGCGCATGGTATCCAGCACGTTCTGAAGATCCGCCTGATTCATAAAACCCCGCAGCGGCGAAAATGCCCCGACAGCCAGCAACTCCAAATCACATTCCGCCCGCGAGCTAATCTGTATGGACGGGAGGGAGCGTGCGTAAGCCCGTTTCTCATCCAGCTGGTCGGACGGGACGAGCAGATTAACCAGGGTGCCGCCATAGGGCGAAATCAATTTCATTCTTTCGATAACCATAAATACTCCGTTTCATCGGCAGGTAGGTCTGACGGTTTGCAAAACCGCAGTATTGTAGCACAGCCGGCGAAGCTGTGTAAGCTGAAAACCTATTCGGCGCGGTCAATGCCCGATATTTTGCGCCCGAAGAAAACCAGCACAATGCTCAAGCCATACAGGGTCAGGAGCGGCGCCATAACCAAAAACATATTCACTGGGTCAATCGTTGGGGTAATCAATGCCGCGGCGATGGATGCGCCGATGACCGCGATGCGCCATTGTCGAACCAATGTGCCAGCGCTAATGAATCCTAAGAGCGACACCAGAAAGAAAACCAGAGGCGTCTGGAAGGCGACTCCCATCCAGAAAACCAGCGAGGTCACAAAACTCAGATAAAGGTCGGCTGTCCATTCGGGTTCGAAGATATCTGGCTGGAAGCCCTCAAGAAAGCCGAGCGCCGGCGGCATCAGCACAAACCAGGCAAAAAAAGTGCCGACCAAAAACAAAAAGGTCGTCGCCGGAATCGACAGCAGCACATAGCGTTTTTCGCGGCGCGTCAAGCCTGGCAGGGTAAACATCAGAAGCTGATAGGTCATCATGGGGATGGAAAGGATGCCGCCAATCAGCAAGGCGACGCGGAAGTAGACAATGATGGTGCCAGTCGGGTCAATAATCAGCAGTTCGCAGTTTTTGACGGTTGGGATGTTGCAATAAGGGTCGTTCAGGATTTCCAGCGCCGGTCCCGCCAGGCCAAAGCCGATGACTGTACCGATGACTAGAGAAATAACCGCTTTGGTCAAGCGCTGGCGCAATTCATCCAGATGTTCAAAAAAGCCCATCCGCAATTCGTGGCCATCTTCAACTTCCACAGGCTCGATAGGATCTGCCATGCCTCACCTTACTCATCCGCCGCTGGCATTGACCAGGTGCCCATGTCCGCCTTGTTTCCATTGGAACTGGATTCGGCAGGGGCGCCGCCAGCCCAGGTGCCCACACTCGCGGCTTCCGAAGCTGGCGCAGGCTTGGCTGGCTTTGTCGGTTTGGGAGCAGCGGCTTTCGTTTTGGCTGTTTTGGCTGATGGAGATAGAGGGGTTTTTGTCTTGTTCTTTAAGAGGTCGTCCACTTCCTTGACGGCGGCGACATCTTTTTTGATTTCATCAAGCGACTCCTGCACAGGTTGGGTAACAGGCTTCATGGCATCCGCCACCGCCTTGTTTATGCTGCTCCTGGTGGGCGGGGTTTTGGGAAGCTGAATGTCAAGGCCGGCTTCATCAAATTCCTTTTGAACCAAGTCAACGGTCTGCGACCAAATCACGCGGAACTTGGCGATATACTGCCCCAGCAGATACGACCAGTGAATCATCCGTTTGGGCCCCGCGAAAACCAGCATAATAATCAGTATGACCAGAAGTTCGGCTCCCCCAACCCCGAGAATGTTCATGGTGCATTCACCTCATCGCCAGCAAGCTGACTTTCGACTGTTTTTTCAGCCACGATTGTCCCCAGGACGCCATGCACGAAACTGTGAGAGTTCTCTGCGCCAAAGATCTCTGCCAGATGAACCGCTTCGTTAATAATAACCGCAATCGGTGTATTGCGCCTTTGAATCCAGTATTCAAATACGGCAATCCGCAAGATATTCCGATCAACAACCGCCACCTGGCTAATGGGCCAATCTGGCGCGTATTGCTGAATGAGTTCATCTATTGTACCACAATCTGCGATGACACCGGCGACGATGGCGGTAATCATACGGCGCACCGCCTGGGATTCGGGGCGAGCGTCAAGATGGGCAGCGAGAACCATTTCAAAGGGATGCTCGGTCGTATCAAGCTCATACAGGATTTGCAAACTCGCCCGCCGCGCAATCGAGCGGTCGGTGATGCTAAGCTCGGGTTCGATGACCTCGGATATAATTTTATCCTCGTCAGGATTGAAATTTTCCAACTCAAACGGATAATCGTCCATTTGATATGAACTCACCCATTCTCGCCTGTCTGCTCATCCGCCATCTGAAATCTAGTGTAGCGCAGATGTCCCGATTTTTCCATGCAAAACCGATTTTCGGCATGAGCGATTGTCCGCCTGCCAGCTTGCACCTGCTTCATCTTCATAAAAAGTCAAAGAAAGCACTTGACAGGTCATTAAGGTTCATGCTAATTTTTACAGGTTGGATTCAAAAGCTGTTCTCTCATGCTCAACGACCCCTAAAGGAGCAAAATTCATGCCTGTCAAACAATCGCTCGATACAGGTCATGCGCTTGCTGTTGACAAAATCACCAAGTATTTTCACCTGCCCCAGCCGCCTCTCTGGAAGCGTCTGCTGGGTGCAAAAACCGAAATGCCAGCGATGGGCACCCTGCCAGAGGCCAAGCCTGGCGGGAAGCAGCCGGTCATTGCTGTTGACCATGTGACTTTCACTATCAAGCGGGGTGAAATCTTCGGGGTATTGGGGCCCAATGGCTCCGGGAAATCCACCTTGATTCGGGTCATATCGACGCTGCTGAAAGCCGACAAAGGCAGCACCAAAGTGTTTGGTATGGATGTCGAGCAGGATGAAATGGCTGTGAAACAATTGATTAGCCGCGTATCGGTGGACGCAGCCTTCTTCAAGAAACTCAGCCCGATTGAGAACCTGCTTTATGGCGCTCGCCTGTACGGCGTCACCGGACACGAGGCCAAGGTCAAGGCATACGAAATCATGGGACGGCTGGGACTCAAAAAGTCATCTTATACCGAGCCGATGGAGGAGATGAGCCGCGGCATGCAACAGAAAGTAGCGATTGCCCGCGCCTTCCTGACATCGCCCATTCTGCTGCTGCTTGACGAACCCACGACGGGTCTGGATCCGCGCTCGAAGCGCGAAGTCCGCGCCTTTATCGAAGAACTGCGGGATTCGCATGATGCGACCATCCTGATTACGACGCATGACATGGAAGAAGCCGATATGCTGTGTGACCGCGTGGCGGTCATCCACAACGGCAAGCTGGTAGCCACAGATACGCCAGCCGGCTTGAAGCAAAGCATTCCGCACAACGGCAGCCTGCCAACCCTGGAAGAGGTGTTTATGTATCTGACAGGCGAGCAGCTTATCAATCACGATGAACTGGAAGAGCCTGAACCGGCCTAGGAAAGGATAAGGAGTTATGCAGCAGACAATCCAACATGGTCTGGCAACCTTGCGTTTGGAATTCCTGCAATCTTATGCGTTTCTGGCACGCAACTGGCATTTGACCAAACGCTATTGGGGCTGGGAACTGGCATGGTTTTTCTATTCGCTCACCAGTGGTCTCTCGGTTGTTTTCATTGCGCAGGGGGCGGAGGCGCTCACTGGTGCGCCACTCAACTTTGATGTGCAGTATTTCACGATGTATCTCATCATCGGCACCCTGGTTTGGCGCTACCTGTCGAATATCTTTATCCTGACCAGCGAAGTCATCGCCTGGGAACGTTGGGAAGGCACTATAGAATATACCTTGATGGCGCCGGTGCAGCGCTGGGTGCATCTGGTGGGTCAAACCGGCTATTCGCTGCTCTACAGCCTCATCACAACCTTGATTATCGGCATTGCCATGGCGCTGTTCTTCGAGCTTGACCTTTCGGGTGCGAATTTGATTGGCGCGACAGCGGTGATTCTTGGCGGCAGCCTGTCTTTGATTGCCATCGGCATTATCGCCAGCATCCTGCCGCTGCTCTATCCGGAGCGCGGCGCTCAAATGACCCATGTCATTCAGGCATCGTTCCTGTTGATTTCGGGGGTTTATTACCCCATCAGCGTGCTGCCCGAATGGATGCAGACACTTGCCATTTTTTCGCCCGTGACCTACGTGCTGGATGGAACACGGGCCGCCATACTTGAAGGCGCCGCCCTGCCCGATTTAATGGATTACATTGTGCCTTTGCTTATCTTGGGCATCATTGCCCTGCCCGTCGGTATTCGCGCTTTCAAAGCGGCGGAGAACTATGCCAAACGCAGTGGCAAACTGAAGCGCGTCGGTTAAACGGCCGGCGCCAGTCGCCTCTGGCTCGGATTACAGCTTGGTACTGCGAATGAGGCGGACATAATTTGCCCCTGGGGTAATCTGCCCCAGAATGGAAGCGTGCTTCGCCCCGGTGAGCGCTGGCAGTGTGCCGGGGCGACCATGCCATGTCTCGTAAGCCAGGACAGCAAACACAAGCGCTTCCTTGAAATCGCTGCTCATGCCGACATCTTCGTGCGTCAAAACCCTTGTCGGCGCCACCAGCGCTTGCAGCATGGCGACCATTACAGGATTGTGCCGACCTCCCCCGCCCAGTATCACTTCCTTGATTGGCGCCGGGGCAAAGCGCTGGTAAGCATCAGCAATGTTGCCGGCGGTCAAAGCCGTCAGGGTAGCGATGATTTCGCTATCCCCCAAACCGCGCTCGATGGCTTCATCCAGGAGTTGGCGCGCGGCACTTGTCCCGAAGGTCTCGCGGCCGGTTGTTTTGGGATAGCCGCGCTGATAATAGGGATGCCCTAACAGCATGTCGAGCCATTCCTCATTGACCCTGCCCTGTTTGGCAAAGCCGCCATCATCATCGTAGGTCTGCGCCCCCTTGGTGAAATAACTGACGGCGGCATCAAGCAGGGCATTGCCAGGCCCCGTGTCAAAGGCAATCGGCTGGTTCGCCGTGTTGTCAAGCGGCGGCAGAAAGGTCACATTGCCCATCCCGCCAATGTTCTGGATTGCCCGCCAATGCCGCGGGTGGCGCAGCAAAAGCCAATCCACATAACTCGTCAAGGGTGCACCCTGCCCGCCAGCGGCAATGTCTCGCGCCCGCATATTGCTGATGGTTGTAATGCCCGTCCTTTCGGCAATGGCCGCGGCTTCCACAATTTGCAGGGAAGCGCTGACTTGACCGCTTGGCAGGACATTGTGCCACAGGGTTTGTCCATGCGAGCCGATAAGGTCGATTTGTTCCGCCGTCATGCCGCAGTCGTGAATCAGTTGGAGTGTACGCTCGGCAAAGACTTCTGCCAGGTCAACATGCAAATCAGCGATTTCATCAACGCGGCTCTGGTTTGGATCGCAAGCGCGCAAAATCCTTTGCCGCATTGCCGCTTCATAGGCATAAGTCTCGCCATGCAAGACTTGCGCTTTCAGATTGTGCGGTTCTCCGCTAATCTCACAGACAGCCACATCGACGCCATCAGCCGAGGTGCCAGACATCAAGCCGACAACAATCATGATGACTCCTTGCCATTTTTACACGAGGGATTTTTACCACCAAGGCATTCGAGAACACAGCAAAACAGAAAACGAGGCGGAGAGGACAGGATTCGAACCTGCGGTACCCGTGAAGGTACAACCGCTTAGCAGGCGGCCCCAATCAACCACTCTGGCACCTCTCCATAAATAATATCAAGCTGTTAATGTGTTTCAGGCGGAGAGGACAGGATTCGAACCTGCGGTACGGAGAACCGTACAATGGTTTTCAAGACCATCGCCTTAAACCACTCGGCCACCTCTCCAACTGGCTGCAAGTCTCGATGTGGCACAGATTATCCTACCACATCATACGGGGGCTGTCAATAAAGGAAAGGTGATGGAATCTTTGGCTGGATATTGAGGGGGCTTGCATTCTCCATTATACTTCTGGGACTGACACTTGGAGAAAGACCAATGCTAACGCTTGCTGCGGGATGGGTTTATGTCAGCATCATGATCGTTCTCGCCAATGTTGAACAGCTTCAAGGGCAGCGTCAGCCGCTCTCAACCGCGCTGCGCTATGGCTTGGCGGGCGTCATCTTTGTTTGGATGGCAGCTGCGCTGCTGTTCACATTCGCATCCCCCGAAAATGGCAGCGCTGCTGAATTGGCTCGCCAAACGGAAGGCATGAAGCGGCAGGCTGCGATTGGTTTTGTTCTGGTGGCGGCGGTGTCTATGCTTAGCCTGTCGGGTTCAAAGCTGCCTTGGACATGGATTGAGGGTATGATAGTCCGTTTGAGCTTGAATGAGCAGCCAAGATTTAATCGACATCGCCCCGTTCATCAACTGGCGGTGATGCTGATGGTCTTTCAAACTGTGGCCGTGCTATGGCGGCTGGTCATGGCTGGCGGGCTTGAGGGGCTGGACTTTGCTTATGCCAATCCGGCTGATGCGCTGATAAACCTGGCGATGGGCGCGGCTATTTATGGGACAGCCGCCCTCTTGGGTGTTGGCTGGCTGGTTCGCCGTAATTTTCGTGCGGTCTTGAAGCGGCTCGGTCTTCGATTTCCGAAGCGGCGTGATTGGGTGGCGGGCATCGCCATGGCGCTGGCGCTGCATCTCATCGTCTGGGGGGCAACCGCAGCATGGGCAAGCCTGGTCACACCGAGCGCACTGGAACAACAGACCCGACCAGCGCAGCAGCTATTCGACTCCTTTAACAGCTCCCTGATTTTGGGCGCTTTGCTGGCATTGCTGACTGCTGTCAGTGAGGAAATCCTGTTTCGGGGCGCCTTGCAGCCGATTTTTGGGTTAGCGCTTTCGTCGCTCTTCTTCACGACCCTGCATATCCAATATGCCTTTACGCCGGCGGTGTTGATCGTGTTCATCGTATCCCTGGGCTTTGGATTGCTGCGAAATTATGTCAGCACAACCGCATCCATCATCGCCCACAGCATCTATAATTTTGCCCCCTTTTTTGTGTTTGCCCTGCTGACAAAGGCCAGCCTGACATCCTGAAAGCGAGCTGCGCCATTGTTCTTGGGATTATGAAGAGGATTGATGATTAACCTTTATGATTTGAACCTGGATGAATTGACCGAATGGGTCATCGGGCTGGGTGAAAAGAAATTTCGCGCCCGGCAGATTTGGCAATGGATGTATGACAAACAGGTCGATAACTTCGAGGCGATGACCAACCTGCCCGCATCCTTGATTGCCGGGCTGAATGAAAAAGCCGTGCTGGGCAGCCTGCAAGCTGTGGCCGAGCAGCACAGCGTCGATGGCACGCAGAAGCGTCTGTATCAACTCCCCGACGGGCAGCTGATTGAAGCGGTATTGATGTCGTATGAAGACAGGCGCAAGACCGCCTGCATTTCGTCGCAAGCGGGCTGTGCTATGGCTTGCGTCTTTTGTGCTACTGGGCAGATGGGCTTTGGGCGTCATCTGACGGCGGGCGAAATTTTTGAGCAGGCGATGCTCTTCGCCCGCGAGTTGACCGCCAGGGGACAGCGACTCAGCAACATTGTCTTCATGGGCATGGGCGAGCCCTTTCACAACTACGATGCCTGCCTGGAAGCCCTGCGCCGTTTCACCCATCAATTAGGCATCGGCGCTCGACACATAACGATAAGCACTGTGGGATTGGCGCCACAGATTCGCCGCTTTGCTGATGAAGGCTTACAGGTCAAACTGGCGGTCAGTCTGCATAAGACAGATGATGCCGAACGCTCGGCATTAATGCCTGTCAATCGGCGCTGGCAGATTGCAGAACTCATTGAGGCCTGCCGTTATTATACACTCAAAACCAATCGGCGCATCAGCTTTGAGTGGGCGGCCATCGCGGGGGAAAATGACACGGCGGACGAGGCTCATCGGCTGGGACGGCTGTTAGCGGGATTGTTATGCCATGTCAATATCATCCCCCTGAACCCAACTGGCGGCTATGCAGGCCTGCCAGCCGACTCGGCAGACATCGACAAGTTTATGAATATCCTGAAGCATTATGCAGTCAGCAGCACCGTCCGCGTGCGCCGCGGCATTGACATTTATGCTGGCTGCGGACAGCTAAAGACCGCCACAGTCGCAAAGATCCCAATCCGCTGATGGAATGGAAACGATGATGTATGACCAGAATATCAAAATCGCGCCATCCATCCTAGCGGCGGATTTCGCTCGGCTTGGGGAGCAGGTTATGGAAGCGCAGGCGGCCGGCGCGGACTTGATTCATATTGATGTGATGGATGGCCGCTTTGTACCCAATATCACCATGGGGCCGCTGGTTGTCGAGGCGGTCAGGCGCGTGGCGGACATCCCACTGGATGTGCATCTGATGATTATCGAACCCGAACGTTTTATCCAAAGTTTTGCCGGCAGCGGCGCGGATTCAATCACGGTTCATATCGAAGCCTGCACCCATCTGCATCGGGTACTCGGACAAATCAAGGATGTCGGCTGTCAGGCAGGCGTTGCGCTTAATCCTCATACCCCGGCCGCTGCCCTGGCAGAGATTCTCGATATGATTGATATGATTAATGTGATGACAGTCAACCCGGGTTTTGGCGGGCAGAGCTTTATCGGAGGCATGACATCCAAGATAAAGATCCTGCGTCAGATGGCTGATGAACAGGGGCGGAGAATTGATATTGAGGTGGACGGCGGCATCAACAGCGCAACGATTGCGACTGCCATCAGCGCGGGCGCCAATGTGATGATTGCGGGGTCGTGCATTTTCAACCATGCTGGCGGAATCGCGGCAGGAATCGAGGAGCTGCGGCAAGCTGGACTGAAGAGCGGGCGGTAGAAATGACATCGGAACAGGCGGCACAGGCCATCGACGGACAGGCTCTCAAGAGGCTGTTTTATGCCGGCCTGGAGCAGGTTTCGCAAAATGTGGCTGCCATCAATCGCATGAATGTATTCCCCGTGCCGGATGGCGACACCGGTATCAATATGCACCATACACTCCAACGGGCATATACGGAAATCGAAGCGGTTGACAGCCAGGATGCCGCCTTGATGGCGGGCAGGTTTGCCTATGGCGCGTTAATGGGCGCCCGCGGCAACAGCGGCACCATCCTGTCGCAGTGGCTCAAGGGATTTGCCGAAGGCGTACAACAGGCACAGACATTGACGCCGCCACATTTGTTATGCGGCTGTCAGCTGGCGGTCAGGCTGGCTTATCAATCGGTCAAAGAGCCTGTCGAGGGCACGATCCTGACGGTGGCGCGCGAATCAGCCGAAGCATTGCAAAACCACGCGATTGTCGATATGACCCTCAAGGATGCGCTGGAGGTTATGGCGCTGGCTGCCGAGCAATCGCTGCATAACACGCCCAATCTGCTGCCGATTCTAAAAGAAGTCGATGCTGTTGATTCGGGGGGCATGGGCTTGTTTTTGTTCTTGCGGGGGATGGCAAGCTGTCTGATGGATGATGAAGCGCCCCAAAGCCGCCAGCCAGCCGCCAGGGACCGCCGAGACATGGCGCTGATGCCGAATCATCAAGGGCATTATGGTTATGATGTGCAGTTCCTGATGCGGGGGCAAGGCATGGATGTCGCTGTCATCCGTCAAGACTTCGAGCAGCTGGGCTGGTCGGTGATGGTGGTTGGCAACGAATCCACCATCAAAGTCCATATCCATGTGGACAATCCTGCCATTCCATTTGACTACGCCTTCCATAGCGGCGCGGAATTGGATGATATTGTCGTCGAGAACATGCAGGCACAATATCAGGCCTATATCCAAAAGCGTCAGTCCGTTCCGATGCAGAAAATTGCCGTGATTAGCGTTGCGACCGGCGATGGCATACACGCCATTTTCAAAGACCTGAATTGCACGCAGGTCATTGAAGGCGGACAAAGCATGAATCCCGATACGGAGGATTTTCTCAAGGTCATCGACAGTCTGCCATCCGAGCAGGTGATTATCCTGCCCAACAATCGCAATGTGATTATGACGGCGCAGCAGGCTGCCCGGCTTGCCGCCGACAAGGATGTTCGCATTATCCCCACAAAAACCATCTTGCAGGGCATCAGCGCGATGATTGCTTATGGGGATGTCGGGGACAGCAGTATGAATCTCGACGCCCTCATCGCCCAAATGCGCGAAGCGTCAACTCTGGTGTGTTCAATAGAGATTACAACCGCCACCCGCTCGACCCGACTTCACGGGCTGGACATCCGACAGGGGGAGTATATCGGCATCGTCGATGGCGAGATACGGGCGGCTGCCGCTACCCTTGAGGTTGCGCTGCTGGATGTTTTCAGCCAGTTGGAGAATGGCGATTGGGAACTGGCGACGATTTATTATGGCGAAAATGTATCTGACAGCGCCAATCAGTTGATTGAGCGTTTATCAAATGCCATAGAGGGATTAGAATTTGAAGTTGTTTATGGTGGGCAAGCTCTGTATCCATATTTGATTAGCGTTGAATAATGCCTAGAGTTCATCTTGTGACCGACAGTGGCGTCCGGTTTTCCAACCCGCGTTTCATCAAACATTATCCGCTAACCATTTTGCCAAATCAAATCGAAATTGGGGGCAATAGCTACAAAGAAGACATTGACCTCAGCACCGAAAGGGCACTGGAGCTTATTTCGCGGCAGAAAACACCACCCAGGGTCATTCCACCCTCTACCAATGACTTTGCCGAGGTGTTTGCTCGCTTGTCCTATCACTGTGACGCCGTGATTTCGATTCATCCGTCCCGCGAACTGTCGGACAGCTGGCAGCATGGCCGTCTGGCAGCGCAGCGTGTGGCTGGCTCATGCGAGATTGCTATCGTGGATTCCCAGAGTTTATGCGCCGGGCAGGGCATGCTCGTTCGCGCGGCAGCCCGCGCGGCATACAAGGAAGAAACAGCGGCCGGTGTGATACAGGCGGTGCGCGGCGCGGTGAAACGGATTTACTCGGTTTATTGCGTCAGTCAGGTGGACTATCTGCAATTTCACAAGATTATGAGCCCCTCGCATGTCATTTTAAGCAGACGATTGGGCATCAAACCCTTTGTCAGCTTGGAAGAAGGCAGGCTCATTGTCATCGAAAAAGTGCGAACTTACGCCCAGGCTATCGAACGGATGGTCGAATTTCTGGTAGAATTTGCTGCTTTGGATGACGCGCTGATTTTGCAGCCCTGCAAACATATCAGCGAAGATACCCGAGTGCTGCAAGACCGTCTCACACTGGAATTTTCGGAACAGTATTTCCCCTTTGCCATGTACAGCGCGACCATGGCGACTTATCTGGGGACGGCAGCCAGCGGTGTTGCGGTTCTCGAAAAAGAGATGGAAGACCTGGATTATGACTTCTAAACGCATCCAAATCGCAACTGACAGCGTATGTGACCTGCCAGCGCAAATCGCAGCCGAACTTGGCATCGGCATCATCCCGACCTATGTCAACATCGGCGGCAAGAGCATAGCGGATGACGGGAAATCCCTAATCCGTCAGGACTTCTACGAGCAGCTTCCTTCGTTCAAGACGCAGCCGACCACCGCCGCGCCATCACCAGGCGATGCCGAGCGTTTTTACCGCTCGCTGCTGGAACAGGGCGCCGACCACATCATCTCGATTCATGTGCCGGCAAAACTGAGCGGGGTTCTCAATGCCATGCGGCTCGGAGCGGAAGCCGCCGCCAAAGACCGCATCACCCTGGCAGACAGTTTGCAGCTTACTTTTGGCATGGGGCTACAGGTTTGGGTGGCAGCCGAACTTGCCCAAAAAACAGGAGAGGTGAAGGACATCCTCGCTGCTATTGAGCGAGTTCGCCAGCATACACGGGTCTATGCCATCATCGACACGATGGAATACCTCAAGCGGAGCGGTCGCGTCAACTCGCTGACAGCGAATATCGGCAGCCTGCTCAAAATCAAGCCGATTATCAGTGTGAGCGATGGCGACATCGGCTTGGTAACGCGCCAGCGCACCTGGTCGCGGGCTGAAGCGCGGCTGCGGGCGCTGACGCGCGAACAGGCGCCACTGGAACGACTTGCCATTCTGCACATTGCCAATCCGACTGGCGCGGAGAAATTTCTGGATTCAATCAGCGACCTGGCGCCAGCAAACACATCCATTATCGAAGTCACGCCGACGCTCGGAACGCATATTGGGCCCGGTTCCATCGGAGTTGCGACTTTGAGCAAGAACTGGAGGCGGTAAATCATGCCAACTGAATTGGAAAAACTGGTCAAAATCCTGAAGCACGAGCGCCATACCGGCGGCAGTGATTCGGCTGTCGTGGGTGGTCTGAGCGCATTCTGCAAGGGCTGGGAGCCGCTGGCGCGTGAGCAGGCTCGGCGTCCGCTGCACCATATCCTGATTGATGAGCTTGTCGATTCCCTGACGAGTTATGAGCGCATCGAGTCCAGCGATGAGCGCATTCTCAAGCTGGGATATTTGCTGGATAGGATTATGAATCGCGTGCCGCCGCCGCCAGCGTACAAGGAACGTCTGCCCCTCTGGGAAGAAAAGATGAAAGCGCAAGCGCCCCCCGTTCACAGGCGCGAACATGCCGACCGCCGCGCCGCGAATCGAGGCACTTCGCCCTCGCGATCCAGGCAGACATTTGTCGAGGAAAACGCCACCTGGGATAAAGATTACGGCTCTGGTTCCGACAGCTATCATCTGGACATCAAACCCTTGCCAAGCCTGTCGCGTCCGCCGCGCCCGCCGCGTCCACAGAGGTCGCTGGCAGAGGAACGCGCTTTGTATCAGGAACTTGCGCAGCCGACAACGCAGGTCAAGGGCATTGGCGGCAAGCTGGCTGGCTTGCTGGAAAATCTGGGTTTGCATACGGTTTGGGATCTGCTGTGGAATTTGCCGCGCGATTATAAGGATTACACCGAATTGCACTGCATCAGAGACTTGTCTCCAAGCGCAGCTGCGACCGTCATCGGGACGGTGCGCCGCTCGAATGTCGTGATTGGAAAGGGCAATCGCAAAGAC
Source organism: Anaerolineae bacterium (assembly GCA_034421915.1). GTDB lineage: Bacteria > Chloroflexota > Anaerolineae > Aggregatilineales > Phototrophicaceae > UBA6055. Next base: position 30,250 of record DAOUKA010000182.1, read on the forward strand.
TTGCTCATTGATGTTGATGATGGTTCGGGTAAGCTGTCGGTTCGTTTTTTCGGGCAGCATTATCTGGCCGGCCAACTGCGGGCTGGCAGGCAAATCGTGCTTAGTGGCAAGGTCACCATTTATCGCGGACTGCAAATGGCAAACCCCGAATGGGAATATCTGGATGTGGAAAATCTGCATACTACCGGCATCGTACCCATCTACAGGATGACCAAAGGGCTGCGTCCGCGCCTCTTCCGCAAGACCATGAAAGCGCTCATCCAAGAATGGGCGCTCAGGATGCCTGACCCCATCCCCCGCACCGTACTGGAGCGATGCGAATTGGCGGATTTGGGCTGGGCAGTCCAACAGGCGCATTTTCCTGAAGGCTGGGATCACCTGCGCCATGCGCGCCGCCGCCTTGTTTTCGATGATTTGCTGATGCTCCAGCTGGCCATGCTGGGGAATCGGCGCGAGTGGCAATCGGTTCAGGGGCCGGCATTGGATGTTACCGATGACTTCTTGGAATCCTTTATTGCCGATGTCTTTCCGTATGAACTCACGGGCGCACAGCAGCGTGCCATCGCCGATATAAGGCGCGATGTCTCGCAGGCGATCCCGATGAATCGTTTGATTCAGGGCGATGTTGGTTCGGGCAAAACGGCAGTCGCCACTGTGGCCATGGCGATGGCATTGTCCAACGGAAAACAGGCGGCTTTGATGGCGCCGACCGGCATTCTGGCGGAACAGCATTATCGCGGGCTTGGCGAGACCTTTGGAAAAATGAGCGCAGAGCAGCCGCCTGTCCTTGCCTTATTGACCGGTTCGCTGACCGCATCCGAACGCGAGTCGATTTATCGCGGCATGGCGGATGGCTCGATTGATATGGTCATCGGCACTCACGCGCTCATTCAGGAGGGTGTCGATTTCCATGATTTGGGCCTTGCCGTCATTGACGAGCAGCATCGCTTTGGGGTTGACCAGCGCGGCAGCCTGCGCGGCAAAGGGGGCAATCCACATTTGCTGGTGATGACCGCAACGCCGATTCCGCGCACGTTGGCCTTAACCATTCATGCTGACCTGGATTTAAGCGTGATTGATGAAAAGCCGCCCGGACGCCAAACGGTTCACACCAAGATCATTGACCCGATAGCGCGGGAACGGCTGAATGGCTTTGTCATCGCCCAGCTTGAACAGGGACGGCAGGCCTTCTTTGTCCATCCTCTGGTAGAAGAATCCGAATCGATAGAGACCGCCTCGGCTCTGGAAGCCTATGAAAAGTTGAGCCAGGTCTTTTTCCGTTATCGCGTCTGCCTGCTGCACGGGCGCATGAGCCCACTGGAAAAAGACCGCATCATGCGAGATTTTGCGGGGGGCGAATATGATGTGATGGTCACGACTTCGGTCGCTGAAGTCGGGGTGGATGTACCCAATGCCAGCGTGATGGTCATTGATGGCGCCAATCGATTCGGCCTGGCGCAGCTGCATCAATTTCGCGGGCGGGTTGGGCGCGGGCGGCATTCGTCTTTCTGCCTCTTGATTCCCGACAGCAGCCCCGATATTTCGATTGACAGGATACGGGCAAAACAAGCGGGCGAAATGCCGAGCGAGGCCTTAACCCTTCAGGAACGGCGGCTGGCGGCGATGGAAGAGACCAACGATGGCTTCCGACTGGCGGAAATGGACTGGAAGCTGCGTGGCGCGGGCGACCTGCTCGGCAGGCGGCAAAGCGGAACCACCAACTTGCATCTGGTTGAACTGATGTCACCGGAATTGGTTGAATTGGGGCAGCGCGAGGCGCGTACCCTGTACGAGGAAGACCCCGACCTGGAACTCCCTGAACATCAGTTGCTGGCAGAGCGCATCACATCGCTGTATGCCGATTCCGGTGATGTGAGTTAGGCGGACTTGCGAAGTTTGACCAAGATTGAAATTGCCACCAGAAATCATTTGCGCATTTTATCACATGGGGTTACAATCAGCAGGTAACGTTGGAGATATTCCATGTCAGGAAAAGGCATTGCGGTTTATCCGGCATCGCTTGACCCAATTCATTACGGACACATTGATGTCGCCATTCGCGCATCCCGATTTTTCGATGAGATTATCGTCGCCATCTATTCAAATCCCAAAAAACAGAATGTCTTGTTTGGAATTGATGAGCGCGTCCAACTTGCGAAACAGGTATTTCAGGATTATCCTAGGATAAGAGTTGCGAAGTATAGTGTTCTTACGGTAAACTATGCTCAATCAGTTGGAGCCACCGCCTTGATTCGGGGATTGCGTGTGTTTGGCGATTTCGAGTTTGAGTTTCGGATGGGGATGGCGAATAAGAAACTGGCACCGGCCTTGGAAACCATTGCGATTTTGTCCGATGAACAGTATATTCATATCAGTTCAAGCACGATTCGGGAAATCGCGGAGTTGGGCGGGGATGTAAGCTCGATGGTGCCGCCTGTTATTGAAGAGGCCTTGAAGGACAAGTTTAATTGTTAATCATTATATTTAAGCTATGTCGAATATGTCGAATGGGGAGGAATTAGATGGATATTCAACATCTTGTTGATCGGCTGGAAGATTTAATTGATGAGGGGCGGCACGTATTTGGCACCAAATACACTATGCTGGATGAAGAGCGGGCTTTGGAAATCATCGACCAAATGCGCATTTCCATACCCGAAGAAATCGAAAAGGCCGCCCGTGTGCTGCAGCAGCGCGACCGCGTCCTGGCGGATGCCAACGAAGAAGCCGCGCGGATTGTTCAGCAGGCACGCCAGCACAGCGAAGGCTTGATTGACCAGCATCAGATGGTGCAGCAGGCGAAAGTTCGCGCTGAATATGTGATTGAGCAAGCCAAGATCGAAGCCGAAGAAATCACCCGCGAAGCCGATGATTATGTTCTGGTTCAACTGACGCAGCTGGAGCAGCAAGTCACCCGCAGCCTGGAAGAAATCCGCAACGGGATTGAACTCATGCAGTATGAAGAGCCCGTTCCGATTGAGCCGATCCAGCAGCCTGTCCATGTGCCGCGTCCGCAGGTCAAGCACGAACCGATTAAGTTTGACAAACCGGCACCGGTCGGCAGCCATTCTTAATGACACTGGCGGCCGCCCAGGATTTGGAGTCGCCAGAGTTTCAATTATATCCTGCATATCCTGACGCCGCCGACAGGTTTTATCAGGTTGTCTTGCGGTGCGTTTGATTCTTGTCTCGCTTGCCTGGGTCTTAGGAATCAGCCTCGCGCGATTATCTTTCCAATTCGACTTGTCAATCTGGCTCGTTTGTATTGCCGTCACGATTGGCACAGCAGTAAAATCCAGACATCGCCGCCACCGCTGGCTTGTGTTTGCCGCGGTGGCTTTTACTTTGGGAGTCGCCCGCCAGTCCATCATGCCGCAGTTCAGCGATATGGCTCAATACAATGGAAACACAGGCACGATGACAGGCATCGTCATCAGCGAACCTGATGTTCGTGATGACCGAATTCAACTCCGCGTCGAAGCAGAATCCATATTCGTCCAGCGCAAACACCAAAAGACAAGCGGGCAAGTCCTGGTCGAAACGTTTGTCACCGCCGATGTCAGCTATGGCGACCGAATCCGCGCGACCGGTTTTCTAAGCGCCCCAGCGACTTGGGATACATTTTCTTACGCCGATTATTTGGGACGGCAGGGTGTTTTCACGATGATGCCTTATGCCAGCATAGAAGTCATTGAAAGCGGCTACGGCAGCCCTTTTTATTCAGCAGTCCTCAACCTAAAGCAGGTCGTGCAAGACCACATGGCGCAAGCGCTCCCAGAACCGCAGGCAGGACTTTTAATCGGCATTTTGCTGGGCAATGAACGCGGCATTTCGCCCGAACTGGCGGAGGATTTCAATCGGGCTGGCGCCGCGCATATTGTCGCTATCAGCGGCTTCAATATGGTGATTGTCAGCGCCATGATGATGCGTGTTTTTGAGGGCATTTTTGGGTATCGCAGCCTGCTCGCCACCCTCAGCGGCATCGCCATCATCGCCGTCTATACGATACTGGTCGGCGCCAGCCCCAGCATCGTCCGCGCAGCGCTGATGAGCGGTCTGCTTGTCATCGGGCGGCAGCTAAATCGAAATACCTACGTGCCGACTTCGCTGGCCTTTGCCACCCTGGTCATCAGCATCATCGACCCCAATGCCCTGCTGGATGTTGGCTTTCAGCTTAGTTTTTTCGCTGTGCTTGGGATTGGATTATTTGCCGACCCCCTGTCGCACCGTTTCCGCGTCTGGCTGGAGGCTCGCTTTTCTCTCCCGATGGTGAAGGGCCTGCACACCTTCCTCAACGAGCCGCTGATTGTGTCAATCGCCGCGCAGGCAGCCACCCTGCCGCTGGTTGTCTTTTACTTTGGTCGCTTGTCTCTGGTCGCGCTGCCAGTCAACCTGCTGATTGTACCGATTCAGTCACTCATCCTGATGGCTGCCCTGACAGCAGCGGCGATATATCCTCTCTTGCAGCCGATTGGCACAGTGATTTACTGGGCTGCGATGGTGTTTCTGTCGTGGACAATCGCCATCGTTCGCGGTTTTGCCCAACTTGATTTCGCTGCCTTGGCGCTGAATATGGACGGGCGTCTGATTCAGGCATTTTATTTGCTGATGACAGGCGGTGCCATCATATCAGCATCACGGCCGCCGCTCTGGACGCGGCTGGCAAGCCTGATACGGCGTCAAGCGGTCATCGTGGCAACGCTGCTGTCAGCTTTCGTTGTTTTCATTTTGATGCTGGCAATGCGCTTCAGTTATCCCGACGGACGTTTGCACATCTGGCTGCTGGATGTTGGGCACAGCAATGCGGTCTTGCTGCAAACTCCCAGTGGCAGCCAGATGCTCGTTGATGGCGGGCGGTTTCCGTCACGCCTGCTGACCGCCATCGGCGACCGCATCCCCTTCTATGACCGCGATATTGAAATCCTGGCCATCACGCATCCGGACGAATATGACACGGCCGCCATCAGTGCTGTGCTTGACCGCTATGCAGTGGGCGTGGCACTGCTGAACGGTCAGCCGAATGTGACCGAGTCATTTCAGGAAATCGAGCGGCGGCTTGCGCCTTCAAAGATGATTGCGGTTCGGGCTGGCTATACGATTGAGTTGGATGACGGCGTTTTGATTGAGATACTGCACCCTCAATCCAGGCCATCCATTGCGGACAGGCTCAACGACCAGGTGATGGTGCTGCGAGTCAGCTATGGTGAGGTATCCATACTGCTGACCTCCGACCTCAGCCGCAGGGGGCAGCGGCTTATGCTGGCAAACCACATCCATCCATTGGCAAACATCATGCAAGTCCCGCAGCATGGAGCGATGAATGCGCTTGACACCGAATTTCTCCAGCTAGTCCAGCCACAAATCGCGCTTTTGCAAAGCGATGCCGCCAACCGCAGAGGCGACCCTGACCCCGATACATTAGCCCTCCTGGGCGAGATACCCACCTTTCGGACAGATGAAAGCGGGGTGATCCATTTGAGTTCAGACGGGCTTGAGGTGCAGATTGACAAGGGCGAATAAAAAAATGAGAGGAGGACTTTAATTCCCTCCCCTCTTTGCCATCACTGGGCTATTCATATTGAATATCGACATGCCTGCCCGCAGCAGCCGATTCGAGAATGGCATCACAGATAACGGCATTGCGATAGCCGTCGAGGAAGGTCGCGCCATAGGGTGCGATGTCGCCATCATGGACAATCGCATTGAAGAAGTGGTGGAATTCGTGAACGAAGCTGTGTTCCCAACCAATGATATGTCCGTGGGGCCACCAGTTTTCCCAATAGGGATGATGCGCTTCAGTAACCAGCACATTATGGAAGCCCTGCGTCGTATCCGGATTTTCTCCCTTCCAGAAGACATTCAATTCATTCAGCCGTTCCAGATTGAATTGGATAGAGCCATTTTCGGCATTGATTTCAAATGAATTGAAGTTCTTGCGTCCCTGTGCGAAGCGCGTTGCCTCGACAGTGCCCAGAGCGCCGTTCTCGAAATCCAGCAGGGCGACAAAACCGTCATCGACATCCGATTTGACCATGCCGCCAGAACCATCGGGACGTTCGGTAATCCAGGTGCGAGCCAAACCGGCAACCGACTTCGGCTCGCCCACCAGAAACCGCGCCAGGTCGATGATATGCGCGCCCAGGTCGCCCAGGGCGCCGCTGCCGGCAATGTCTTTTTGGAAACGCCAACTGGTCTCCATGGCGGCATCCATGCCCCATTCCTGACAATAGACGGCGCGCCAGTGATAAATTTTGCCCAGCCGGCCGCTTGCGACAAGTTTTTTCGCTTGCTGAATGGCTGGAACAAAACGATAGTTGAAGGCGACCATGTGCTTGACGCCTGCTTTTTCGACCGCGTCCAGCATGGTTTTGGCTTCTGCGGCAGTACGCGCCAGGGGTTTCTCGCAGAAAACGTGTTTCCCGGCTTGGGCGGCGGCGATTGACGGCTCGGCATGGGCATCATTGGGGCCGCCATTGTCAAACACCTGCACATCATCATTGGCCACCAAATCCCGCCAATCGGTATAGGCGTGTTCATAACCATACCGCTCGGCGGCGGCCGTGACCGCTGCTTGATTGCGCCCGGCAATCGCAACCAGTCTGGGAATGGCCACCGGCGGATACATCATATAGGGGATTTTTTTGAAGGCGTTGGTATGCGCCTTGCCCATAAATGCGTAACCCAGGATGCCAATGCCAATTTCTGGCGCCGCGGCATCAGCCCCCGCGCCGGCCATGCTGGTGAACGAACTGCTAACCTGTTTTTCGTCTGACATCATTATCTCTCCCAATATAAATTGACTTGTCTATTCATCAGCAAAGGCAGCGTCAAATGCCACCTCGGATGCCTTGAAGTCGTTTTTCTTGACCCATGCCGCCGACTCGGTTGCCCCGAATTCACGATCCATGCCACTGTCTTCCCATTCGACAGACAATGGGCCCTGATAACCGGCGCGATTCAATGCCCGAATCATGGAATCAATATCCAAATCCCCGCGACCGCAGGAAACAAAATCCCAGCCGCGGCGATGGTCGCCAAAGTTCAGGTGCGAGCCGAGAATGCTGCTGACATTATCCAGCGTCACTTTGGAATCCTTGACGTGGACGTGGAAGATTCGGCTGGCGAAGCGGTCGATGAACTTGGCTGGATCGAACAATTGATGAATGAAATGACTGGGGTCAAAATTGAAGCCAAAGGCCGGATGGTGATCCAATGCCGCCAGGGTCTTTTCGGCAGTATAGATGTCATAGGCGATTTCACCGGGATGCGCCTCCAGAGCAAACTTGATGCCCTCCCCCTGAAAGACCTCCAGAATCGGCAGCCAGCGTGCGGCAAATTCCTGATAGCCGGCATCGACCATCTCATCGGAGGTGGGCGGGAAGCGATAAATCAGATGCCAGACCGGGCTGCCGGTAAAGCCATTGACGACATCCACGCCAAATGCCCTGGCAGCGCGTGCGGTATCTTTCATCTCTTCGGCGCAGCGCTCGCGCACCCCGTCCGCGTCGCCATCTCCCCAGAGGCGGTCGGGCAGGATAGCGCGGTGGCGCTCGTCGATAAACGACTCGGCGACGCACTGCCCCACCAGATGATTGCTAATCGAAAAGAACTGAAGTCCATGCTGCTCCAAAACATCCCGGCGCGACCGGATATAGCCATCGCTTGCCAAGGCCTTGTCAACTTCAAAGTGATCGCCCCAGCAGGCCAGTTCGAGACCATCGTATCCGAAACTTTTCGCTTTTTCGGCAATGGTTTCAAAGGGTAAATCAGCCCACTGTCCGGTGAATAACGTCACGGGTCTTGCCATAAGATTTGTCCTTTCCATTCAACTGTTTTCCGTAGACGATGAACGGTTACAGTATAGCGACCCAAGGCGGCATCGGCAATATGCTCAATCTCCCGATTGGGATTTTGCCCTGACTTGGGGTATGATTGTGTCATGGATTCACATAAGGAAAACCCAAATGTATAATGGCTTAAAGGTCATAGATTTTCATAATCACTTCCCGACGCAAAAACCCATGTTTGCCGGCATGGGACCCGATATTCGGCAGCAGTATATCCAGCGGCGCGGTGAGCGGCGGGCGCAAATCGCCAGAAACCATGCCATCCAATACAATCGGCAGTGGCGGGCAACATGGGGATTCGACCCGCCAGAGCGAAACACCTTCACCGACGAAGAGCAGGCCGACCGATGGGCAGCCGAAGTCGAGAAATATGGCTTGCGGGCGGTTGGATTTGTCACGGGCGGCGGCAATAAAAACCTGGCGCAGGTGATACGGCGGCATCCCGACAAATTCATCGGCTTTGCCCATCATTATCCCTTTGCCGAAGATGCTGCCGACGAACTGCGGCGAGCCGTCAAAGAAGACGGCATGAAAGGCTACAAGCTGCTGGCGCCTTCGCTCGACCGCCCCGTCGAAGATGAGGCGGCTTATCCTGTTTGGGAGGTTTGCGCTCAGTTGGACATCCCGGTACTCATTCACTTTGGCATTCAAGGCAGCGGCGGCGGCATCGCCTGGCATGAGAACATCAATCCGCTCAAACTGCACAACGTCGCCAAGGATTTCCCGGAGGTGACGTTTGTCGTGCCGCATTTCGGCTGCGCCTGGATTCGGGAAACATTGCAGCTTTGCTGGGCATGCGCCAATGTCTCGATTGATACTTCCGGCTCAAATCAATGGGTGCGCTGGGTGGATGGCGACTGGACGACCAAGAAGCTGTTCCAAAAATATATGGAAACCATCGGTCCCGAGCGCATCATATTCGGCACAGATTCCAGCTATTTTCCGCGCGGTTTTGCCGAGCCTTATTTGCGGCAGCAAATCCGCGATGTCCGCGAATTGAATTACCGCGAGGACGACATTCAACTGATATTTGGCGGGAACGCCGCTCGACTGTTCAAGATTGACCTGTAGCGATTGAATATGACCAAAGTCGGCCAACATTGGTTGCTATTGAAGGCAACATCGGTTAGAGTTTGGATATCGGAACAATGAACATTTTGATAATTAAGGAGTGGAAAATGCTAAAGACAAGATTTCTGGCAATTCTGGCGGTTATGTTCCTGCTGATGACACTGGGCGCTGCTGTCACGGCAGACGGGCATACCGTCGAAATCGAATACTGGCAATACAACTTTGGCGCTCGTGTCGATGCCATGAATATGCTCATCGAGCAGTTCGAGGCCGAAAACCCCGATATTCGGGTCATTCACAACAGTGACATTCCCTATGCCAACTTCCGCGATGAGCTTGCGGCATCGGCGCCGGCGGGCGTTGGGCCAGACATCGTGACCCTCTTCTACGGCTGGATTCCAGCATTTGTCGATGCCGGTTATCTGGTCCCCCTGCCAGACGACCCCTTCTCCGAAGATTTCATTCTGGAGACCTTCTCGCCTATGGTCGCCAACTCAAAATTTGAGGGAAGTTACTGGGCGATTCCAACCGCCGTTCGCTCGCTGGCGCTGTTTTGGAACAAGGACATCTTTGAGGCCGCCGGGCTTGACCCGGAAGCGCCGCCGACTACGCTGGATGAATTCGTCGATATGGCTCAAGCGACCACCATCTACGACGGCAGCGGGACCGACATTTTCAATATCACCCAGCAAGGTCATGCGCCAGCTTTGGCGGCACAAGACCATCACTGGTTCCGCGAAGTTCTGCTGCGCCAATTCGGGGGCGCTCCGTATAGCGATGATGGCCGCACGGTGACCTATAACAGCGAGGAAGGCTGCGCGGCCTTTGCCTGGCTGGCTGCCTTTGAAACCGAATACAAAACCGGCAGCAACGATCTGTTCACCGATGCCACCCAAGCCTTTATCAATGGCGAATCGGCGCTGCACGTTGACGGCTCGTTCCGCGTCGGCACGATTGCCAGGAACAATCCCGACCTCAATTATGGCGTGACCGAACTGCCTATCGGTCCAAATGGCGAACAGCACACCTTTGGGTCGTATTGGACACATGGCATTACCCGCCGCGCCAACGATGACCCGGCGCGCTTGGAAGCCGCCACCAAATTCCTGCAATTCATCACCACAGCAGAAGCCGGCACGCTGTGGGTGAACAATGTAGGCGAACTCCCGGCTCAACTGACAGCCGCCAGTGACGAAGACATCCTGAACGATCCGATTCTGGGCGCATTCTCTGCCGGTCTGGCATACTCCCATGCGACCTTTTTCGTGGACGAAAGCGCCCAGCGCCAAGTCTTGATTGACGCTTTCGACAATGTGCGTCTGGGCGGCATGGATCCCTGCGAGGCGCTGGATGAAGCCGCTGCCGCCGAACAGGAGCTGCTTGACGAATTCTGGGCAAGCCGCTAGTTCCATCGCCAAAGCATACGCTAATCGGCTGCGTCAGATGCGAATCTGTCTGGCGCAGTCTCCAATTCAAGTTTGTAAAGTGGTATTAGGATAGTTGCAATCCAATCGAGGTGAAACAATGCCAACAAAAGAACAGAAGATTTGGGGCGCCGGATACCATGCAGGTGTGGAGGCGGGAAGAGGGAACGGTGGTTGCCTTGGTACTTGTGGATCGATAATCAAAGGAATAATTGGCTTGGTGATTTTGCTGTTCCTCTGCGCTGTGATAAGTCAATTGATGACTTGATTAGCGGAAATTGAAGCCGCTGAGAAAGCCAAGACAGCGGAAACAGACGCACCAGTACATTCTCTTTTGACACACCATGAGACAGCACGCGGTGAAACGCAAAAATAAAAACCCCTTCAACTGGACACTTGCCCGCAAGAAGGTCGTCTGGGCATATATTTTTTTGGCGATTCCGATTGTTTTCTTCGCCTATATTCGGATTTATCCCACCCTGTTTGCCTTTCAAATGAGCCTGCACGATTACAATCCACTGGCGGCAGAACAGCCTTTTGTCGGCTTTGAAAATTATGAGCGCGTCTTTGAAGAACTGGGCAAAAAGAAGTCAACCACCAAGGCGGCCTTTTCCAATACCGCGCGGTATCTGGCGCTTGGCGTGCCCGTTCAGCTTCTTTTGGCGCTGGCGATTGCCTTGATGCTAAACGAAATTCGATTTATGAGCACGATTTATCGGATATTGTTCTTCCTGCCCTTCGTGACCTCCACCATCGCCATCGCCTGGGTCTTCCGAATGCTCTATCAGCCGCGTTTCGGGTTATTCAACATCATCCTTCAGCTTGTCTCCCTGCCACAGCAGCCTTTCCTGAAAAGCCCGCAGCAGGCGCTGCCCTCTATTCTGGCGCTGGTTGTCTGGCAGGGTTTGGGATTTGCCGTGATTATCTTTTTGGCCGGACTGAAGCAAATATCACGGACTTACTATGAGGCGGCGGAGGTCGATGGCGCCAGCCGCTGGCATACCTTTCGCTATATCACCCTGCCCCTGCTAAACCCAAGCATCGTTTATCTGCTTGTGCTGCAAACCATCGCTTTCCTGCGGATGTTCGCGCCCGTCTTGGCCATGTCGGAACAGGGACGCGGCGGCCCGCTGGATTCAACGACAACCGTCGTCTTGCGCGTCTACCGCGAGGCATTTCAGAGTTTTGATATGGGCTATGCCGCTTCATTGACCGTCGTCTTATTTGCCTTGATACTCGGCATCACCATCATTCAACTGTCCGTCACATCACGGAGCACAAACTAAGCCCGCAGGACGGGAGCGAACAGAAACGCCGCGCTCACACATAAAGAATGAACTTTAGTTGCTGGCGCGGATACAAGCTCATTAAATAAGGTTAGGCATTATGGAATCCATTACGCCAACAAACCTGTTCAAAGATCAGGGCAAGCTGACTTCAGTCGGCAGAAGTCGAAACGACTGGAAATACAAATCCTTCTCGTACCTGCTGCTCACGCTCACCGGCCTGACGATGATTGTTCCCTTTATCTGGATGCTGTCCACCTCGTTAAAGCCGGAAACGGAAATCCTGCGCCGTGATTTTTTCCCGACTGAAGCCACCATCGACAATTATACGCAGGTCATTACCGAGACCGACCTGCCGCTCTGGTACACCAATTCGATTATTGTGGCGGTCATCAGCACCGTCAGCGTCGCCTTCTTTGATTCCCTGGCTGGATATATTTTCGCCAAGTATCAATTTCCGGGCAAGCGTCCGATTTTTATTATCTTCCTGACATCGCTGATGGTGCCGACCGAGATGCTCATTATCCCCTGGTTTATCATGTCCTCCAACCCGCCTGTTGGCGGGACCTGGGTCGATACTTACTGGGGCATCGCCTTCCCGGGGGTGATAACCGCCTCTGGCATTTTCCTGATGCGCCAGTTTATGCAAGGCGTGCCGGACGAATTGCTGGATGCCGGGCGCATCGATGGCGTCAGTGAGTTCGGCTTATACTGGCGCGTTGCCGTCCCCTTGAGCCTGCCCGCCATTGGGGCGCTGTGCATTTTTAACTTTCTGGGCAACTGGAACGCTTTTATCTGGCCCCTTATCGCCACCACAAAAAGCGAAATGTTCACCCTGCCCGTCGGCATCCAGCAATTTTCTTCGGAGGCGAATACGCCCTGGAATCTGATTATGACTGGCGCCGCGCTTTCGGTCGTCCCTCTGATGATTGTCGTCATTATTTTCCAGCGCTATATCATCGAAGGGATTGCGCTGACAGGCCTGAAGGGTTAGCGCATGGCAGGCAGCGCATCTTCGTTCCCACATCCACTCTACGAGAAATTTGTCCTCAAGCCCTTCTATGAGGACGCCAAAAAATACTATTATGCGCCCATGCTGGCCGCCAATCGGGCGCAGGCCGTTATGCTGTACCAGTGCGGCATCATTCGGCTGGAAAATGCGCAGGCGCTGCTGGCTGGCTTGCGGCAAGTAGAAGAAATGGGACTGGATGCCTTGCATTATCAGTCGGGTGTGGAAGACCTGTTCTTCGCCATGGAAGGCAAGCTGATTGAGATGGTCGGCGCGGCGCATGGCGGCAATTTGCAGTTAGCGCGCAGCCGCAATGATTTGGGCTATGCCCTGACGCGGCTGGCATTGCGTCCCTTGATGCTCAAGGTCATCGAATGCCTGCTCGAACTGCGCAGCCGGCTGCACAGCTTTGCCCGCCAGCATTTGCATACACTCATGCCCGGCTATACGCACACGCAGCCGGCACAGCCAACAACTATGGCGCACTATATCGCCGGTGTGCTGGCTTTTCTGGAACGGGATACGGCCCGCCTCCAATTCGCTCATCAGACCAACAATCAAAGCCCGCTAGGCGCCGCCGCGCTGACAGGAACAGCCTTTCCAATCAATCGTGAACTCAGCGCGAGATTGCTGGGGTTTGACGGCGTTTTAATCAGCACTTACGACAGTATCGGAGCATCCGACAACCTGACCGATGTCGCCGGCGCCTTGATGACCTGCGGCGTCAACCTCTCGCGTTTTACACGCGACCTGCTGTTCTGGGCAACGCAAGAAAGCGGCGCCCTCCGCATCGATGACAGCTTTATCCAAATCAGTTCCATTATGCCCCAGAAACGCAACCCGGTTGTCCTGGAACATTTGCGAGCCCGAATCAGCCGCATGATAGCGCAGGCACAGGGAATCGTCCTTCAATGCCACAACATCCCCTACGGCGACACCCAGGATATCGAGGACGAAATTTTCCCCATGCTGTTCGGGTCGCTGGAAACAGCCCGTGACATCTTGCAGCTGTACAGCGCCGTCATCCGCACATCCCAGGTCAATGTGGCTCACCTTCGCCACCGCGCCATTTCAGGCTTTACCACAGTCACCGAGCTTGCGGACAGCCTGGTTCGGCATGGCGGTCTCCCTTTCCGCCAGGCGCATGCTATTGTTTCCGCTCTGGTTAGCTATGCTCAAAAACATCAGCTTGCCCCTGGTGACCTGACCGCAGATATGCTGCGGCAAATCGCCAAAAGCAGCTTTGACCTTGACCTTCGCTGGTCAGATGAATTGTTCAGGCGGGCGCTCGACCCGGCCGCCTTCGTGAATGCGCGAGACTTGCCCGGAGGCGCGGCACCGACCGCCACAGCCAAAGTCCTGGAGCTTCAGCAAAACCAAATCGAAAATGACCATAGCTGGCTTGCGAATGTGCAAGCAAAGCTGTCCCATTCAAATCAACAGCTAATGAATGCCATTGAGGAGATAGCAGCCATCAAGCCAGATTCGGCTGTTTGAGATGCGACTAACCCTCATCAGCCGATTCATCAAGGTCGGCTTCGCCTTCAAGGGTTAGCAGATAAGCCACGATGTCAAAAATTTCGATATTGCTATAGATGTCCGGCCAGTTCTTGGGCATCAGTTCGGCATCAAAGCCCTCAACGATATACGCATTGGTATCGATAATCGAATTGTAGAGGTACTCGGCGGCGCTTTGCCCCTCGATCCGCGTCGGCGCCCGGTCTTTGATATTCAGCAAGCCAGGGCCAACCAGTTTATCCTCGCTGGTGGCGCTGTGACAGGTTGAACAGGCATAATTGGCTGCCTCTTGAAAAGTCTCGAACAGCAGCTTGCCATTTTGGGGGTCGCGCACCGCCACCAAACGGTCAATCGGCGATGAGACCGTCTGTGCCGTGGGTTCAAGGGTGGGCGTGGGCTCGGGAGTCGCTGTCGAAGTAGGCGCGGGCGTGGGAGTCGAGGTCGGAGGTATGGGCGTATCGGTGGGCAGGCTGGTTGCCGCGGCGACCGCCTGCGTTCCGTCATCCTCGGTTACAGCGCTCAAAGTCGGTGTGGTCGCTTGCCAGACAGGCGCCGCCAGGGTGCCGCAGCCCGCTAATATAATACTAAGAAACCCCCAGGCTAGCGGCAGAATTCTGCCCGCGATTGCGGTGTTCCAGTACAATTTAATCATTCAGCCCATCCATTGTCATTCGAGAAATTGGTCATTTATGCCGGACTTGCAGCATCATCACAAATCCTAGCCTGAACTGTGAAGCGTGGCAAGACCAAGAAGTTAAGCAATGAAGCCAAAGAAAAAGCCGTAGACAATCCATCCAGTGCATGATATGATGGCAAGCTGTTAATGAAGACAGTACAGCTTTGAAAGGAGCGACAGGAGCGCCGCGTTCCTGTCAGTGAGCTATGGCAACTCATAAATCTGCATTCAAACGCATTCGTCAAAACGAAAAACGCCGCTTGCATAACCGCACCTATCGCAATCGCGCCCGCACACTGGTCAAACAGGCACGCGCCGCCATCGTCAAAGGTGACATTGACGAAGCACGCGAAGCCACTCGCATTGCAGCGCGTGACCTGGATACCCTGGCGAGCCGCGGTGTGATTCATCCCCGCAATGCAGCCCGGCGCAAGAGCCGTCTGATGAAGCAGCTGGCCAGCTTAACCGGCTAAAGGGACGAACCCCAATCATTCTACCGGAAACCGACCTGACCCGTCGGCTTTTTGATTTGGACTAGGTAACATCCACCTCCAAACGATAACCGACGCCGCGCACCGTTTTGAGGTAGACCGGCTTTTGGTTGTCCTCTTCGAGTACATTGCGGGCGTATCGTATATGAACATTAAGCGTCCCCGTGTCCCCCATATAATTCGTGTTCCACACCTGCTGCATAATCGTTTCGCGTGCCAAAACCTGATTGGGATACGTCATAAACAATTCGATTAACTCCGCCAGCTTGGGCTGAAGCTGCACCTCCTGCCCATGAGCCTGCAAGATGCGGGTGGTTCGGTTCAGTACAAAGGGCCCGCAGCAAATGGCGTCCATCAGCCCCTCTTGCAAAATCCGCGATACAACCCCAATCAGCTTGCGGGTTGAAAACGGGGGCGCCAAGGTCACATCAGCGACCTTGGCAAGATTCAAAGCACGCTCGGGCCGAATATGAATCATCGGACAATTCGGATAATGCGATTTGACCGCGCGGCAAATCCGTTCGCCAGTTGTCCCCATCGAAACCGCATCGACGATGATTAAGCTGAATTGATATTTATCAGCATACAATTTGGCACGTTTGCCACTGGCGGCGGTGATGACCTCCCAGTTTCGCTGAAGCGTTGGCTCCCATCTGGCTGTGCCTATCAATAATATCCGCTCGGACAATCCCATTCCCCCGATAGCCAAATCAGCATTTGGCGCAGCTTCATGCACGATTCCATTTTATACGGCATAATTACCAGCATCGGCGCATCCAACAGCAACAGGCAGCCAGGACAGCTGCCAAATATCGGCGGCGATGATGCGTTCTGCTTTATTATGGACTAAGAATGGTACAGCGCAACCGCAGCAGGCAGGGTTCTGCATGAGAGATGTCGAGTATGAGAACGGATGTCAAGTCAATCTATTCGCAATGGGACTGGCAATCGCTTCACAGCCTGTCGAACTGGGTCGTGGAACAGGCGCTTCGCATTCAGCAAATTGCCGCGCCAACATTCCATGAGGCGGAACGAGCCAGCTACGTCGCTGAGCGCTTTGCCGATTTTGACCTGGCTGATGTATCGGTCGATGCCGTCAGCAATGTCTGCGGACGCCTGCCGGGCAAAAAAGGCGCCGCCGCCATCCTGATACTGGCGCACACCGATACGGTCTTCTCGGCTGATACCGATTTAAGCGTCAAATATGTCGGCAGCGCCATTTATGGCCCCGGACTGGGCGACAACAGCCTGGGCGTGGCGGGCCTGCTGGGGCTGATTAAGGCGCTGCATGACCGCAATTATCAGCCCGAATGCGACATCTGGTTCGCCGCCAGCAGCTGCGAGGAAGGTCTGGGTGATCTAAAAGGCGCCAGAGCCGTCTTCGCCCGTCTGGGTTCACAGGTAAGCGCGGTGATTAACCTAGAGGGACTTGCCTTCGGACATATCTACAACGCCGGCATCGCTGTTCAGCGGCTTCATATCATCGCCAGAGCCGCTGGCGGGCACAGCTGGCTGCATTATGGACAGCCGAGCGCCATTCACAGCATAATGGAACTGGGCGCAGGCATTGCCAGCCTGGAGCTTCCGTCTCAGCCGCGAACAACCTGCAACATCGGGATGATTGACGGCGGGCATGCCATCAACGCTATTGCGACCCGCGCCAGTCTTTGGCTGGATATGCGTTCAGCGAGTCCCGCCGCGCTGGAGCGATTGCGCCAGCAGGTCGATGAGCTTGTTGCGCTTCAGGAAAAAAAGGGGCTGCGTTACGATGTCAGCGTTGTGGGCGACCGTCCCGCAGGGTCCATCCCCGACGACCATGTTCTGGTACGGGGCGCACTGGCTGCCTTGGCCGCCATCGGGGTGCGCGGCGCACTGGAAATCGGCAGCACCGACGGCAATGTCCCTCTGTCGCAGGGCTGCCCGACTGTCACCATCGGCATCACGCGCGGCGGCAATGCCCATCGCCTGGACGAATACATCGAAGTTCAGCCGGTGCGTTCGGGCATGAAGCAGCTTGTCACGCTGGCGCTGGCTGCCGCCCGTTACTATGCCCGCTTGCCAGTTGCCTAGAGGCTGTCAAGCAGGTCTAAAAGCCGCTCAATCTCCTCAAGTGTGTTGTACTGACCTATGCCAACCCGCAGCATGCCCTGCGGTCGGCCAAGCTGTTTCATAATTTCCACAGCATAATAATCGCCGCTCCACACATAGATGTGGTTCTGCGCGCAGCAAGCGGCCATTTCATCGGGGCTTTTCCCCTCTTTCACCAAGGCCACGGTCGGGACGCGCCAGTCATAGCGTTCGCTGTCGGTGATGCCAGCGATGGTCACGCCCTTGATGGCCTTGAGCCCCTCAATCAATCTGGCAGTCAAGCCACGCTCATAGGCCTGCACCGCCAACATCCCCTGCTTCATTTTGAGCCTGCGCTCCTCATATTGGGGCAAATCGGCATCGCCATACTTTTCACCAATCATCTCCCAATATGCCAGACAGGCCTGCAATCCCATATAGCTCTCGTAAGCTGGCGTACCCGTCTCCCAGCGGTCAGGCGCTTTATCCTTTACCGGGCGCAGTTTATAAGCGGGCAGTTCGTTGAGCAGATCCTCGCGTCCCCACATGATGCCGAGATGCGGGCCATAAAATTTGTACGCAGAACACAAGAGGAAATCACAGCCGATTTCCTGCACATCAATAGGCAGATGCGGCGCACTCTGCACAGCATCCACGACATGCCAGGCGCCCACAGCCCGCGCCATAGCGGCAATTTGCCGCATTGGATTGATCGTGCCGACCGCATTCGAGGCCTGAACAGTCGCAACCACTTTCGTCTTGTTGGAAAGCGCAGCTTCGAGCGAAGCCATATCCAACGTGCAGTCGGAGGTATGAATATCCACCCATTTGACAGCCAGACCATCATCTTCGGCAATCCGAATCCAGGGCGAGATGTTAGCGTCATGATCCATCCGCGTCAGTACAATTTCATCGCCAGCGGACAGTGTTTGGGCAATGGCGCGGCTCAAGGCGAAGTTCAAGGTAGTCATATTGGGCCCGATGACGATTTCATCCGCGCTGGGGGCGTTGACGAAGTCCGCCATGCGCTGGCGGGTGGCTGCGACCATATCATCGTTGCGCCGACTGGTCGCAAATTTGCCACCCGAATTGGCGTTCATCATCATATAATAATCCGTGAACGCTTCCATCACCGTCTGCGGAACTTGCGTCCCGGCCGGATTGTCCAAAAAGACTGGCAGAGTCCCATCCGAAGTCGGGGTCGATAAAGAGGGAAACAGCGCCCGAATATGATTTGCATGAAAGCCCATCCGCTCATCCTTCATCTGTCTGGTTCATCAAGCTCGGTAAAGGTTGGTACTATAATCGAAACAGAGTAAAATGGATACTTACGGTTTGCATCTAACAGTTATGGAAAGCTCCCATGTCAGGTTTATCACTCAACAACCAACCAACCCAAGGCCCTGACGCGAACAAGACGACTGCTTCAAAAAAGCATCTGACTCACACCGAGCAATGGCGGTGTATGAACTGCGGGCAGCATGTCTTTGTCGTCGTCGGCTCGCATCCCCCCGATATTTGTCAGTATTGCAATGATATGACCACCTGGAAGCCGACGGGGCGTTAATGGCCTGTCAATCGATTGGAGACTCTATGGCCTGGCGCACGCGCTTTGCCAGCCGAACGAACTCGTCCTGATAGACCATCTCCATCCGGCGCGGGCGCGGCAGCTTGACCGACAAATCGGCAGCCACCCTACCCGGGCGCCGCGACATGACGATAATTCGGTCAGCCAAAAGCACCGCCTCGTTGATGTCGTGGGTCACCATCAGGACGGTTTGCTGGAATTGCCGCCAAAGCTGAAGCAATTCCAAACTCAGCCTTTCCCGCGTCAGCACATCCAGAGCGCCAAAAGGCTCATCCAAAAGCAAAACCCGCGGCGCCTGAACCATCACGCGCCCAAGCGCGACTCGCTGCGCCATCCCCCCGGACAACTCGCTGGGATAAGCCATCTCGAAACTCTCCAGATGGAGTTGGGGCAGCAGCAAGCGGACTGTCTCATAGCGCTGCGCGGCTGGCACGCCCGCCAATTCCAGCGGCAGGGCGATATTATCCCGCACTGTCCGCCACGGCATCAGATTCGCATCCTGAAACATAATGGCAATGTCAGGCAAGGGGCAGACGATGGGCATGCCGTCGCCCAATATCTCCCCCGAAGTCACCTTTTGCAAGCCAGCCAAAGCCCGAATCAAGGTGCTCTTGCCACAGCCACTCGCGCCCAAGACACAGACGAACTCGCAGTCTTCGACTTCAAATGAGATGGGACCCAAGGCTGGCAAGGGCTGTCCCTCTGGCGCGGTGAAATAGACCGAAAGCTCACGCAGGCTCAATCTCATTCACCCTGACCTTCGATAAACCGATTGGTAAAGGCAGCCTCCAAATCGACCGCGGCATCATCCAGGATATTCATCAGGACAAGTGTATCCCGCATGGCTTCCCATGATGCCAAATCGCTATAGCCGAGCCTTGCCGCATCCCACAAATCGACCGTTGTCAGCAAGACTTCAAATTGGGTCAAGGCATCCGGGTCAAACATCTCCGCGAGAGCGGCATACATTGCCTGACGGCTGTCCGCTATTTGCTGTGGGGTCGGGTTAGACTCCAGAAAGCGGTCTTGCTGCTCCGAGATTCGACGTAATTCCGCCAGAAAATCGGCATCATCGGGCAGATTGTCAACAAAATCCAAGCTGACAAGATAAGCATGAGCCGGGTTGTGGATGGTGGCTCGCAGCGCCGCCGCAAAGCTGTCCACCATCATTTGGATGAGCGCTGGATTGTTCTCAAGCAGCTTCCGGCTCACAATCATGCCATTAGACACCAAATCCACTTGTGAGGCGACGGAGATGACATCAACATCGGCAACCGCGCCGCATTCTCCTGCCAGGGCGCGGTTGCGAATTTGAAGCGGCTCATTGTTCACATAAACCACAGCGGCATCCACCGCCCCAAAGCAAAAGACTTCGGGCGCATTAAAGCCAATCTCATCCAGTTCGATGTCGGATTCGGACAAGCCAGCGCTTTGGAGCAGGGTTGTTAAACCACTGTAGCTGGCGCCAAAACGTCCGGGGATGCCGACCTTTAGCCCGCGCAGACCGGCGGCGCTGTCCATCCCGGCAGCGCTTGCCACAACCACACCCACCGGATAGTGCTGAAACCATTCATAAACATAGACAATATCCCGACCCTGCGCCCGAGCCAGAATCACCTGCTCGCCGCTGACAATGCCGAAGTTTGCCTGCCCGACGGCAACCAGGTCAACAACTTCAGGCTCTTGAAGGTGTTCGACAGACAGATTCAAGCCCGCTTCGGCAAAGTACCCATCTTCCATACCGACATAAAAGGGAGCGAATTGCACGTTGGGGATGAATGTTAGCAGGATATGTTCATCCACAAGGTCATTTTGCGCCGACAGGGTGGATGCCGCGACAAAGGTCAAGACGAAACACAAGCGGATTATGCGGTGCATATTCACGTAGGACTCCTCTGAATAGAACGTTTACAAATCAGAACGGCGCTGCCAGGCAAGCAGGCGCCACTCCAGAAAAACAACAAAGCTGTATAAGGTCAGGGCAATGGCGGTCATCGTCAAGACAGTCACCACCACCAGGGGCGTATCGTACTGATTTCGCGCCAGGGTCACCAGATAGCCCAAACCACTGCTGGAGCTCACGAACTCGCCAACGACCGCGCCAATCACCGCCAGGGTCGCGCTGGTCTTGAAGCCCGCCAGAATCATCGGCAGGGCCGCGGGCAGCTCCAGATGGCGAAACATCTGCCACCCGGTCGCGTTTAACGAGCGCATCATATCCCTGAGATTCGGGGAAACGCTGCGGACACCCACAATGGCATTGATGAGCGTCGGGAAAAACACAATGACGGCCGTGGTGACAATTTTGCTGGCCGTCCCGCTGCCAAACCAGATGACAAGCAGCGGCGCATAGGCGACAATGGGGGTGGACTGAAAGGCAACAATGATTGGAGACAGCAGCCGCTCCAGCAGGGGAGCCTTCCCGATGGCATAGCCGACAGCGAGCCCCATGCCAATGCCAAAGAGCAATCCATATAACATCTCTTCAAGCGTCGTCTGTGCATGTTCAAGCAGCAATCCACTTGAAAGGGCATCGGTGAAGGCATCGAACACGGCAGCTGGCGGTGGAACCATAAATGACGGATAAAATTCCATCGCGGTAATCCAATGCCAAAACAGCAGCAAGACGAGGCAGGTCAGCAGTGGCGCCAGCCGCCGAAGCGGTTTGGATTTCGGGAGTCTGGAAGAAGTTCGCTTTTTGCTGTCAGTGGAGCGGATGGCTGCCTGCATATCAAACCCTCATGGCATAACCAACGCGAGGCAAAGGTGACATACAAGCCAGCCATCACCACCCGAATTGAGGTGGCTGGCAAAATCCGGAGTTGCATATCAAACCACACACAGCCGATGCGAAACGAATCAGCGTGCAACCCTTCTCCCATCCGGACTGTCACCGTCGGCTCTGGATTCTCACCAGAATCCACCTGCACAGCGCTGCGGCTGTGGCGCATCCCCTGCAATCAGGGGACGACGAGGGTCACGGGCTTGGTATGACTTGGCATACATCACCGCCGGTAGGGAATTTCACCCTGCCCCGAAGGTTGGTTTAGATTGATTTGAACCCAGTATAGCAGAACTTTTGTTAGAATACTATCTAAAGGGGTGGAATGAACCCGCGACCGGTATCCGACTGTCATGATCATCGGCAGCCAAAGCCTCGCCTTGGAAATTGGTGTCCGCCTTCATCACGGTGAACAGGAAGTGACCGCCCTTGCCATGGCTGTTGCCTTCCGCTCGGATTCTGCCGCCGTGCGCCTCGATAATATGCTTGCAAATTGCCAGACCCAAGCCCGTCCCTTCGTTCCCCGAACGGGATACATCCGCCTGATAGAAACGTTCAAAAATGCGCTCGCGCAGGTCATCGGGGACGCCTGGGCCGTTGTCAAAGACAGATATGACAATCTCGTCTCCCTGTTCATTGGCGGTAATCGTGATGGCTTCGCTGGGCGGTGACCATTTGACGGCATTGTGAATCAAGTTGGCCAGCACGCGCCTTAGCTGGTCGGCATCGCATAAGACATCATATTTTTCGGCGACATAGCTGACAATCGTCAAATCTTTCATTTCGGCTTGCGAGCCAAGACGTTCAATGGCATCGTCAACAATCTGTTTCAAGGGGGTCTTCACCAGTTTCATAATCGACTGACCCGATTCAATCATCGACAGGTCAAGCAATTCCTGCGCCAGCCATAATAAGGCATCGGTTTCCATCGCAATCTCTTTGAGCGATTGAATGCTGGCTTTGCGCTTGGGTCGGTCATCATCCAGGAACAAACCCTCGATGATTAAGCGGATGCGGGTAATCGGCGTGCGCAATTCGTGAGAGATGTTTGCCACCAGGTCACGGCGAGAGCGATTCAAGTTCACCAGTTGGGTAATATCCTGCATGGCAAGGCCGATAAAACGCCGGCCGCCATCCACAGGCACCACCTGCGTTTTGGCGCGATAATGTGCCGCGGCAATCATAAACTGCTCTTCGAGGCTGCCCTCTTCTTTTAAGACATATTGGACAAGATGGATTAAGTCCGGCGAGTGAATCACATCGTCCAGCTTTTTGCCAATGGGATTCCTGTCGCCAAACAAATCCTTGGCCGCTGTGTTGCAGGCAAGGATGGCGCATTCTTCATTCAAAAGAACAACCACATCAAAAGCAATATCTGAAATGGTCGCATAAACAGCCTTGCCCTTGAGGTTTTCGCCTTCAACCGCGTTTAGCTGCGAACGCAGCTTGCGAATGACCGCATCGCGGCTGTGGATGCCCCGATTGAGCGCCTTGACCCTCTCAAGCTGGCGATGGCTGTAATAGGCCATACCCACCAAGGCCAGCACAGCAAGCCCAAAAAGAATATCCATCTCACCCCTCGAAACGATAGCCAACCCCGCGGACAGTGCTGATGCGCTGGGGCCTGGAGGGATTGTCCTCTATTTTTTCACGAAGCCAGCGAATATGAACATCCACGGTACGGTTAAGGTCGCCCGCAAAATAATCATAGCCCCAGACCTTGTTCAGAATGTGGTCGCGGGACAGAACCGCATTTTTGTTGCGCATAAGTTCGGTCAATAAACCAAACTCCTTGTTGCTGAGTTTAACCTCCGTGTCGCCCTTAAAGGCACGGCGCCCGGTCAAGTCCAGCCGCAGGTCATGCGAGACTAATTCATGGCGCAGATTTCGATCCGGCAATGGACGCCGCATCTGAACCCGTACCCGTGCCAGAAATTCATGTAGATCAAAGGGCTTGACGATGTAATCATTGGCGCCATAATCCAACCCGTGAACTTTATCTCCCTCGGTCCCGCGTGCGGTCAGGATGATAATGGGTATATCGGGCATTTGATTGTCATTTCGTATCCGCCGACACAAACTGAGCCCATCCAGGCCCGGCAGCATAATATCCAGCACAATCAGGTCATAGGTATGATGACGCGCCAACTCCCAGCCCGTCTCGCCATCAAGCGCCGTGAATACATCATAGCCCTCGACGCGAAGATTGTCGGCAAGGCTCGCAATCACCTTTTTATCGTCTTCTATAATCAGGATTTTCTTTGCCATAAACACCATTCATACCGATACTGACACTAATCAGCATATCAACAGAATGCTAAATCTATGTTAAAATATCTGACAGGTATCTTAATATCACAAATCACGAATGGCTCGAATACCCGCGAGCGATGTTGCCGAGCGAACCGCGCTACGGATAGCACTCGCCACCAACTCGGCGGCATAAGCGCCAACGATTGTGGGATAGGTGGGGATTTCTCCAGTAGCCAGGGCAAAAATCGTATCTCCATCGAACATCGTATGAGATGGATTGACGGCTCTGGCAATGCCGTCATGCGACATCTGCGCCACTTTATATGCCTGCGCCTTGTTAAGTTTCCCGTTCGTCGCCACGACCCCAATCACAGTATTTTCACGCTCGGACGAGGCGGGCATACTGCCCATCATAGCGGTCAGTGCCGCCAGCACCGAGGCAAAACCGCTATCATCCTCATTCCGTAATCCTGCCAGGATTTGTCCGTTCTCGTCTATCACATTGCCCACAGCATTCACTGCCATCAGGGCAGCCACAACAAGACCATTATCCAATTCCAGAGCCGCCGACCCGATCCCGCCTTTGCTGGCACGAGCATTGCCCAGAATCGCCCCGACCCTGGCACCTGTTCCCGCGCCGACACTGCCGGATGTCACGGCCGCTGAAGTTGCGTTCTCACAGGCCTGATAACCCCAGCTTGCATCCGGATAGACCCCTTCAGCGCCCAGGCCCAGGTCAAATAAAATCGCCGCTGGCACGATAGGGATTATAAATCCGCTTCCCGATCTGTATCCTGTTTGCCGTTCTTCATGCCAGCGCATCACGCCATCAGCCGCCGCCAGGCCAAAGGCGCTGCCACCCGACAGCATAACAGCCGTCACCTCATCAACCCGATTATGCGCCTGAAGCAAATCCGTCTCGCGTGTGCCGGGTGCGCCGCCGCGGACATCCACCGCGCCCGTTGTTTTCGGTGGACACAAGACAACCGTACAGCCGGTCGCGCCCTGCACATCCGTAACATGACCGACTCTGATGCCGTGCACTCTGGTCAAGGAGTCATTCATCGTCTTCGCCTTCGACATAGTATTCCGCGCCATCCCCGTCATCACGCCAAATCAGGCGAAACTTGTCGGTGCTCGCTTCAAGTTGGTTATTGACGTCGGGAAATAGCAGGTCTGCGGCTTGTTCATAATCCGCCGAATCAACCAGCACCTTGATTTCTCCAAGATTGCCCAAGGTGATGCCCAGTGCGGCCGCTCCTGGTTCTTGATGAATCATAGCTGGCACGTCATTGGCGCGAAGCTTGCCGGCCATAATGTGCGCCTCTGGCAGGCTGTGTGTGATGGCGACGGCGATCCAATCTGCACTTGCTTGGCTTGGCACATCAGCCTCCGCTCATAAACCTCGCCCTATTATAGCAGGCGCGTGGCAAAAAGCGCTATGCGGCTGTCTGCTGTGCCAGAAATTCTTCCGCCGCGCTGGCTCGTCCCTGAACATGTTCAATCAATTGGTCCGTCGCCGCACGCAAAGCGCTCACCGCCTCTTCGCCTTCAGCCGCTTGCAGGTGGGCTGCCAGCAGTGCGAAATTTTCTTCATAGATTGGAATCATCCGCTCTGGCGTGAAAACATCCGCGCTAAGCTCGGCGACCCCCTCCACATAAATTTGGCGATACACGGCATCCTCTAACAGAAAGCCGATGAGCGGCCAGCGCTCGACATCGACTTCCAGCGCGAGCTCAAGCGCTGTGCCGAAGCCAGGCACGCGCCCTGCCAAGAGGGCATTGCCACCCTCTCTGCCCGCAACCGAAGCCTGCAATGCCATATTGTTATCCCAGGGAATCCAGACGAGCTTTCCGGTTTCCGCATCAGCGTAGAGGTAGTAATTATGCGGCGTCACGCCATAAGTATCCCAGTTTTGCAGCAGCGCGTTCGCCGCCAGCCAGCGCAGAAATCCCGCCACATCAAAGACCGCTTCCAAATCCGCCCGCCATGCGTCAGGCTCGCTGAGGCGCGTGTCTGCATGCAGCCTGTCAAAGACCGCCAGCACATCCTCATAGCTGCTGCTGCCGTTGGTCTCCTTGTCAAAGCTCTCTTCGCTAAAGCTGTCCAAAGCAAAGGTCGCCCCGGCGCCTTCGGGCTTGTACATATTGCCATTGTCATCAGCGAACTGCGTTTCAATCAAGGTATCATCGGGCAGTTCAACGGCCGTGTAAATGCCCCAGTATTCAAAACCATCGCCCGCGCCCTTATCCACATACACCGCATAATAGGCGGTCTCGGCAGCCGGCACCCCCGCCGCGCGGAAAATATCTGCCGTTACCTTTTCGCGCTGCAAGGAGGGATCTATGCCGGTGCCAAAGCTAAGCTGCTTGAAGCCATAAAAGCGCTGATTGTCCAGTTCAGGATGCTCATCCTCAAACTCGTCAAAATCCAGTTTGAAGGGCAGGGCGGTCGCGCCGCTGCGCCAGCCGATGCTCAAGGTGGAATTGCCTTTGTAGCGGAAGCCAACCTCCCACCAGACAAGGTCGCCAAACTGAATCGTGACCGGCACCCAGATGGGATTGCGCTCGGCAAGTTGTACAGCGTTTTGCCTGTCGGGAGCGCCTGCTCCTCCCAAGCCAGGGGGCGGGGCAAATCCGCTCGGCAAACCGAGCGCCTCGAAGAGTGCGTCTGTTTCAAATCCCAGCGCCGCCGCAGCCGCTTCAAAGTCGGGCAGGAGCGCCATCGCCGCGCGGACTTCCTGCTCGCTGCGTTCCAGGATGTTGGCAAGTTGGGCAAAATCCAGCCGCGGTGGACGACCAGCCTCGCCTGGATTGCCGAATCCGCCTCTGCCCGCCCTGCCGCCAGTGCCGCGCTCGCCATAAATCTCAAGCATATCCGCCTCTTCCGCCTGCCACGCTTCGGGCGTGAAGGTGATGTAGATTTCGTTGATTCGCTCATCAGGCAGGACAAGCTCATAATTGGGCGCGGCACGGTTGCCATGTGATTCATCTGTCCATCCCGCCGGGCGTCCCATATCCTGCGCGGCAACCGAAGCCACCGCCAGCAGCAGGGTAAACGCAGTTTCCATGCTTCTCATCAGGCAATTTTTTATACTCACTCGGCACATCCTTGTCTCTATCACCTGCGCTCGCTCACAGGCGCGTGGGCTTTTCTTTCGTTTTTGCTTGCTCAAAATACCACAGGCGCAGTTCGGCGGTCTTGCGCTTGAAATTCACCTTATCAATGGCGATGTCGACGGGCGCGATGCCGGTGCGCTCACGGATATCGGCGAATAGCTCCGCGCGGTTTGTCGGGTGCAGCAGCGCCAGGTTGTCGTAGACCAAGACGAAACTGCGGCGGCAATACAGAAATCGTCCGGATTCCAGCGCCGCCAAAGTCGTCAGCAGCGCCAGATTGACGGCAGCCATCTCTTCCCAGTATTGGAAATACATCAAAAGCGCATTGACTAACGAAATGGCGATGGCGGCAAAAAGATAGGTCATATCGCGCAGGGAAATCGTTACTGTGCGGAAGCGCAACAGCGAAAAAATTGCAAAAATGCCAAAGCCGACGCCCAGCCCAATTTCAACACGCACCATAAGCAAAATCAGCACATACACCAACGCGCCGCCAATAATCACCGAAATGGCATAATCACGGCTGGGTTGACGGCGGCAATACAAGACCACCACCAAGAACGTGATAATCATCAGGTTGATGCCAAAGCGCAGCCAATAATCTAAAATCACATCCATCGCAGCCTCTCTTCAACAAGTCAAAAGCCAAACCAAGCGCTGTCTGCTCATCATAGACAGCACCTGTTCAGAAGTTTTATAGATTTTGTAAGGAATTGTAAAATGGGTGTAAATTGATTGGGCGGAATCTATTTGCAGAATGCGGCTGCGCCGCCCGCGCTAGCATGGATCCGAATCCCGCACGTAGCGTTCGATAACAGCGTCCCTGTCATCCAAGTATCGCCCGCAGGAGCGGTAATAGTTGACTATCCATTGAAAAATCCTGCTCATCGACTGCTGGTCTATCTCTTGGGGATTATAAACAAGCCAAAACGAACCATATTCAGCGACAAATTGGTCGAGCATGGATAATTCTTTCCTCGTATTTTGAATGATAAGCGAGCCTTTGCCATTGTAATACAAATGAACCAAGCTGGCTGGATTGAGGAGCTTTTGATAGTACGCAGCCGTGATGTAGGTGATTTTACGCGACGGGTGCAGGCTGAGTATGGACTCCGAAGCCCTGATTTCAATGTCGGGGTGGTACACCAAGCTATAAAATGGAGGCGCACTGCGAGTCTCCAAACTCTTGCGTTTGGTTGCAACATAAGACCCTTCATTTTGAGAATATGTGATAAACGCCAGCAGCCAGACACAGACTATCAGCAACTGCATATACGCACGTTTGGGAAGAAAGCTCCAGCCAATCGCCAGGCTGCTCGCCAGCATAGGTGCAAATACCAAGATATACCGCAAACGGTTCGACAAAAGAATCGGCTTGAATTCATTCGTGAGCACGGTAATTGCGATTGCCAGGCAGGTGAATATCAAAAGAAACCGCTGCAATTTGTCGAGTCGATTGCGATTCCAAATAATAAGCAGTACACAGCCAAGCGGAATAAGCCAGAAGTCGTTGGAATAGACAGATGCAATTTTTGTGATTGACTCGACCGCGGTCATGCCGCTGAATGACTTTTGAGTGTACAGGTCGAGGCCTTTGATAACGGTCGGCAGCCAAGGTAAAAACAGCATCCCGCCCGCGCTCATGGCAAGGGTTATTTGAATCCAGCGCCTGTTCTTGCGTCCAAACAGCAAGTGATACACACCGATAGCCGCCAGAATGAAGATGCCGAAATAATGCACATACAAGATAAGACCACTGCTGGCAACAAAAGACAGCCATATCCGCCAGGATGCACGTCCAGGTGTTTCAAGCAAGCGCCAATAGGACCAGACTAACCAGGCAACGAAGAAGGGCAGCAGCGTGTACATCCGTAATTCCCGCGCATAAAACAGAAATAATCCATTCAATGCGATAATAACCACCGCAGCAAGCGCAAAATAAACATCACGCGACAGCAAAGCCAGGCGACAGATCACAGCAAGCGTCAATAACCCAAAGTACACTGAAAACAAGCGCAATGTAAATAAATCGCCGCCGGTCAATCTGCTCCAAACATTTAGCAAGACAAAGTACAAAGGGCCATGCTGCTCGCTGTTGCTAGCGACAGCTGCTATCGTAGCTTGCAATGACTGGGGTTCATCAACGGTGTGTGCAAAGATATGAATAAGTGACCGATTTTCATCGTGAGTAGCCAGAGGAATACTTTTGAGGTTGGAGATACCGATGAACCAGAAAAAGAGCAGGCAGCCCACCACAGCCATCTGCGGCAAGAATGTTCTGGCGCTGCCCCTCACTCAACCTGCTCCCCAGCACCCAAAATGCAAAAAGAGAGGCTGTGCAGCATCAACCAGGTTGGCAACGGCATACTCTCCCACATCGTCTCCAATGCAGTACCATCCGCGCTCACGGGCTTAACGACCGGGTTCGACATGAGACCGGGTGGACCCCCGCGGCTCTAGCCACCAACCTAA
>DAOUKA010000183.1:0-1709 GCA_034421915.1 Anaerolineae bacterium
TGGCGCAGACCCTGCCCGATTTCCCCGCTCTGAACGCTGTCTACGAAAATGAGACTATCTATCAGCATCAAGCGGTCAACCTGGGCATGGCGGTCGATACTCCGCGCGGTTTGATAGTGCCAGTAGTTCGTCATGCCAACTCACTAAGTTTGAGACAGCTGTCAGCAGAAACACACCGTCTGACAGAGGCCTGTCGGGAGGGCGGCATTCTGCCCGATGAGCTAAAGGGAGGCAGCTTCACGCTGACGAACCTGGGCGGGCTGGGCATCGAGAGTTTTACGCCACTGCTGAACCTGCCACAGGTGGCCATACTTGGAGCGGGCAATATCAACCTGAAGCCGATGCCAAGCGAAGATGGCGTGGCATTCGTCCCGCATATCGGTTTCTCGCTGACTATCAATCATCAAGTTGTTGATGGTGCGCCCGCCGCGCGTTTCCTTGCCAAACTCGCTGACAATCTTGCCCATATTGACCTGCTGCTCGCCCTTTAGCAAAAGGAAAGCCACTGTGCCGAAATCGCTCATGATTGACCCCCATGAAGTTCGCCGCTCTTCCCGGATTCAAGCGCCTGATATTCCTGTCAACGCTTACCAGCCAGATGCGGCCGCCGAGGCAAAACATTACACGAGTGCCGGTTTGGTCAATGTGTACCATGACATGCTCTTGATTCGTGAGTTCGAGACGGCGCTGGACGACTTCAAAAAGAGGGGCGTTTATCGCGGCATCCACTACAATCACCGCGGCCCGGCGCATCTGTCCATTGGGCAGGAAGCCGCTGCTGTCGGGCAGAGTTATGCCTTGGAGCCAAGCGATTTCATTCTTGGCTCACATCGCAGCCATGGCGAAATTCTGGCAAAGGGCTTATCGGCAATCCGCAAGCTGGATGAGGACGGGCTGCTGGACATCATGGAAACCTATATGGACGGCAAGATACTGCGTACTGTCGAATCCTTCGCGGCGGCATCCGATATTCAATCCCTGGCACAGACCTGGTTAATCTATGGCGTCTATGCCGAGATATTTGCTCGCGAAAATGGCTTTAACAAGGGCATGGGCGGATCGATGCACACCTTCTTACCGCCCTTCGGCATCATGCCCAACAACGCGATTGTTGGCGGCTCGGCTGGCATTGCCGTGGGTATGGCGCTGTTCAAGCGCATCAACCGGAAACCCGGCATCGTCATCGCCAACATTGGCGATTCGTCCATCGCCAGTGGGCCGGTCTGGGAAGCGATGAACTTTGCCGCCATGGATCAGTATCATACGCTCTGGGACGCGGAACTGGGGGGCGCGCCGCCGGTGCTGTTCAACTTTATGAATAATTTTTATGGCATGGGCGGGCAGCCGCAGGGCGAAACTCTGGGCTTTGGCGTGTTGGCGCGCGTCGGTCTGGGCATTAACGCGGCGGCAATGCACGCCGAGCGGGTTGATGGTTATAACCCGTTGGCTGTCGCTGATGCGACTCGGCGCAAAAAAGAAATCCTGCTGGCCGGGCGCGGCCCGGCGATGCTGGATGTGATTACCTATCGTTACAGCGGACATTCCCCCAGCGATGCCTCCTCATATCGCGGTCGTGAGGAGGTGGAACTGTGGCGGCAGCAGGATTCCATTCGCAGCTTTGGCGAATATCTGCGGACAGAGGGACATGCTGATGATGAAGGGCTGGAAAGCCTGCACGAAAAGGTGGTCGAAGTCATCAGCAAAACAGT
>DAOUKA010000184.1:0-2486 GCA_034421915.1 Anaerolineae bacterium
GGCTCATTTTATGATGCCTGGGATTTGTGGCTGGCAGTGGATTACCGGCCGATTTTTGCCACTGCCCGCAATGCGCTGCACGGCTGCGCACAGGACGCTGCTTTCTCTGCTGCTGTGCAAGGAACGGCCCGCGCCGCCATCAAGGTCACACGCAATATCGTCGGGCTGCGCCACGACTTGCTGGGGCGCATTTTCCACAAAGTCCTCGAAACCGCACGCTCCGATGGTTCTTTCTACACGACCACCGCGGCCGCGACTTTGCTGGCCATCTTGGCTATCCGCGCGGCTATGTGCGATTGGTCAGACAGCGAAGCCATTTCCCGCTTGCGGATTACCGACCCAGCCTGCGGTACGGGGACGCTGCTGATGGCGGCGGCGGAGCGCATCCGCGATTTAACCAGCGCAGTGCAGGATAGCGGAAACATCTCACGCGTTTTGAGTGAGTCGGTCTTGACCGGCTATGATGTCAATTTGACAGCGACGCATTTGGCGGCAACGACGCTTGGGCTGCTCTCGCCCACAACCACCTTCAGCAAGATGAAAATTGGACGCGCCCTGCTCGGTGTGAAACACAACTCAGAAGGAAGCAATGCATATTTGGGTTCGCTGAAATTCCTTAGCCGGGAGAGCCTGCCACAGATGCTGCCTTGGCCAACAGGTGTGGAACAAATTGAAACCGAGCAGGAAGTCGCCAAGGCAGAGCCAGCCGATCTGGTGATTATGAATCCGCCCTTTACCCGCGACAGCCTGCGCCATGACCAGTTCAGCACGCAAGAAGAGGGTCTGCTCAAAAAGCGGGAAAAAGAACTGTTTAGCAGTGTTAAAGGCGGGGCAATCCATCGTTCACACAATGGAAGTGCTTTCCTAGCACTCGCTGATTTCTTGGCAAAACCAAACAATGGCACTGTTGCCGTTGTGCTGCCTACCGTCGGCGCAACGAATTATTCGACAAGAACAATGCGCAAATACCTAGCTGAGGAATTTCACATTGATATCATCATTACCTCACACGATCCAAGTCGGATTTACTTTTCGGAGAACACCAACATTGGCGAAATGCTTCTCATTTGCCGCCGCTGGCAAAACGGGGCGGATAAACCCCCTGCCCGCATCATTAACCTGTACGAAAACCCGGCGACACCAGCCGAGGCGATAGCCGTCGCGAAGAACATCATCAAGGGCAATAAAGAGCGCATAAAAGGCACAGTGCAAGAATGGCCAGCCGAAAGAATCGCGGCCGGCAACTGGGGCGCGGTGCAGTTTTTGTCGCCCTATCTTTGCGAGAGGTTCATCGAACTGCGGCGGGGGAAATTTTTTGCGACGCGGCAACTGGGACTTTTGGCGGATATAGGACCCGCTGGGCAGGGTATCAGGGGCATTTTTGACCGTTCGGAAGTGCCTGATGACAAGGCGATGGGCGCACTCTGGTATCACAAGACGGATATAACGCAAAAGATGCTGGCGCAAAGGGATACCTACATCATCCCGAAGCCAAGTAAAGAAAAGCAGGCGGCGGATTTATGGTCAAAGCGCGGGCGATTGATGATCCCTGCCCGCATTAGACTGAACACCGTTAGATGTATGAGCGCGCGTCTTGATGAGAAGGCATTAGGTTCATTATGGATACCCTGCAAGCCCTATTCAAATCAGCATAGTGAGCCAATACTGGAAAAAGCGTTATGTGTCTATTTCAATTCAGCGATTGGCGTTTTGGCAATGCTTGGTGACCGGACAAATAAGATACCCTCGTATCCGCATTTTTCTATGGATGATTTGCGGCGCATCCCCGTCCCCGATTTTGACAGGATGGATAAGCGGCAGGTGGCGGGGATGGCAAGTATTTATGACGAGCTTTCTGATATGGCATTCCTGCCCTTGCCGCAGATGAACGAATGCGAAACGCGAAAGATGCTGGATGAGTCGATGACCGCGATGCTAGGGATTGGCGAGGAACTTGTTACTACCATAGGCCGCGAATTAACACGCGAGCCATCCATAACGGGCAAGCAATATGAATAAATCGGTATAAAGGAGAAAATCATGGGAACATTATTCAAAAATGGCACACTCATTACCGCCAGCGACATGGTGCCGGCCGATCTGCTGGTGGAGGGCGAAATCATCACGCTTATAGGGCAAAACCTAAGCACCGCTGGACATGATGAAGTGGTCGATTGCGCCGGCAAGTATCTGCTGCCGGGCGGCATCGATGTCCATACGCATCTCGACCTGCCCTTTGGCGGTACGATTAGCAATGACGATGTTGATGTCGGGCATCAAGCAGCCGCTTTTGGCGGCACGACCACGCACATTGACTTTGTGGTGCAGCCTATCGGTGGCAGCCTGCATGACGGGCTGGCAACCTGGCGGGCAAAATCACAGGATATCGCCCAGATTGATTATGGCTTTCACATGGCAATCACCGACCTGAACGATGCGGTTGTGGACGAAATCCCGACCCTGATTGACGACGGCATCACCAGCCT
>DAOUKA010000185.1:0-1970 GCA_034421915.1 Anaerolineae bacterium
AGCGTCTGCAAAACTCGGTCTCGAGCAGAACGGCAATACTCCTCACTGATGTCAATGCCAATGCAGCTGCGGCCTTCAAGGATAGCCGCCACCATCGCAGAGCCGCTGCCCAGATACGGGTCAAGAACCAGACCGCCCGGTGGACACAGCAGCCTGACAAGTTCTCTGATCACACGAACAGGAAACACAGCCGGATGTCCGTTTCCCGGCAGGTTTTCAACCGGGCTTTCGATAATGTCCCGCTTCATCGGTTTGCCTGAAATGCGGATAATCGTAAAACCATCTCGCTCAATCCGCATCTTTCGCCCGCCTTCCTGTCCACCATAAGCCGGCGCATGAATCCCGCGAATTTTCATCCTGAAGCTGTGAATCCGACCTTCACAAACATCAGCAATCGCTTCATCAAGCGCTTGATGCGCAGCTTGACGTTCAGATTCATGGAGCTCCGAGGATTCAATGAGCGTGCGATAACGACTGCCCAGCTTGCTCGTAGGCTTGGAACGCGGCCTCGGCTCCACAGGTTGAAAGGCGGGACGATCATAGTAATAGCCGCTGCCTATGGCAAAGTGAAAGAATGGTTCGGTACTGACAGTCAAACGGCGAGCAAACTGATGTGGCGTGGGATTGCTTTTAATCCAGGTTATATCATTGACCAATCGTAAATGAAACTGATGAAGGACCCTGAGGGCAAACCGATGCGGAATAAGCTGCAAACTCCCGCTAATGATCTTATCCCCCATATTATACACAATGTTGCCTGTTGGTTTCATTACCCGCATAATCTGGGCAAAAGTTCTGATAATGCTATCGAGGTATTCTTCAATCGTCGCCTCGTTGCCCAAACTGCCAGTTGTATATTCTCGCTGTCTGAAATAGGGCGGCGACGTTATCACCAAGTCCACCGACTCGGGCTCAAAATCTAAAAGCCTCTCCTCACTGTCCGCGCAAATAACTTCAAATCTCATGTTTCCACGACCTGTTGGCAGATAAAATCAGCCCTAGCGGTCACAATCGCCCAGAACAATATCGACGCTGCCAATAATCGCCACCATATCCGCCAGCAAATAACCTTGCGACATCACCGGCAGGGCGCTGATGTGCATAAAAGAAGGCGTCTTGAAGTGCACGCGGCGAGGCTTATTGGCGCCCGTGCCATGAATATAACAGCCGATTTCGCCGCGCGGGCTTTCAATCGCCTCATAGATTTCCTCATCGGGCGCATCATAGCCATACGTCCACAGCTTGAAGTGGTGAATGACGGCCTCCATGCTCTGCCCCAATTCACTGCGCAGCGGCGGACAATACTTGCGATTCTCGGAGCGGAAGGGCCCCTTGACCCGCCCCAGACGAGCCAGCGCCTGATTCAGGATTTTGATGCTCTCGCGCAATTCGTGGATGCGAATCAGGTAACGGTCATAAACATCCCCGTGTTCGCCCAGCGGCACATTGAAATCATAGGTCTCATAGCCGCTGTAAGGCTGTGCCTTGCGCAAATCCCAGTTGACGCCGCTGCCGCGCAAAGCCGGCCCCGTCATCCCATAGGCAAGCGCCACATCCGGCTCAATCACCCCCACGCCCTGCGCCCGATCTTTCCAAATCGGATTCTGCGTCAGCAGCGCTTCATAATCATCGACCTTGGCCGGAAAATCCTGCAAGAACTGCTTCAGCGTCGGCGCAAAATCATCCGTAACATCGCGCCAGACCCCGCCAGGACGGATATAACTGCTCATCATCCGCTGACCCGACAGCATCTCGAACATGCCCAGAATGCGCTCGCGCTCGCGGAACGCATAGAGCAGGACACTCATCGCCCCCATATCAATCGCATGCGTGCCAAGCCACACCAGATGGCTGGCGCAGCGCGCCAGTTCCAGACAAATGACGCGGATAAGCTGACCGCGTTCCGGCACATCCAGGTCGAGCAGCTTTTCCACCGCACAGCAAAACACCATATTATTCGACATAGGCGA
>DAOUKA010000186.1:0-3210 GCA_034421915.1 Anaerolineae bacterium
CGCCAATCTGCTGGCAAAAGTGGATGAATTCATCCGTTCCAAACTGATTGGTCTCAACCGATTGCCAGGCAAGCTCGCGGCGGCGCGGACGCTGGTTTTTGGGACCAATGCCGTCTTCCCATGAATAGCCGCTCAGGAAATTGCCACCTGGATAGCGCATCGCGCGATAATTCAGTTCGCGCAGCTCTTCCAGAACATCCTTGCGCAAGCCGTTTTCGTCGGCATGAGGCGAAGTCGGGTCATAGATGCCCTCATAAATACAGCGTCCCATGTGTTCGGCGAATCCACTGAACAGCAGGGGCGAAATCGCGCTGATGACGCGCTTTGTATCAATATAAATATGTGAGGCAGTCATAAGTCATTGCTCTTTTCGGGACAAGATGATTATAAGTTAAACACGCAATCTGTGAACTCCATTGAATTGAGCTTTCGCGCATTTTACCTTATTTAGCACCTGCCACAAACTCAAACGCGGACTCAAGCCATTCGGGCTATCAGTCGACATTGACAGACTGCCGCCACCTGTTATTAACCCGACTGCTATCCATAGAATGGACGCTGCCCCGAACCTGGACGTATTAAGCGCCGCGACTGCCGCTCCAGCGAGGTCTGGCATCTCATGGCTAAGGGCTGGGCAGCAAAGGCGCCTGGGGACGCACAATCTGACGCCGTTCTGGTGTCAGGCGGTCAATCAACTCCTGCGAAACCTGATAGCCATGACGGAAGCTGCCCCATGAGGGCCCGTAGCGAAAGACGATGATGCGCCGTTCACCGCCGTTGACCCGTTCTGCCGACCCGTGCGAAAGCGCATCCACAAAAAGAATCACATCGCCCGCATCCATGCGGATTTCAATCGCGCCTTCTACGTGGTCTACAGATGGCTCTTCACCCCGCATTCTGTATTTTTCGAGCTCGGGATGCGGGAAATGCGCCTTGTGGCTGCCGGGAATGACCATCGTCGCGCCATCCCCCGCGCCGATATCAGTCAGTGCCATCAGGATATTGATTTGCCCGCAGTGAAAACGTCCGTTGTAAAAACGAAATTGAGTGCGTTTTGTGCCTTCGTGACCGCCAGAGTGCAAGCCAATCGCCTCGCCAGGCCCGCGGATATTGACAAAACATTCATCAATGAACAAAGGGCCATGATTGTAATCAAAAGTGTCCGCGCCACCGACAAAGGTTTTGACCTTCTCAATCCACGAGGGGTGGTCAATCAGCCGCTCGAAGGCTGCGCCGCCTTCATATATCTGCTGCAGGTTCAGCCCATCATTGTCACCGTAATTATGTCCATGCACATAACCCTGCCATTGGCCCGGCTGGAGCGGCAGCAGCCTGTCGATAGCGGCATTTATCTCGGCGACTTCCTCGCTCGACAAGGCGCCTTTCAGCAGCAGAAATCCGTTCAAGTCAAAAAAATACTTTTCTCTCTCTGTGACCATGTGCTGTCCTCGCCTATAGTGAACTGCCTGTTTGCAAAAGAATATCACGGCTGCCTGCCAGCGCATCAAGTGGCCGGGGCAGGCTGGGATGAAGCTCCAGACTTAAAGCGCCAGCGTATCTGATTTGGCTGATTTGATGCAGCCTGTTCGTTTCTGGCGGTCTCAATGCCCAGATGCAGCAGGCGATTTTCATCCCCTTGTCCTTCAGTTCTTTCGATAGCT
The DNA here is from genome assembly GCA_034421915.1 of Anaerolineae bacterium. Taxonomy (GTDB): domain Bacteria; phylum Chloroflexota; class Anaerolineae; order Aggregatilineales; family Phototrophicaceae; genus UBA6055. The sequence continues at coordinate 1,662 of DAOUKA010000186.1, forward strand.
GATTCAATGGTAACGCATCATCCCCTGCTTGTCACCAATTGACAAGGACTTCCAAGCGAAGTTAAACTTGTCGCCATTCGGACTAAAACAGGAGTTGCGTATGACAGGAACATCACGGATTGCGCTCATCACGGGGGCTGGCTCTGGCATTGGCAGGGCCGCCGCGCTTGCCCTGTGGAAAGTGAGTTATTCGCTGGTGCTGGCGGGCCGCCGCGAAGAAAAACTTCAGGAAACCCGCGCCGCGGCGGCTGTTCCCGACGACCGCGCTCTGATTGTCCCCACCGATGTCAGCGATTTGCAGGCAGTCCGTCATCTGTTTGCCATGACTGAAGCCAGATATGGACGGCTGGATGTCCTGTTTAACAATGCTGGCATGGATGCGCCGCTGCTGGCGCTGGAAGACCTGAGCGAAGAGCAGTGGTTAAGGGTGGTGGCGGTCAATTTGAATGGCGTCTTCTATTGCATGCAGGAAGCCTTCAGAATGATGAAGGCACAGCGACCGCGCGGGGGACGAATCATTAACAATGGCTCGATTTCGGCACATGTTCCGCGTCCCCATTCGGCGCCTTATGCCGCCACCAAGCACGCCATAACCGGCCTGACCAAAGCAGCCGCGCTTGAAGGCAGAGCCTTTGATATTGCCTGCGGACAGATTGACATCGGCAACGCCAGTACCGATATGACAGCAGCAAAGGCAGCGGGAGCATTGCAAGCGAATGGTTCGATGGTGATTGAACCGACGATGGATGTCAGGCATGTTGCCGATGCGGTCGTTTATATGGCGAATCTGCCTTTGACCGCCAATGTCCCCTTCTTGACCGTGATGGCAACCCAAATGCCTTATATCGGGCGCGGCTGAAGCGAGAGGCGAAGGAATGAATGACCTGGCATTTATGACGGCGGTTGAACTGGCATCCAAAATCCGACAGCGAGAGCTATCGGCGGTCGAGGTTTTGCAGGCGCACATCGAACAGATTGAGGCGCATAATCCGACATTGAATGCGATTGTGACCTATCTGCCCGAATTGGCAATGGATATGGCAAAAGAGGCGGATGAGCGACAGGCACGCGGCGCTGAGTTGGGGCTGCTGCATGGCTTGCCGCTGGCTCACAAAGACCTCTTTGAAACCAAGAATATCCGAACTACTTTTGGTTCGCCTGTCTATCGGGATTATGTGCCGCAATCCGATGATTTAATTATCGAACGCCTGAAGCAGGCGGGCTGCATCAGCCTGGGCAAAACCAATGTGCCCGAGTTTGGCGCTGGCTCGCATACCTTCAACCCGGTCTTTGGCGTGACACGCAATCCCTACGATGTGTCGAAATCCTGTGGCGGCAGCAGCGGCGGCGCGGCGGTTGCGCTGGCGGCAGGCATGATGCCCCTGGCGGACGGAAGCGATATGGGCGGCTCCCTGCGCAATCCAGCCAGTTTTTGCAATGTTGTTGGCTTGCGACCATCCCCCGGTCGTGTGCCGCAATACCCTAAAATGAATGCCTGGGCGACCTTGTCCGTTGATGGCCCCATGGCGCGTACTGTACAGGATGCCGC
>DAOUKA010000187.1:0-99283 GCA_034421915.1 Anaerolineae bacterium
CGCCAATCTGCTGGCAAAAGTGGATGAATTCATCCGTTCCAAACTGATTGGTCTCAACCGATTGCCAGGCAAGCTCGCGGCGGCGCGGACGCTGGTTTTTGGGACCAATGCCGTCTTCCCATGAATAGCCGCTCAGGAAATTGCCACCTGGATAGCGCATCGCGCGATAATTCAGTTCGCGCAGCGCTTCCAGAACATCCTTGCGCAAGCCGTTTTCGTCGGCGTAAGGCGAAGTCGGGTCATAGATGCCCTCATAAATACAGCGTCCCATGTGTTCGGCGAATCCACTGAACAGCAGGGGCGAAATCGCGCTGATGATGCGCTTGGTATCAATATAAATATGTGAGGCCGTCATAAGTCATTGCTCTTTTCGGGACAAGATGATTATAAGTTAAACACGCAATCTGTGAACTCCATTGAATTGAGCTTTCGCGCATTTTACCTTTTTGGCTGATTTGATGCAGCCTGTCCGTTTCTGGCGGTCTCAATGCCCAGATGCAGCAGGCGATTTTCATCCCCTTGTCCTTCAATTCTTTCGATAGCTGATTCAATGATAACGCATCATCCCCTGCTTGTCACCAATTGACAAGGACTTCCAAGAGAAGTTAAACTTATCGCCATTCGGACTAAAACAGGAGCTGCGTATGACAGGAACATCACGGATTGCGCTCATCACGGGGGCTGGCTCTGGCATTGGCAGGGCAGCCGCGCTTGCCCTGTGGAAAGCGGGTTATTCGCTGGTGCTGGCGGGCCGCCGCGAAGAAAAACTTCAAGAAACCCGCGCCGCGGCGGCTGTCCCCGACGACCGCGCTCTGATTGTCCCCACCGATGTCAGCGATTTGCAGGCAGTCCGTCATCTGTTTGCCATGACTGAAGCCAGATATGGACGGCTGGATGTCCTGTTCAACAATGCTGGCATGGATGCGCCGCTGCTGGCGCTGGAAGACCTGAGCGAAGAGCAGTGGTTAAGGGTGGTGGCGGTCAATTTGAATGGCGTCTTCTATTGCATGCAGGAAGCCTTCAAAATGATGAAGGCACAGCGACCGCGCGGAGGACGAATCATTAACAATGGCTCGATTTCGGCACATATTCCGCGTCCCCATTCGGCGCCTTATGCCGCTACCAAGCACGCCATAACCGGCCTGACCAAAGCAGCCGCGCTTGAAGGCAGAGCCTTTGATATTGCCTGCGGGCAGATTGACATCGGCAACGCCAGTACCGATATGACAGCAGCCAAGGCAGCGGGAGCATTGCAAGCGAATGGTTCGATGGTGATTGAGCCCACGATGGATGTCAGGCATGTTGCCGATGCGGTCGTTTATATGGCGAATCTGCCTTTGACCGCCAATGTCCCTTTCTTGACCGTGATGGCAACCCAAATGCCTTATATTGGTCGCGGCTGAAGCGAGAGGCGAAGAAATGAATGACCTGGCATTTATGACGGCGGTTGAACTGGCATCCAAAATCCGACAGCGAGAGCTATCGGCGGTCGAGGTTTTGCAAGCGCATATCGAACAGATTGAGGCGCAGAATCCGATATTGAATGCGATTGTGACCTATCTGCCCGAATTGGCAATGGATATGGCGAAAGAGGCGGATGAGCAACAGGCACGCGGCGCTGAGTTGGGGCTGCTGCATGGCTTGCCGCTGGCTCACAAAGACCTCTTTGAAACCAAGAATATCCGAACTACTTTTGGTTCGCCCGTCTATCGGGATTATGTGCCGCAATCCGATGATTTAATTATCGAACGCCTGAAGCAGGCGGGCTGCATCAGCCTGGGCAAAACTAATGTGCCGGAGTTTGGCGCTGGCTCGCATACCTTCAACCCGGTTTTTGGCGTGACACGCAATCCCTACGATGTGTCGAAATCCTGCGGCGGCAGCAGCGGCGGCGCGGCGGTTGCGCTGGCGGCCGGCATGATGCCTTTGGCGGACGGAAGCGATATGGGCGGCTCCCTGCGCAATCCAGCCAGTTTTTGCAATGTTGTTGGCTTGCGACCATCCCCCGGTCGTGTGCCGCAATACCCTAAAATGAATGCCTGGGCGACCTTGTCCGTTGATGGCCCCATGGCGCGTACTGTACAGGATGCCGCCCTGATGCTGGCGGCAGTCGCCGGCTATGACCCGCGCTCGCCCATCGCCATTCATGAGCCGTCATCCACCTTTGCCCAGCCGCTGGAGCGCGACTTTGCCCATGTGAAAATCGCCTGGAGTCCGAACCTGGGCGAATTGGAGCTTGAGCCATCGGTTGTCGCTGTCATCGAAAAACAGCTGCCGATATTTAGCGATTTGGGCTGCCATATCGCAGAAGCGCATCCCGATTTTCGTGATGCTTACGATATTTTTCAGACCTTGCGCGCCTGGAATTTTGAGCTTTCATTTGCGGAGCGCTTTGCCGAATTTGGCGAAGCGCAATTCAAGGAAACCATCCGCTGGAATGCCGAACGCGGCAAAGAGTTGAGCGCCGCGCAGATTAGCCGCACCGAACTGAAACGCACCGAACTGTATCATCGCGTTCGGGAGTTTATGGATACTTACGAGTACCTGCTGCTGCCGACGGCTCAGGTGCCGCCTTTCCCCATCGGCTGGGAATACCCGCGCGAGATTAACGGCAAAGCCATGACCACCTATATCGACTGGATGATGACCTGTGCCTATATTACAGTCACAGGACTGCCCGCGATTTCAGTGCCATGTGGCTTTACTGATGAGGGGTTGCCGATTGGATTGCAAATTGTCGGCCGTCCCCATGCCGATTTCGCTGTCTTGCAGCTTGCCTATGCCTTCCAGGAGGCGACTCGATTTTATCAGCAAAGACCTCCAATCGCTGACCAATCGGCGGAATAAACTGTGGTTTTGGATGGTCATTTGAAGATGTCTTGGGCTGGGGAGCGATTTTGGAATTAAATGTGATGACCTGGCTGCTGGCGCTGCTCCCGGTGCTGACTGTACTGGTCTTGATGGTGGGCCTCGGCTGGGGTGGCAGCCGCGCCGGTTCCGCCGGATTTGCGGTGGCGTTTTGCCTGTCGCTGACCGTCTTTGGCGGTGACTTGACGCTTGCTTGGGTGGCGGTTGGCAAGTCGGCGCTGCTGGCAGTGGATGTCTTGTACATCGTCTGGATGGCGCTCTTCTTTTATAAGGTCACCGACGAAGCGGGTACGGTCGCCCTGATTGGCCGCAGTCTGCCGCGCCTGACTTCGGATCGAGCGGCACAGAGCCTCTTGATTAGCTGGGTGTTTGTCTCGCTCTTGCAGGGTGTTGGCGGATTTGGCGTGCCAGTGGCTGTGGTGGCGCCCTTGCTGGTTGGCTTGGGCTATACGGCGACGCAGTCGGTCATCATGGCTTCGCTGGGACATGGCTGGGCGGTGACATTTGGCTCGCTGGGCACCTCGTTTGTGGCTTTAACAGCCGTCACCGGTTTGTCTGGGGAAACGCTGGCGCATGATGCGGCGCTTGTGCTGGGCATGGCAAGCCTGATTAGCGGTGCGCTGGTTGCTTATGTCAGCGCTGGCCGGGACGGCCTGATGCGTTCGATTCCGATGCTCCTGCTGGTGGGAGGCGTCATGGGCATCACGCAGTGGTGGGTTGCCACCAACGGCATGTGGGTGCTTGGCGCGACATCGGCCGCCTTGGCGGGCGCGATGGTCGGCGTCTTGTATGTGCTGTCCCCGCTTCATCGCAGCGAAACCAAATCTCTCGAAAAAGCGGAAAACAATGATCCGCGCAGTTTGGCATTGGCCTTGGCTGCTTATGTGATTTTGCTGGCGCTGGCATTTTCCATCAACCTGATTGAGCCGCTTGGAGGCCTGATGGACAGCATCCTGATTCAAATCGAATTTCCGGCGGTCGCCACCTCATTTGGCTGGGAAGTGCCGATGGAACTGGGGCGCAAAATCAGTATCTTTGGTCATCCGGGCGCCATTTTGTTTTATGCGGCTGTGATTTCGTTCCTGCTTTATCGGCGAGTCGGTTATTATTCGAGTGAGGCTGTCTGGGGAGATATCTGGGGACAAGTGCGCCAATCAGCCCTCAAGCCAACGATTTCGATTCTAGGGCTGGTGGCGATGGCTTCCCTGATGACCCACAGCGGCATGACCCAAATCATCGCACGCGGAATCAGTGAGACCTTCAGTGAGACGATTTATCCTTTTTTCGCCCCGTTTATCGGCACCCTGGGAGCTTTTATGACTGGCAGCAACACCAATTCCAACGTCGTCTTTGGCGCTTTGCAGCGGGAAACGGCGGCGCTTCTCGGTTTGAGTGTGCCGATTGTGCTGGCGGGTCAAACGGCGGGGGCATCGCTGGGGAGTGTCTTGGCGCCGGCCAAAATTGTTGTCGGCTGCAGCACGGTTGGGCTTAGTGGCGGGGAGGGTCCGGTTATTAGGCGAATGCTGCTGCTGGGCTTGATTCCGGTTGTATTTGTCGCTTTTGTGACCTTTGCCAGGCTGCTGTGAAAGCCGAGGCAAGGGACAAATTTTTTGGATTTGAGGAGGAATGATGACCCAACTGGCGCTGCTCGGCGGCGAAAAAACACGTGTAGAACCTTATCCGACTTGGCCTGTCCATAATGAACGAGATGCCGAGGCGGTTGCGGCCCTGGTGCGCAGTGGAAACTGGGGCGGATTTCCCTACCCTGGGCCGGAAACCCAACGGTTTATCGATTCATTTATCGAACTGCAAGGTGGCCGCTTTGCAGTGGCGATGATGAACGGCACCATCACGATGGAAGTTGCCTTGCGGGCTGCGGGCATAGGCTGGGGCGATGAGGTGATTGTACCCGCCTATACCTTTCAGGCGACCGCTTCCGCGCCGATGATGGCTGGGGCCATCCCTGTCCTGGTTGATATTGACCCGCAGACATTTTGCATTGCCCCGCCTGCGATTGAAGCGGCCGTTACTGACCGAACACGGGCGATTATTCCCGTGCATATCGCCTCGCAGATGGCGGATATGGAAGCCATCATGGCGATTGCTGCGGCACATGATTTGATTGTGATTGAAGATGCCGCTCATGCTCACGGGGCCGTATGGGACGGCAGGGGCGCTGGCACATTCGGGCATTTTGGCTCATTCAGCATGCAATCAGCCAAAACCCTAACCGCCGGAGAGGGAGGCGTCTTGCTGTGCCGTTCAGAGGAACATGCCTGGCGGGCGGCGAGCATCATTGACTGCGGTCGCCCGCATGATCCGCGCGGCGAGGTCTACACGCTGGGACTCAACTATCGCATGAGCGAATTGCAGGCGGCTCTGCTGAATGTCGCGCTGGAGCGTTTTCCCCGACAGTTCCACATGCGGCAGGAGATGGCGGATTATATGGACGAGGCGCTGACGGAAATCGAGGGCGTGCGCGTGCTGAAACGCGACCCCCGGCATCATCGCCGCTCGATTTACAAATATGTGTTTGCGCTTGACCCCGAACGATTTGGGGCGGGCAACGAAGTTGTGGTTCGCGCCCTGCTGGCGGAGGGCATACCCTGTTGGCAGGGTTATAACCCCATGTATCGTTACGACTTGTTCCAGCCGCAGTTGTCACGTCTGCCAGTTCCCGCGGCATTTCCGCAGTATTTTGATTTTGACCGAATGACGTTGCCAGTGACCGAAGCTGTCAGCACCCGCGAGGGGGTTTGGCTTGAGGAAAACATCTTCCGCGCTGGCAAACAAGGGGTGGACGATGCTGTTTCGGCATTGAAGAAGGTTCAGGAGCAGCTGTCTCGAAATTCGGGGCTTGCCGAGCGGATACGACAGGCATGATGGGTTTCTTTTTGTCGCTGAGAAGTGCTTTGATGGCGCTGCTCGTATTCTCGCTGCTGGTTTTGGAGGCAATCGGCGGGGCAGGGGGCTTCTGCCTGATTGGCTGTACTAACTGAAGAACAATAAGGAAACACCCAGCACCAGCAAGGGAATCATCATCAGCCATTCAAAAGTACCCTGATTGATGCGCGTTATCACGGCGCGTGCCAAAACAATCGCCAGGGGAATCAGAAGAAATACCCAGCCGATGCTGAGCAATTTCGGAATATCGAGTATGCCGATGGCTATATATCCCGGTAATTTTGTCAGGTTAATGACCGCAAAAAAGAGCGTGGTTGTACCAATGAACGCAGGCGGTGTCATGTTGGGCTGAAGCAGCAAATAGGCGGTAAATGAGGGGCCGCCGACATTCGCCAATGCCGAGCTAAAACCCGTCACCCAGCCAGCGAGCCATCCGTGCCAGTCTTGCGGTCGATACGCCAGAGATTTGAGGCGGCTGCTTGTGATTTTGAATGCCAGGACGACCAGGGTCAATCCCCCGATAATCCGCTTGAGCGTGACAGCATCAATGTCTTTCAGAATGAATGTGCCACAGACGACGCCAACCAGCCCAGGCACCAGCATAAGCAGCATATAGTGTCTGTCCCACTGCTTCCAGTAGAAATACAGGGCAAAGGCATCGGCGAACAAAAGCAGTGGCAGCATCAGCCCGACGGCATCCTGAGGCGGGATAATCAGCGTCAATAGCGGTATAGTGAGCGGCACTGGCAAGGGACCGCCCAACCCGCCTTTGGAAAATCCAATCAGCAAGCCAGCCAGTGCAAATATCAGGATTTCTTCCATCAAAGTTATGTTTGGATCATCTAAATGAAACAGAATGGATGCTGAAGTTTCTGGAGTGCGCTCTGATAATTATGGGGCAGATGAATCCAGCTTGCAAGGTATGATGCTACATCTTATCGACTGTTTGAGAATCTGCTGTCTTGAATTTGCAACCTGCCGACATACAATCGCTGGCACATGGCTGGCTGGAGAGGTGGAGATGAATACCAAGCGACTGAACGACAAAGGGCGCGAGTTGTGGAACAGGAAGGCACGGTTCTGGGATGCGATGCAGGGTGATGAGGGCAACAGCTTTCATCGCCGTCTGGTTGAACCCTCGGTTTTACAGCTTCTCGAGCTCCAGCCCGGCGAACGGGTGTTGGATATGGGCTGTGGCAATGGCGTTTTGGCGCGGCGGCTGGCGAAGATGGGCGCCCTGGTCAGCGCCTTTGACTTCAGTGAAACGTTCATCAGGCTGGCGAAAGCGCGCGGGCAGTCATCCGAGACAGCCATTCAGTATCATGTGATGGATGCCACAGACGAAGTGGCGATGCTGGCATTGGGAGAAGGGCAGTTTGATGCCATCACCTGCACGATGACCTTGATGGATATTCCCACAGTCGCGCCGCTTTTCAAGGCTGCCAGCCGATTGCTGGGCGCGGGCGGGCGCTTCGTCTATTCCACAGCACATCCCGCTTTCAACTCGAACAACCCCATCTTTGTCCACGAAAAAGAAGACCGCGAGGGTGTGGTCAGCGATTATTATGCGGTGAAGCTGCGTGCTTATCTCGATGTTCCGCCAGTCAAAGGCGGCGGCGCACCCACTGAACCCAATCCTCATTATTATTATCACCGACCGCTCCACAAGCTGCTTGGCGTGGCCTTTGATGCCGGCTTTGTGCTGGATGCGCTCTTGGAACCAGCATTCTCGCAGGACGATGCCGCTGGCTCGCAGGGATTAAGCTGGTTCAAATTGTGGCAGATTCCGCCTGTGCTGACCGGGCGGCTGCGCCTGGCTTAGATGGCTGGATTTTCGGCATGCAGTATCGCTGATTCGCAAGTCCCGCCTGCATGTGCATGCAGCAGCGACAGCAGGTCTCGGGTCGCATTTTCAATATCGTTTAATGCGTTTTGATGATGCGCCTCGACAGTGATGATGGCATGGGTGGTCGAATGGTTGGCGGCGCTGGTCGCGCTTTGACGCCAGCACCAGCGGCGGGCAACCACCATCCGCTTCTCATCGGAAAAGGTGACCTCGCCAGCTGCGGGATGCAGCAGATTGTTACTTCCCAATTCCATATAATTTTCTGTTCCGTCTGCATAGTGGACGGTGACAGTTCCTTGAATTTCGCAGGTGTCAAAGATAGCGACAGGCAATCCATAGCGTATGCTGACCAGATTGCCGATGTCTACCAGGGTATTGATGCTGGGAATATCGCCTTTTTTGGTCAGACGGCGGAGCAGTGCCTCGGCGGCGCTGCGATATTTGGTGGGGGAGACGCCAAAGGCGCTGATTGCCCGCCGCCAGGCGGCCAGTGACTCCAATTCGCTCAGTGCCGTATCAGCCAGCCGCGATTTGACCACCGCCTGTTCGGCAAGATAAACTTGGCGCAGGCTGTCGGATGTTGGCGGATTGTTCATATTGTTTGCGATGATAACCCCAGCAGTGATATGAGGATAGTTTTTGATAATTTTTGAATCATATTGAAAGGCTGTCAATTCATCCTCCTGCGGCTGGGTCTGGTGATGGCGACAGGGGCGTCGCTTCAAGTTTATTCAGCTTTTGTACAATCCATATCCAAATCAGCAAGGGTATCAGGGCAAGCAGGGCCGACCCGAACAGGATGACTTGGATGCCGTCTATGCCGACGGCATCAATCAGCAGTCCGACTGCCACAATGCCGATGCTTTGCACCATCTCGAAGCCGGCAAAGTCAAGCGAAAACATACGCCCAAGATACGCATCCGGCACAATTTGCTGGATAATGACGGAACTGTAAGTCCAGTTGACAGAACCTCCCATCGAGCGCATTATCACTGCCAGAATCAGGAGTTCGAGCGAGGGCGCCAGCCCCCACAACAGCCAACTGAGCATAATCATCACAAAGCCGACGATAATGAGCCGCCGCAGCCGCCGCACCGAATCATCGCTGAAGCGATTGGTCATCAGCGGCCCGATGACAGCGCCAACTCCGAAGGCAGACCAAAGGATTGCCATGGATATGATGCCCTGGTCGCCGATAACGAATATCTGGGTGCCGTAAATAATCAGGAGCGCATCGACATTGGTCAAGCTCTGTCCGCTCTTAACGAAAAGCGCGGCTGCTGTCCCTGGGTGTTTCAGCAGATAACGAATGCCATCCATAAAGGTGCGTCTGGATTTGTCGCGGACAGAGTCTTCTGTTGGGGCAATTTCCGAGCGGGGTTTTTCGGGGATGACGATGGTCATCACGATGCCAGCCGAGACAAGGAATGTCAGCGCGTCGATAACCAGCGCCGTTTGTATCCCGAAGAGTTCAGCGATGATGCCGCCGAAGATAGCGCCGATGGCTAACATGGCTGACCAGGTGATGCTGCTCAGGGTGTTGCCGATGACCAGTTGGTGGCGATAGAGGATGCTGGGCATGATGGCATTGCGAGCGGGTTCAAAGATGGACGAGATGAGGAACTGGATAATGGTCAGCACATAAATCCATGGCAGAAATCCAGGATCCTGTGTGGTGAACAGCAGTCCGATAACCGCCAAAGCACGCAGGATGTCACTTAAAATCAGCAGGCGCTTGCGGTCGAAGCGGTCCGCCAGGACGCCAGCCCAGGGGCGCATGAGCAGGGGTGGAATCAAGCGGGCAATGAGATAAGCGCTGACGGCGATGCCCTGATAGTTCGTGCCTTCGGTATAGACAACAATCAATGCCGAGATGACAATGGTATTGAACCAGTCACCGAGCAGGCTGACAAGCTGCGCCGCCCAAAGTTTGGCGAAGTCCGAATTGCTCCGTATGAGGCGGAGATACTGCATGTCCTGTCCTTCTTTAATGAATGAACCTGTGCCGGCGCAAGCAGCCGAAAGCCCATTATTTTGTGATTTTTTGCAAGCGCGGGATTTTGTAAGCTCCAGCCGTCATCGGCTTTTCATCCATGTGCGTAGTGTACAGCACAATGTCGGCTGGCGCATGGTACAAATAGTCGGCAGGCATCTTCTCCGAGTTATTGACAGCCTTGAATGTCTGGCATACCATTAGCGCATTTTGAAGGGGAAGCATGATGGATGCCTTGCTTTTTGTTGGAGTCGGGGGCTTTTTGGGCGCCAATGCGCGTTATCTGCTGACAGTGTGGACGGACAGCGTGCTTGTGCCGCGCTGGGGGGCATTTCCTTTCGGGACGCTGGCGGTGAACTTGCTGGGGTCTTTTGGTTTGGCGCTGCTGGCTGCATGGGTTGGGTCGCGCGTCGGGCTGCCGCCGCAGTTGCGTTGGCTGGTCGGGACTGGGTTTTCGGTGCATTCACCACTTTTTCCGCCTTTGCCAGTGACAGTGTGACCTTGTTTGAGGCGGGGAGATTGGGTACTTTCCTGCTGAATATCCTGCTGAATAATGGCTTGTGCCTGCTGGGGGCGGCGCTGGGTCTGTTTGTGGCGCAGCGATTGCTGGCGGCATTCTGAAATCCGCATGAATTGAGGAACGATGGACGATATTGTCAAAGTCATTGCCCTGTCCCTGATTGAAGGCATTACTGAGTTTCTGCCGATTTCGTCTACGGGGCATTTGATTGTCGCGGCGGCGGCGCTCAATTTTGAGGCTGCGGGGACGGTATTTGAGATTTTTATTCAGTTTGGCGCGGTGGTGGCGGTCATTTTTTATTATCGCAAGACCCTGGTCAGTCATGCTGGGCAGTTAAAATCGAATCCGATGATAAGGCAGTTTTGGCTGCTGATACTGCTGGCTTTCATTCCTGCGGCCGGGGTTGGATTCCTGTTTGGGGAGCAGATTGAGACGCTGCTGTTCTCGCCTCTTGTGGTAGCGATTTCCCTGATTGTGGGCGGGATTGCTCTTTTGCTGGTCGAGCGGCTGCCGCGGTTTCGGGCATCGAGGCATGATGAGCCGATTGAGATAACCGAGGTGACGATGCGGCAGGCTGTGACAGTGGGGCTGGTGCAGGCGCTGGCGCTGATTCCGGGCATGTCCCGTTCGGGCAGTTCCATTGTCGGCGGGATGCTTTCGGGGATGAATCGGCACACCGCGACCGAGTTTTCATTTTTTCTGGCGATTCCGACTTTGGGTGGGGCGACTGTCTACAAGCTGATGACCTCGCTGGATGATTTGCGCTTTGATGAGTTGATGTTATTATTGCTGGGTACGGTGCTTGCGGGTATATTTGCTCGGTTTGCGATGGATTGGCTGCTGAGGTTTATTTCAGGCAGCAGCTTTGTTGTCTTCGGATATTATCGGATAGTGGCTGGACTGATTATCCTTGCATTTGTGGCGGGTGGGTTGCTTTCGTGATGCTGCTGTGGATGCCCTGTTTCAATCGCCCAGGAGCGCAGGAATCGACTCGAAATCTGATTGTCCGAGTATGGTCTATTCAGTATAATATATGTGAGCAGATGACCGGGCGCCCTTACCCAGGAGAAACCGATTCATGTCTAAACACAGGAAGCCTTATCTTTTATTGATATTATGTGCAATGCTTTCTCTGGCTGCGACGGCATGTTTTCGTGATTCTGCTGAAGGTATCGGCGAGCAGCCCGTGGCGGGCCCCTTGTCCTCACCGACTCAGGCTGGGACGCAGAATGCGACCGCCACGCCCACGCTGGCAGCTGCGTCGGTCAATCAAATATCCACCGAACCCGCTCCCGATACATTTGCCTTGACCGCGACCGAACTGATTGGGAGATTGACGCGGGATGCCGCGATGCTGCTGACGACCCAGGCGTTTGAAGCGGGCATCGGAGCGACAGAAACGCCATTGCCCATCGCGACCCGAGAACCTCTGCCAACGCCGCTGCCAGTGCCCAGGGCGACATTGGTACCAGGGGCGGATTGCGTCCACCAGATTCGTGTTGGTGACACCCTGTATCTGCTATCGACCGCTTATGGCGTCTCGGTAGAAGCGATTGCCAACGCGAACAGCATTGCCGACCCAAGCAGAATACAGGTGGATCAGCGCGTGACGATTCCAAGGTGCGGCACGACCGGCTTTATACCACCAGCGACAACGACTCCACCTGCCACCAGCGCGCCTGAGGCTGTTTCGCCGACGGAACAGTCCGAAGCTGTCGTCGCCACGGATGGGGAAGATGACGGCTCTGCAAGCATCGCGGTTCAAGAGGCGCAGGCAAAAATCCTGAGCAATGCCCAAATCAACGTCCCTTCCAGCACAGTTGCGCAAAGCGCAGAGGTATCAGCTGGCAGCCGAACCTACACATTAAGACAGTACGACACCCTGTACGACATTGCGCAGCAGTTTGACACGACCATTGAGGAGATTGCTGCCTTGAATAACATCAGCGACATCGACGACATCAAAATTGGCGATGTCTTGCTAATTCCCTAGGGAGGCTCTGTCCGCCCCTTGCGGGATACAGGGCTGCCATGCTATAATGCTTGGCTGTCCGAAAGAAATCCAGATGCCTGCGGGCATATTTTGATGGAAGGAAACAAGCCATGAGCCAAGAACTTGTACAATCACTGATGGCGGAAAACCACAAGCATCCTTTGATTGAGTCGGGGGATACGGTCAAGGTTCATGTTCGTATTGTTGAAGGCAGTCGGGAACGGGTACAGGTTTTCCAGGGTGTCGTCATCCGCTCGCGCAAAGGGGGCAACGAGGCCAATTTTACGGTTCGCCGAATTGCCAGCCATGGGATTGGTGTTGAACGGACATTCCTGCTGCACAGCCCGCGGGTGGAAAAGGTCGAGATTCTGCGGCGTGCGAAGGTGCGGCGGGCCCAGTTGTATTATCTGCGCGAGCGTCGGGGCAAGGCGGCACGGCTCAAAGAGCGCCGCCGCTAGACCTAAACAGCCGCAGTCCGAGGGATAGGTGTCTTGCCACACTCATTTTTGCGTTATGTCAGGCGCGGATTTTGAGTACGTAATAAGTGCCTTTTTTGGCGCCGACTTTGACCAGGATTCCTTTTTCGACCATATCAGCCAGGTCGAGCCGTAGCGTCTCGGCGGATACGTCTTGTATCAGCATTCGATATTCGCGGTTGGCGATGGAACCATTTTCGCGGATATACTGCAAGGCACGCGCCTGCCGATGATTGGTGTTCCGCGCCCATTCTGGCAGTTTGGGATGCTTGCGTTCGTTGTGCAAGGCAAGCGCAAAGCTGTAGGGACGCGCATCAAACTTCGGCGGCGAATGTCCTGCCTGTTCCATCACCTCAATCATGCGGTCAATCCCAAGCCCTAACTCTTCGATATAACCCCATTGAAACAGCCCGCCGACCAATCTCGGATTGCGCGAGAAATGCTCGTCTTTGATATTCTCGACGGTGATAAAGCCGGGCAGTCCGCCTGGAGATATGACTTCGAGCCTGTCGGAGAACATACGCACTTCGATGCGGCGTCCACGCAAGCGATAATCGCGGTGACAAATGGCGTTGACGAGCGCTTCACGGACAGCGAATTGCGGATATTCAAAGGTTTCTTCGCGTTCCAGCCCTGTGACAACGGCGCTCACAGCCATTTCACTCCAAACCAGATTCCAGGTAGCTTCAATCAGGCGTGGGACTGGGCCGGTCAGTTCCTCGCGGCGGGAATAGCCAGCTAACCCGCTCTCGCCGCGCGGGGCTGTACCGACGAATTTGGCAAAGACGACCGCACTTTGCGGCAACCATCGCTGTGGATATTCACTGAATAACAGGATGCCGCAGACGGTTGGCTTGCCCTCGGCTGTGATGGCGCCGATTTCGTTGAGAAGGTTGTCGATTTTGCCATTGTAAGGGCGTTTGGTGCGTTCTGCCCGTTTTTCCAAATACTCATCAATCATTTTGCGGCTGAAATCATCAACGCTGGCGCCCGGAACGACATCGGATTCAAAGCCACCCGTATTCTTGGCGCTTGCCAGACGCAAAATCTCCTGACCGCCCAAGGGGCGATTGATGCTGCCACTCCGTATCAGCACCCGTCCATCGGCGAGGGCGTGCAGTTCGGTGCTGCGGGGTACGCGGATGGCATAAATCGGGAAACTTGCTGCCGAACTCCCATTGTCGCTCGTCTCGGGATCCTGTTCAGCTTGGCTGCCATCGCTGGCTGCCATCGAGATTTCTTCCCATTTTTCGATGATGACGGGCGGATTGTACAAATCATCCGCCAATTTGAGCACCTCATCGATGTCGGCGGCGGCTGTTTTGGCGGCGGCGGGCTGACCGTTGGATTGCAGCCCAATGACAATGAGTCCGCCTTCTGTATTGGCAAAGGCGACCAGGGTTTCGGCAATGATATGGGCATCGGCTGTCTGCACAAACGCCAGCCGCGGACCCTCGCCGGATTTGATTAACTCGGCATGAGACATAAGGTTGGGTTCATCAGCTTCATAAAGTCATTCAACTTGAAGAGTCATTATCGCTTAAAGAGCCGACTCTAATTATAATACAGCTTCTATGTGTAGGCTGACCCTATTTTGTCAAAAATAAAGGGACAATGCAAATGGCAGTTGTCTATCCGATGTGCCTGGTCTTGGTCAGTTGGCTGCTGTTTTTTCTGCTCTTCAGTGGGCTGGGCGCGGTCGTGTTGAGATGGATGAGCCAGATGCCGACGTCGGGACTTCTTTGGCTGGACAGCTTCTGGCTGGGCTGGGCGCTGTCCCTGGCAATTCTTCAGTTGTGGCATGTTGCCTTTCCAGTCAACGAGGTTATCTTGCTGCTGCTGGCTTTGGCTGCTCTAGCGAGCCTGCTGATGCAGCGTCGGCACATTGTCCTGATTGTTGGTCGGCTCAAGCACAATCGCTTGTTTCTGTTGATATTTGCGCTGTTCCTGCTGTGGATGTCGAACCGCGCCATCGATATGCCGACCGCGTTTGACACCGGCTTTCGTGATATACAGGCGGTCATGTGGATAGATGCTTATTCGGCTGTGCCTGGATTGATTAACCTTTTTTCCTCACTGGCGCATAATCATTCGGTTTATCTGTATGATGCCTTGCTGGATGTGTCGTTTTGGGACGGGCGATCTTATCATATTGCGACCGGTCTGCTGCTGGTCGTATTTTTAGCCTATGCGATACAAAGCGCGGCGCAGCTATATCGGCATCGAGACGGGGCAGGCATTCGCTGGTCGTGGATATTTGCGACCCTGATGATTCCCTATATTCTGTTTTATACCGTAAGACGGGGCGGCATCACGCATTTTTTAACCGATACCACTGTTGACCTCATTGGCTTTCTGGTACTGATTTATCTGCTGGACTTTTTGCAAGATTACAAGTCGGCGCAAAGCTCAAATCGCTATCTGATTTTTCGGCTGGCAATCCTTGTCGCAACCGGCTTTACGGTCAAGCAAAGTTTCATTATTTTGGGTTTGAGCATTGGCGTGCTGGTCGGTTTGGTCTGGCTCTGGCGTGGCGGGTTTCGCGCTGGAATCAAGCATTTTGCCCAAATACTCATCCCCATCCTGCTGTTTGCGCTGCTGCTGATTGTTCCCTGGATGGCGCGAGGTGTTATCAGCAGCGGCTATGTGGCCTATCCGCAGTCGTTTGGGCGGGTTGAGGTGGATTGGGCGGCCTCGGAAGAGCAGGTGGCGCATCGTCAGCAGCAGCTGGCAACCAACACGCGCATTCGGCACGGCGATCCCGAAGACGTGCTGGCGTCCTGGGATTGGGTCGAGCGCTGGTTTCAGTCATTGAGCAGCAATGTTTTTATGTTTCTGCTTCCTCTTGCCTTGTCCTTGGCGGCCTTGACCTTGTACGGCGGCGGCTTGTGGCGAAATCGCCATGGGAAGCGAGGGCTGCCACTGGGTTTGTGGATCTTGCTGCCCTCGTTGGTTATGATTGTTTTCTGGTTTTTGACCGCGCCGAACATCAAGTATATTCGCTATATTTTATGGAGCAATGTCGCCTTGCTGGTGCTGCTGGCGGTGCTGGCATGGCATTCTGTTTCGTGGCGGCTGCGGATTTTGGGTGTCTATGGGGTGCTGGCTTTGTGTTTGGGATATGTGCTGTATCTCATGATCATGCTGCCGACAAGGCCCTTGCCAGCTGGGCCCGAGGATGGATTTTACGCTCATGCGCTGCCTCCAATACGGGTTTATGAAACGGCCAGCGGTTTGCAAATCAATGTCCCCGACAGTCACATCGATCAGTGCTGGCAGATTCCCCTGCCTTGCACGCCCTATCCGCATCCTGGCATCTATGAGCGGGTGCCAGGAGAAATATGGCATGGATTTGGCTCTGTGCCTGAAGGCGGTGTGGATGCAGACGATGGATAATGCGAGCTTTTATGGTTTTCGGCTCGATGACGATAAACTTGATACAATAACAGAAATGGAGAAGGTGCAGGTTTGTGGGCTAGGCAAGGGGACTGCGCCCGTTTTTAGCAGCTTGAAAAGGATGAGGCAATGTCTACGGTATTGGCACTATTATTGATTGCGGTGTCTCTTCTGTTTATTCGCGCTGCGCTGGTGACGCTGGGGTTTTATAAAGAACCTATTTTGACGGCCTTTCAGCATTATGGGGATGAAGTCGGATTCAGTCCACTCTTTGAAGCCTTCTGGTGGGGATGTGTGCTGACCTATCTGTTCTTTCTGCTGGCTGTTCCATCTTCGTTTCTGGTGCTGTTCGGCGTCATCCTGTTTTCGCTTTCTGTCATGCTGTATTGGAAAATCAAAGACAGCATTATGAGGCATCCAAAGATATTTTTGAAGTTTCCGCGCTGGTATCGTGAGATTGTCGACCACACCTCACGCGAAGAAAGGCGCAAGCTCTCTTATATGTGGCTGGGTTTGCCACTGCGAACTCGTCTGCTGTATAACGCCCAGCATGATGAGTTTCGCAAGTGGGTCGAACTTGTTGTGCTGTCCGTCGCCTGATATGCTGTTGGTTTCTGGGAGACCTGGACTCGAACCAGGAATGGCGGATCCAGAATCCGCTGTTTTGCCGATTAAACTATCTCCCAAAGTAATCCTATCTTACCGCATTCCCCGCGAGATTTCAAGGCTCAAGTGTCTTGCGCCAGCGATTCAATCGCCAATTCAATGCGGCGGATGGATTCAGCTTTGCCCAGTATCTCCATTGTTTCAAAGGTCGGGGGGGATACCCTTTGTCCGGTGACCGCCGCGCGAAGACTGCCGAACACCTGACCATTCTTGAAGCCGATTTCTTTGGCGAAGGCTTTCATCGCCTCATACTGGCTCTGGTGTGAAAAGTCAGCCAGCCCCTCCAGCACAGGAAGCGCGGCTTGCAGCAGCCGAAGGGTGTTGCTGGCATCCATCTTCTTTTGAATCAGAATGTCCAGCGGGGGCGGCGCGAACCTGTCCCAGCTGTCAAAGAAGAAACCAGCCATCTCCACGGCAGCATTCAAGGTCTTGAGGCGAACTTGCAGCAGTGGAACAACGCGGCGCAGGCGCTCATCATCAACCGAGTAGCCATCTCTTTCCAGGGTGTCCTTGAGCAGAGGCGTCAAGTCATCGACATCGGCACGTTGGATATACTGCCCATTGAGCCAATCCAGTTTGGCGATGGGGTAGGCACTGTTGGCTGGATTGACATCTTTCAAATCGAAGCGCTGGATTGCCTGTGCTGTGGTGAAAATTTCCTGATTGCCGCCGAAGTTCCAGCCGATGTTGGTCAGGAAGTTCATCACGGCTTGCGGCAAATAGCCGGCGGCGATGAATTCATGCACCAGCACGGGCACATTCGTCCCGTCCGCATCTGCAAATCTGGCTTTGCGTTTGCTGAGCTTGCCCTTGCCATTAGGATTGAGCAGCACCGGTAGATGAGCGAAGCGCGGTTTTGCCCAGCCGAGCGCATCCCAGATTTGCAGATGCAAGGGGAAGGAAGGCAGCCATTCGACGGCACGGGTGATGTGTGAGATTGCCATGTGATGGTCGTCGACGATATGGGCGAGATGGTAGGTCGGGAATCCATCGGACTTGAGCAGGACGGCATCTTGCAGCCGCGCATTGTCAAATTCGATTCGTCCGCGAATGATGTCTTCGCCAAGGGTTTTGCCTGCCAGCGGCATTTTGAAGCGGATGACATAGGGCATCCCCGCAGCTTCCAGCCGCGCCACAGTCTCCGCCGGGGTGTCACGATAGCGGCGGTCATAACCGCCCCCGGCCTGACGCATGGCTTCAAGTTCTTCCGCGCTGGCAAAGCACTTGTAGGCATGGCCATGGTCAACCAGCCAATGCGCCCATTTTTGATACAGTTCAAGCCGTTCGGACTGAATATAGGGGCCGTAATCACCGCCATGCCGCGGGCCTTCATCAATATCCATCCCCAGCCAGTCGAAAGCCTCAAGGATGAGTTCGAGGGAGCCAGGGATAAAACGTTTGCGGTCGGTATCTTCGATGCGCAAGATAAATTGACCGCCATGACGGCGGGCGAATAACCAGGCAAACAGGGCCGAGCGCATCCCGCCTATATGCTGCGGTCCGGTCGGGCTGGGGGCATAACGGGTGCGCACCGGGCGGCTTTCGCTGTTCTTCAAGGGCGGTCCTCCTTTTGCTTGAGTGTTCGTCAAATTCGGGTATTGATGCGCCTGCGGCGCATGATGACGCTTTCGACCAAGCCAATGCCGACCATCGTGAACAGCAGGGAAGTCCCCCCGGAGCTCACGAAGGGCAGGGTGAGGCCGGTCACGGGCAATAAGGCCAGGTTCATACCGATAGATACAACCGTCTGAAAGAAAATCATGGCGGCGACGCCATAGCAAATCATGCTGCCGAGCGGGTCATTGGCCTCGCGTGCGCCTTTCAGGATGCGGGACAAGACCAGCATGAACAAGCCGAGAATGGCGACCCCGCCCGCCATGCCAAACTCATGCGCGATAACGCTGAAAATGAAATCGGTGTGGCGCACGCGCAGAAAGCGCCCGGTGTTTTGCGGTCCCACAGCATATCCCTTGCCAAACACACCGCCAGAGCCGATGCTAATCAAAGCCTGGTCAATGTTAAAGAAGGCATCGGGATCCCTTTGGGGATTGATGAAGGTCAGGATGCGCGATTTTTGATAATCTGCCAGTTGGGTGTAGACAAAGGGCAGCAGGAGAAGCCCGACTGCTGTGAACATGGCAATATGGCGCAGCCTGAAACCGGCTGACCAGATAATCACCGCCCAGATAACGAGGAAAACGATGGTTGTACCCAAGTCTGGCTGAGAAAAAATGAGCGCGGCGGGTATGGCGACATGCGCCAGCGACCGAAACACGGCTGAGAGTTTGTCGAGATGTTGATAGCGGTCGGCAAGATGTTGTGACAAGGTGATAATCAGGATGATTTTGCCGATTTCGGAGGGTTGAATGCGAATCCCCAGATTGAGCCAGCGCTGGGCGCCGCCAGCGCCCTCGACGCCGAAAGACTCGACCATCACCAGCAGAATGACCATCACCGCATATAACCACGGGCTAAGCCCGCCCAGAAGCCGATAGTCGATGGCTGCGAATATCAAGGTGGCGACAATGCCAGCCAGCGCGAAATTGATTTGATCTCGCACGCGGCGGATGATGTCATCATCAATGGCGTCCTGGGTTGCGCTCGCAATCATCAGAATGCCGAAAATGACCAGAATGAGTGTGGCGGCGAATAACACAAAGTCAAAGCGCCGCCAGATGCCTGTGTTGTCTGCCATTGGGCTGCTTGATATGAAAACCTGTGATGCCTTTGCCTGATTATAGCCAAGGCATGACGTCGGGACAGGGTTGGATTCCGTTTGTTTCCTGATAAATGGCGATGAACTGGACTTTGAGTGCAGCTTGACGGGGATATTGCAGCACAGTATCTGCTTCAGTCGATTGGAAGTGGACCCCTTGAACGGATGTCAAGGGATGTCGCTTACTCGTCGTCTGCATCGGGTTTTATATCTGCCTTCGGCTCTTTCGCGTCCGCCTTTGGCTCATCCACTATATCGACTATAGGTCTGGATTCCTTGACGAAAGGGATTTCGGCAATGAGCTTGCTGTGGCTGTGGTCGCGCTGTTCCAATGCAATTTCTACACGATCGCTGTCGATGACAAGATACTTGACAATCACTGCCAGAATATCCCGTTTCATTTCCTCCATTCGTTCAGGTGGGAGGTTGATGCGGTCATGCTGTAGAACAAAGCGCAGTCGGTCTCTGGCAATTGCCCCTGTTCCTTGCCGGGTGCGTCTGAATAAACGGTCTAAAAAGCTCGCCATGGAAACATCCTTCTGTGGTATAAACTGCCCTGGGTGATTGTCCTATCGACCATCAAAAAATCTTGCAATGCGCCAAAAGAAACCACGATTTTCTTCGAGGTTCATCAGGGGTACATCTTCGCCTGTTATCCGCCGCGCGATATTGGTGAATGCGACCCCGGCCTGCGAGTTCGAGTTCAGCGTGACCGGTATCCCGCTGTTTGATGCCGAAAGGACATATCTGTCTTCGGGGATAATGCCAATGACTGACAGCCCGAGAATATCAATGATGTCGTCGGCGGAAAGCATTTCGCCCTTTTTGACCATATCCGTTTTGAGGCGGTTGATGATAAGTTTGCCTGGGCCTTTGTTGGCGGCTTCAATGAGCCCAATGATGCGGTCGGCATCGCGGACGGCAGAGATTTCCGGGTTGGTCACGATTAAGACTTCGTTGGCAGGCGCCAGCGCGTTGCGAAAACCGCGTTCAATGCCAGCAGGTGAATCAATCAGGATGTAATGGAAGTCCTCGCGCAGTTTATCGGCAAGTTCAATCATATCGTTGGGACTCACAGCCATTTTGTCACGGGTTTGCGCCGCTGGGATGAGATGCAAATCGGTGAATTTTTTATGTTTAATCATCGCCTGTCGCAGTTTGCTGCGGCCTTCCACCACGTCAACAAGGTCGTAGACAATGCGGTTTTCCAAGCCCATGATTACATCAAGATTGCGCAGCCCGATATCGGCATCAATCACAATGACCTTTTTGCCGAGGCTCGCTAGGGATATTCCCAGATTGGCAGTGGCAGTCGTCTTGCCGACGCCGCCTTTGCCAGATGTAATCGTTATAACTTTTCCCGCCATGTACTATCCTTTCTCGGTTTAGCCTCGGGCTTCTACAATAATATGGTTATCACGAATCAGCGCAACCTCTGGCACGATATTTTCGCGTTTGTCCGGCGGCGAGGTAACAATGTAGCCGGCGATGCGCAGCTGACTGGGGTTCATATCCAGTGCGCAGACAATGGCGGCTTCGTTGCCTTCGGCGCCCGCATGAACTGTTCCGCGCAGCTTGCCCCAGACGATAATATCCCCGGCGGCAATGACCTTGGCGCCAGGATTGACATCGCCAATCACGACAACATGTCCATGACTGTGAATGGTGCGCCCGGAGCGCAGCGTGCGCCGAAACAGGACGCCCTGCGTGCCGGTTTCTTCCGGGTTTATCGGCATGGTTTCTGTCGGGTTCACCAACATGGCATTTCGCGTTGGCGGGTGCGGAGCCTGATGATTGCTTTGGGTCTTCAAATCCAGCGCAAAGGCAGATTCTCTGGTGGTGTCGCTGTCGCTCACGACCATGGTCAATGTTAATCCGCGGCGTTCGAGCAGCGCCTTGAGCGAACTGAGTTCGTATTTGGGTACGGGCCGGTTGCCGAGTTGGACAGTGATATTGGCGCCCGCATAGAAATCAGCTTTTTCGTCAATCCGCGCCGCCAGATAATCGGTGACGGTTTGCCATTTTTCGGTTGTGCTGAGGCTAATCAACAAACCACCTCCGATACCCTTGATTGTAGCGAGCTCATCTTCCATTGTTATTGGCATCCAATTCCGCGATTATTTTTTTAACAGGGAACAAGTCTACTATACTCATTTTTGAAATATGTGCGAACTTTTGCAGGAACTTTGAGATTATATGATATTCCAAAGCAAAATGGCAGGCAAAAGTAGATAAAGCGCCGAGACAATATGCGTCCACAGAGCCGTCTCGCTTTCCATCGTCTTGTTCACCCACTGTCCAAATGCGCTGACTGCATAAGTCATCCACATCACCTGAACAATAATGAGCGGCAGGAGCAGGATTTCACGGAAGCTGCCCAGGTACACCAAGCCGAAGAAAGTATAAGCGCCATAAGCTATCATCGTGACTGTGCCGAGCGGCGGATACCAGCGCGAAAGACGCGCCAGCCCAATCACAGCTAGGACGATGCCGGCCATGCCGAACTGACCCATCAAAAGCTGACCGAGTTCAATCCAGTTGGCCGCTTCCCGCCAGTGCCACAGATTGACAAGTGGCGGCTGTGGCAGCAGATAGGCATTGCCCAGCAAGACCAGGCCGATGCCGGTGGCTGCCAGCACGGTGACCCAATACCAGATCGGCAGCCTGGCATAAGACAAAAACAATCCCAGCAAAATCGCCGGGGCGAAGAGGGTAACAAGCGGGTCGTTGACCATGCCAATGCTGAACAAAAAGAGCAGTCCGAATGTATGATAGGGTTTGGGTGCCTGGGGAGGTTTGGCACCCGGCCGCGGGTTGGTCAGCAGAAGCATGTCAACCAGCAGATACATCAGCCAAGCGGTGACAAAACCTGTCAGACGCAGACTTTGAGAAGTGCCGATCTGACTCCAGAAAATGATGAGAAACACCACAATGCCCAGTCCAATCCCCAGATCATTGCGCCTTGACAATAACGCAGCCACAACCATAACGCCCAGGGCGATGCCTAGGGCGATGACGATGGTGGCTGGTTGGGATGCACTGCCGCCGGTTTGTGACCAGAAAATCGGGCATAAGGCCAAGGTTAAGCCGCCAGCCATCGAGGCGATGAATCCCATTTGCCGCATGGCAGCTGTCACGCCCAATATGACCAGCGCCAGACCCGACGCGCGGGAAATGGGCGTTTCTCCCACAATTAGGAGCAGCAGCCATGCCAGCCCGGCAGCCATCAGAGCGGGACCCCAGTAACGTGCCGCTTGAATCATCTTTGCGCTCAAGAGATGCACTTATCGCTCATTTCTCAGGTCGGATTCGGACAATGCCAAACCCTCGCGCTCATTTTTCAGACGAAAATAAGCCTCCATGGTTCGCTTGACAATCGGCAGGGCGACCTGCGAGCCCTCGCCACCATTATAAGCGAAAGCGAGAATAATGACTTCGGGATTTTCATAAGGCGCATAACCCGTGAACCAAGCGTGGGCGGGCCATTGCCCTGGCACGCAAAGGTTGAGCGAATTGGCGATGTCGTCACAATACTCGGCTGTGCCGGTTTTGCCAGCAACCTCAACAAAGGGCAGTTCCGCAGTTTGCGCCGTGCCACCTTCTGCGGTTACTGCCTGTCTCATGCCTTCCATGACCAAAGCCAAAGTCTCGGATGATAAAAAGGGCGGGATATAAGGCGTTGTGCTGCGGAAGCGGAGCGGCTGGCAGACCGAGCCGTTGAAGGTGTAATTCAAGGGGATGTGAATGCGGTAACTGTGCATATCCTCAATACCCAGATCTGGGTTGAGGTCAACGGCATTGCGATACCCCTGTGGGTCACAGCGATTGCTGTCGTACCATGGCGAGTTTTCTTCACAGATGCAAGCCAGGCTTGTTGGGCCTTTCATCAGCATATCTTCCAGCAGCAGCAGGGTCAGTTCTTCATTGGGGGACATGGCCTCTCGATTGATAGTGCGCAGGATTTTGGCTTCAAAGGGCTCGATGATGCGCCTTTCTTCGTCCAGAAAATCGCGGATGATGGTGGGCTGATAAAGGACGCCGCCGTTGATGGTTGCCGATACGGCCGCGATAAGCTGCAAGGGCGTGACATCGACGTATCCCTGCCCGAAAGCGGCGTTATAGGTATCGCCAGTTGACCAGTTTTCCCCCTGGTTGCGCCTTTTCCAATCGCGGTCGGGCATACGCCCCGGATTCTCGAATGGCAGTTCGATGCCAAGCTCGCTGCCGATGCCCAATGCGGTCGCATAACGAAAGAGATCTTCAATCCCCAGGCCACCAGGGCGCAGGGTCTGTGGTGACAGGTCGGGATTGCCGCCGCCAATCTGATAGAAATAAACATCGCAACTCCAGGCGATGCCCTGCAACAGATTAACGCGCCCATGTCCGCTGCGCAGCCAGCAAACAAAGCGCTGGGATGCAGCCGGGTCGTTAGGCGCGTAACGATTTTCCAGGAGCAGCGACCCCTCATCGAGCAGCTGTGTATTGGGGTCAATCACATTTTCTTCGACAACTGCCGCTGCCGTAATTACCTTCCAAACCGAACCTGGCGGGTACTTGCTTTTAATGGTGTTGTTGACCAGAGGGCGGAGCGGGTCATCGATGAGGTCAAGGTAGTATTCGCCGTCGATGACGCGGGAAAAGCGCGTGTTGTCATAGCCAGGATAGCTGACCAGAGCCAGAATCTCGCCACTGCGCGGATCCATGGCGATAACGACTCCCTGCTGAGAGACAATCCGTTTTGCTGCGGTGTTCAGTTGGTTTAGCTGGTCGATAAGCGCCTGCTGGGCGACTGCTTGCAGTTCGGTGTCGATGGTCAGACGCACATTCTGGCCGGGCATCGGGTCAACCTGGTCAATCACATTGATTTCTTCGCCAGCGACATCCACCTCGCGCAGGATAAAGCCGCGTTCGCCCGCTAGACGCGATTCGAGAAAACGTTCCACGCCCTCGTAGCCGATGCGGTCAAAGGCGGGATTATAGCCTTGTTCAATCAAGGCTTCCGCCTCTTCAGCCGGGATGGGACCCATATAGCCGACGATATGCGTCGTCAGTTCACCTGTGGGGTATTCACGCACGGCGGCAATATCAATATCTACGCCCGACATGTAAATGCGCTCTTCGAGGATTTGCATGGCAACGCGCTGCGGCACATCCAGCGCCACGATAACCGGGCGGAAAGGCGCAATCCCTTCGCCCTCATCGACCAGTTCCTCGATGCTGCGTACAAACTGTCCAGCTTGGTCGGCAATTTCGCGGGTGGGTGGGATGCCGACAAGCGCTGACAGACGATTAAAAATTTCGAGTTCGCCGGCTTCATCCCCTGGCAGTTCCGCCGGAATGATGGTGACGTTGAAAGCTGGCACGTTAAAAGCCAGACGATTGTCGTTGCGGTCAAAGATGGCGCCGCGCCGTGATGGAATCGGCAGCTGGCTGAGGCGGTTTGCGTCGGCACGACTTTCGTAATACGCGCTGTCGACGACCTGAAATTGGTACATGCGAATGACAAACACCAGAAATACCGCCAGAATGACAGCTTGAAAGAAGCTCAAGCGCCAGGTTTGGAATGGGATAAGGCGGTTGGATTTCACAAGGCTGCCCCCGCGCCAGGTTCCTGGGGGAGAGTCATTGGAGCGGCTTGCGGCCGCCCTTCCAGTCGGCTTTGCATCAAGCGCACAAAACCATACACTGGCAAAACTGCTGCCAGATTGTAGAGGATGGTCGGCATCAGGACAAGTTGAATCAGCGACGGGAGGTGATAGGCGTTGCCAAGCAAGACCAGGCTTTGATAAGTAAAGAACTGGAAAAAGAGCGTTGACAGAGCGGTCATAATGAGAATCGAGATAAGGCTGACTTGATACAACTGCTGCGCGATGGTGTTGACCGCAAAGGCAATCAAGACGAGGGCAAAGGAGGATGCGCCAAGCGGCAAGACCGACAGCAAATCGATAGCCATCCCGCCGACAAATGCCCAGACAAAGCTGTCAGTCAGACTGGCGCGGATTGACCAGGTTATCACCAGAAGCAGCACTAGGCTGACCTGTCCATGCGTGTTTTCCAGAGCGGGTGTGAGGTTTCCCAACACCGAAACGGCAAAGCCAATCATGCGCGGGATGACCGTGGCGGACAAGGCCGCCGCCAGACCCAAAATTGGCAGGCTCAGGTAGCGCCCCATGCTAGCTGTCTTCCGACTGGTCGAATACGGAAAGATCAATGGGCTGAAAGCTGGTGATGACCAGGACAAATTCGAGCACATCAAAGTCGATGAGACTGCGGACTTCGGCCTCTTGAAACAGTTCAAACTCGAATTGGCGGATGCTGGTCACTTGTCCAACGACAATATCAGGCGGGAAATTGCCGCCGAGGCCGGATGTAATCACGAGATCGCTCTGGATGATGTCCTCGTCCAGGTCAATGAAGGTCATGCGCAGCACGCCCGATGCCTGACCGATGATGCTGCCTTCGGCGCGGGTCGTTTGCAGCCGTGAACTCACGGAACTGTTTTCGTCATTGATAAGCTGCACCTGGGCAGCATTGGCGCTGACGTGGACAACCCGGCCAACCAGCCCCAAATCCGTAGCGACTGGCATGCCAATCCCGATGCCGTCACGGGTGCCGCGGTTGATAATAATGTGCCGCGCGATGCCGCTCTGTTCATGCGCGATGACATCAGCCGTCAGAAATTCGATGTTTTCGAGCGCAGTTGTGTAGGACAGCAGGCTGGTGAGGCGGTCATAGTCGCTGGCGGCTTCGCGCAGCTGGATGATTTCAATCTGGCGGCTGGCAAGCTGCTCTTCCAAAGCGGCAATGCGACCGCGCAGCTGCCCCAGGCTGTTCAGTTCTTCGACGGCCTGGTTAAATGCCAGCGAGAGACGGTTCAACGCGCCCGATACCCCGTGCAGAGGCGCGGCCATGATGTCCTCAGCGGGTGTGAGAATGCCAGCTATACCAAGCAGCATCAAGCCGCCGCACAGCCCCAGCATCAATATCAGCAACATAAAACGGTTGGGACGTCCGCCCTGCCTCAAACTTTGTTCCTCATCAAGGTTTTCATAATATCATCTTATCACAGTTTGAGGCGAATTTTCGCAGGGATAGAGTCATGATGATCTCTTTATGCAGCCTGTATTCTGCATGAACGTTTTATATGTGATTGCTCTATGACAAGGGTGGATTTCATTTGGAGAAAATTGAGCTTCAACGGGGCAGCAAAAAAAGGGGCGCTTGCGTTATCACAAGCACCCCCGTTTCAACTGTCAACTATGACTTGATATGTTTCTCAGACGGCTTTACTTATCAACGCCAGCTAGTAACATTTCAGTTCCGGGTACGGGCTCATAGACGAGCAGCCAGGGGGCATCCAAATGCTCAATGGCGGCCATTTCAGGTTGCCGTCGGCGTCTTCGGCTAACCAAACCGCCCCGTCGACACCTTGGTGTTTGACTATGCGAGTCCATTTCTTGGGCGGGATGGTATTGGGCGAGTTTTCATGCGGCGGGGTTTTTGTTGGTTCTGGTGTTGGGTCTACAGATTGCGGTCCTTGTGCTGCGGATTTCTGCGGTTCTGGATCCCGCGATTCTGATGGCGGGTCGGCAGACTGCGGCTGTGATGGTGAGGATGACGACGAGGATGATCCTGACGGCGACGATGACGATGACGACGATGGGACTGAAGGCGAGGATGACGATGGCGCTGACGACAAGGATGATCCTGACGATGAGCCTGAAGACGAGGATGATTTTGACGAGGGCGGGAAAGTCACCGTCCCCTCTTCCTGCCCCATGCACGCACTGGGCGATGACGACACCGCGCCACTCTCAATAGCCGAAGCGCACCAGCCCAGCCGCCAGTAATACTCATTTTGAGCTTCAGCCCCCGAGTTGCAGAAATCCCAGTCGGTGTAGCATTTGTTGGGGTCTGAGTCTACTGCCCCCCCCCGACTGTGCTTGTGCCAGCAGCGTCGCACAAGCTGCGAATAAAATAACTGTAACGAACAAACGCGGTAACTTCATTGATGCCTCCTTGACAAGCAAGATTGATTAAATGAATGATGGCGCCATTGATATGCTCGGCACTTTCATACACAGCACATTATAAACTGACCCGACAGCAAATGTCAAATCAGTTATTAGGGCGATTAGTGACGGGTGCTGCCGCGTTCGGGACCTGTGAGCAGGCGGCGCAGATTGTTGTAGTCTTCCAGGATGCGCCCGGCACCGCGTGCAACGCAGGTCATGGTATCATCGGCTACCCGCGAGCGGATATTGACCTCTTCTTTAAGCCGCTTGTCCAAACCGCGCAGCTGTCCGCCGCCGCCAGCAAGGGTAATGCCGCTTTCCATCAGGTCGGCGACCAGTTCGGGCGGGGTATCATCGAGCGCATCCTTGACGGTATCAATGATAATGTTGACCGAGCCGCTGATTGCCTCGCGAATTTCAATCGAGCTTACTTCCACTGAATCGGGCAGGCCGGTGGTGAGGTTGCGCCCTTTGACCAGATATGTCCGCTCTTGTGGCAGCGGATAAGCAGAGCCGATGTCAATTTTCGCCTTTTCGGCGGTGGGCTCGCCAATGAGGAGGTTATGTTTATTGCGCAAATGCCGCACAATATCCTCGTCCATTTCGTCGCCGGCGACCCGTATGGACCGACTGATGACGATGCCGCCCAGCGAAAACAAGGCGACCTCGGTCGTGCCGCCGCCAATATCAACGACCATGCTGCCGCGGGTTTCCAGGACGGGCAGGTTAGCGCCGATGGCCGCCGCCACAGGTTCTTCAATCAGGTGTGCCTCGCGGGCGCCAGCTTCCAGCGTGGCTTCGATGACGGCGCGTTTTTCGACTTCGGTGACACCGCTGGGTATGCCGACGACCACCCGCGGGCGCGGGACTGGCACCCAGCTTTGTTCGTGTGCCTTGCGGATGAGATAATCAAGCATGCGGGCGGTAATTTCGTATTCACTGATGACGCCATCGCGCACGGGACGCACAATGAGAACATCTTTCGGATTTTTGCTCCACATCTCTTTGGCGCGGGCGCCGACCTCCAAAGGCTTTCGGGTCTTGCGGTCAATGGCGACGAACGAGGGCTCATTGATGACAATGCCTTTGCCGCGCACATAGACCAGAGTATATGCCGTACCTAAATCAATGCCTATATCGAGCGAAAATAACCCGAAAAGAAAATCCAAGGGACTAAGCACAAAGGACTCCCAAGTGGAATTGGAACGCGGGCATTATAACACAGATTATGCCAGCGAATACGAGCCAAATAGACAGCCTGACGCGGACAGCTGCAAAAACGCAGGCATACTGCGCCGCGAAAACGATAGTTATTCCCAAGATAGCGGCTGTCCGCTATGATAAACACCATCATCGCATTGAGATTTTGCCTGCCTGAAGGCGACAATGACCCCGAAAACTGTATGGCGAACCATCCAAAAATACAAGCTGCTGGCGGCAAACCAAAGCGTGGTTGTGGCTGTATCTGGCGGTGCGGATTCGATGGCGCTGCTTCATATCATGGTTCAGCTTCGGTCGCATTTTGGGCTTCAGCTGCATGTCGCCTCGTTGCATCATGGCATCCGCGGGCAGGCCGCGCAGGATGATTTGGATTTTGTTCAGCAGACTGCCGAACAATGGCAGCTTCCCTATACACTGGGTCAGGCTGATGTTCCTCGGTTGGCAAGGGATGCTGGCATGGGCATGGAGGCGGCGGCGCGGCAGGCACGCTACGATTTCTTGACGCAGGTGGCGAGGCAAACCCAAAGCGAGCGCGTTGCCGTGGCGCATCATGCCAAGGACCAGGCGGAAACCATTCTGATGCACATTGTCCGCGGCAGTGGCTTGAGCGGTTTAAGGGGGATGCGCCCGACAGCCGCCATGCCCGGCCATCCCGGCATCATCTTGATTCGGCCTCTGCTGGAGATGCCGCGCGAGGATTTGGAAGCGTACTGTGCGGCGCATGAACTTCATTTTCGTCACGATGACAGCAACGACGACATCAGCTTGCAGCGCAATTTTATCCGTCACGAAGTGCTGAACCGATTGCAGCAGGTGAACCCTGGTGTGGTATCGGCACTGGCGCGGCTGGCCGATTCAGCCAGCGTGGACGATGCCTATCTATCATCTCAATTTGAGGCGGCGATCATGCCTCGCGTCAGTGTTGGAGACGATGGCTGGCGCATCTCAAGAGAGGTGTATGCTCAGCTGCATCCCGCCATGCAGCGCCGACTGCTGCGTGAGGCATTTCGGCAGCTTGGCGGCGGCTCGACGCTCAGCCACGAAAACACCCTGGAGCTTGTTCGCTGGGCAAAAACTGCTGCGGTGGGCGCAAGGCGCGATTTGGGAGGGGCGATACAGCTTCGGGCTGCTTATAAAGATCTGTGTATCGAGCATCCATCGGCGCTAATGATGGATAAACCTTATCGTTTGATTGCGCCCGATACGAATATCACGCTGCCCCTGCCATCCTGCCTGACCTTGAATCGCATTACTATCCAGATTTCCCTTGAAAAGGAGGCGGGTGAGGGTGGCATTTTGCTGCCAGTCGATGTGGCGCTGTGCCTGCGAACGCGGCGGGCAGGCGAGCGATTCAAGCCCAAAGGCATGGGCGGAAAATCACGAAAAATCAAGGATTGGATGATTGACCGCAAGATTCCCCGTCAAATTCGTCATCAGATTCCTCTTATCAGCGCCAATGACGAGGTGATTGCGATTTGTGTAGGGGCTACTTGGCATCTGGCGGATTTGCTGCGGTTCAAAATCCATGAGAAGGACGGAATCTACCTGATGCTGGATTGATTTGCGTCTATGGATACAGGGCAGCATGAAGCGATTTGCTCCGTTTCTGAAAGTGTAATATGCTATAGTTGAGGAAAAGTTTAGACATCAATGAAAGTGCCGCAAAGCCGAAGGGAAGGGGCGATGTCCGAAAGTCAGCCTGCTTATGTGCTGGTTGTGGATACCGATGGCGCCAATCGGTATTCGGTGAGCAGAGCCTTGCAGCGTGATGGTTATGTCGTCGATGGGGCGGCGGGCGGTCAAGATGCCCTTGAGCGCATCGACAGGCATGAGTTCGACCTGGTGCTGACTGAAATTGAGATGCCGGGCATGGATGGGATTGAATTGCTGCGGCAAATCAAAGCGAGAACACCTGAAGTTGTTGTCATCCTGATAACGGGTTTTGCCAGCCTTGAAACGGCTGTTGAGGCGCTGCGGCTGGATGCTTGCGACTACCTGATTAAGCCCTGTTCCAGCCAGGATATATCCGCCAGCGTGGGGCGGGGCATCGAGTGGGTGCGTGACTTGAAACGCCGTCGTCGGCTGCTGGCTGCGATTAAAGGGGATATTGCTGAATTGACCCGTGAAAGTCCGAGTTCCCCTCGATTTTCTCAGGCTGTGGACTCCGAGCGTCAAAGCCCCAAATATCAGAAAGGAAGTCCCGAACCGCCTGCCATGCGCTTGGGGCCCCTGACGGTCTTTCCGGGGCGCTACCAGATTTCGACAGGCGAAAAATCCATTGACTTGACGCCGACCGAGTTTGACCTGCTGCTGTATCTAGCGGCGCATCGCGGTCGTGTTGTATCCTGTCACGAATTGGTGCGAGAGGTCCGCGGCTATGTCGTCGCTGAAGCCGAAGCGCGGGAGGTGATGCGCCCGCATGTCAGCAACCTGCGCGGCAAACTCAAAGCTGCGGGCGAGGATGTGGAGTTGATTATGAATGTGCGCGGCATTGGCTATCGCCTGAGCGAAGCGACCGAAGCCGAGTAGTGCCGAGTCGCGTGCTTGATGAGCTTGTGCAAAGTCAATCCCTGGTGAAGCTATGGTGCGTCTGGTTTTGCTGTTTTTATTTTTGGGCGTGGCCATATCGGATGCTGCGGGGGATGACCCCTTGTTTCGAGACAGACTGTCGGAGATGACACTGGAACGCAAAATCGCGCAGATGTTCATGGTGAGCTTCTTTGGCACGCATCTGGCTGAAATTGAGAGGGACTTCCTGCGCGAGGTACAGCCTGGGGCAGTGGTTCTGTTTGGGCGCAATGTCGAATCGCCACGGCAGGTCACGGCTTTGACGAACACTTATCAGGAAACGGTTGTTGCTGCTGGCGGTGTCCCCCTGTTGATTGCTGTTGACCAGGAAGGCGGTCGCGTTCAGCGTTTGCAAGACGGCTTTACGCGCTTTCCCGCCCCCATGTTATGGACGGCAGGCGGGAATGATGAACTGGCTTATGAGGTCGGCAGGGCGATGGCGGTTGAACTTCGCGCGGTTGGCCTCAACATGAATCTGGCGCCAGTGGCTGACCTCAACACCCATACGGACAATCCGATAATTGGGCGGCGCTCTTTTGGCACCGAGGCGGAACTTGTTGCGCCCATTCTTACGAATTTCATACGGGGCTTGCAAGACAATGGGGTTGTGGCGACGGTCAAGCACTTTCCCGGACACGGGGATACCGCAGTGGATTCTCATCTGGAGTTGCCGATGGTCGCGCATGAACGGGGTCGATTAGAAGCGGTGGAATTGCAGCCTTTCATCGCTGCCTTTGAGGCTGGCGCTGATGTGGCTATGGTGGCGCATATCTGGCTGACTGCTTTTGACCCGCAGCCGCTTCCAGCTTCGCTGTCAGAACGTATTGTGAGCGGGCTGCTGCGGGATGAATTGGGCTATGATGGCATTGTTATGACCGATGCGCTGGACATGGATGCGATTGATACTGCCTACAGCGCGAGCGATGCCTCGATTCGGGCGATACTGGCGGGGAATGATTTGATTGCCATCGGTGCTCATGTTGGCACAAACCGAATCAGGTCGGTCATTGGGGATGTGGCGCAGGCTGTACGCCAGGGATGGATTGCAGAAAGTCGGATTGATGCGTCTGTGCTGCGGATTTTATCTGTCAAACAAAAATATGGCGTGCTGAACTGGCAGGCTCTTGACCCAGAAACGGTTGCCAGCCGCCTCAATCTCGCGGCGCATGATGAACTGGTGTCGCAACTGTTTGAGCAGGGTGTGACTCTGGTGGATGCTGATGACAGGATCCCGCTGCAAGGCGAGGTGCTGATGGTGTATCCGGCGACGCGCCCCAAAATCCCCGATGAGTGTGGCGGGCGCGGGAATGGCTTTGTCTATGTGGGCGTCTCGGAATCGCCTTCGGATGAGGAAATCGCCTGGGCGAAGACTGCCAGTTATGCGGCGGAAAGCATTGTGGTTTTCACGCAGAATGCGCTCCATAATTCCCGCCAGCAGCTGTTGGTAAATGCCTTGCCGCCGCAGAAAACCATTGTGGCCGCGCTTTGGGAGCCATCGGATATGCTCGTTTTCCCCGATGCCGCTGCTTATGTCATGGGATACAGTCCGATGCTGCCTGCCACAGCAGTTATTTGTGAGGTTTTGTTGGGAAAACGACAGGCGCAGGGCAGGCTGCCAATCAGGTATATGAACTAGGCGATGCAGCAGATGTTGCGTTATAATGGGGCAGTGTGCCAATTCATCTTCGATACACATGGAATACATAGGACACAGATAATCAATGTCTACACTTAATCCTGATTTGATTTCGAAAGATATGGATGCGGTACTGAACGACACCGTGCCGATGTTAGCCGAGTACCGAAAATCTTCGATTATGCCGGAGATGGTGCTGCTGGCGCTGCTTGAGCGCGAAAATACGGCTGCCTGGCGGATGCTCAAGATGTTTGAAAACACGCGCGGCGTCGACCTTGAAAGGCTGCAGCGTCAGGTCAAGCTGGCGATACAATCGCGCCGTGACCCAGATGGCAGCCTTGATTTTGTCGCCATTGGCAACCGAAAAGTCTCATTGAGCCGTCAGTCGATTGTGCTGCTGGATGATGGGCTGACGGTCGCCAATTCGATGAACGAGCGGAAAATTGACACCGACCATGCGCTGGTGGTGCTGGCGGAAACATCCGTCAGCACTGGCGGGATTCTGCGCCAGTTCAGCATCACGCCCAAGTCGATTCAGGATGCCTATAGCGATGCCAGCAAAATTATCCCCAGCCGTGATGACAGCACCACCGTGGATTATGTCAAACGCGCCAAGCGCGGCTTGCTGCGGGCGGTGCATTTTCGGGAAGATTTGCTGCGCAATATGATTAATGTACTCACGCAGTCGGTGAATCGGCATATTATTCTGATTGGCCCGGATGGGGTGGGCAAGCGAACGCTGGCCTACAGTCTGGCGCTGCTGATGGCAGAAGACAAGGGCCCGAGCGGTTTATACAATCTGGTGCAGATTAGCGAGACGGCCTTGCTGGATGGCGACCAGGAAGCGTTTCGGGCGGGGATGAGCGCCGCTCGGCGCGGGATTCTGTTTTTGCCGCTCATTCATCGTTTCTTTGGCGGACCGATTAAGGCGGATTTCAATAAAGCGACCTCGCTGGTGCAAAAGGCTTTTTTGAATGAGGATCCAGTTATTATCTGCACGACAACCCAGCACGAATTCGAGGCGCGGATTCAAGGGGTCAGCGCCATTAGTGAAAACAGCCAGATTATTCGCGTCGATGAACCCTCGCTGGAGGAAGCCGTGCAAATCCTGGAGACGATTGCGCCTCATTTGGAATCGGATTATGAGATTTCGATTGAGCATGATGCCCTGGAGATAGCGGCACGGATGGCGCAGCGTTATCTGACCATTCACCCCTTGCCCCAGAGCGCCGAGCAATTGCTGCACCGCACAGCGGCGATGGTCAACATGGGCAAACAGGCGCATTTGGCATTCAAGCCAGACAATAATGACGCTATCCTGGATGTTGAAGATGTCACCCTGGTCACCAGCCAGATGACCGGCATTCCGGTCACCAAGCTGGGCGCTGATGAGCGGCTGCGTTATGCCAATATGGTCGAGCATCTTAGCGAGCGCCTGATTGGTCAATCCGAGGCGGTGCAGTTGGTGAGCCGTGCCATTAAGACGGCGCGGGTGGGCCTTAAGGATCCCAAGCGTCCGATTGGGACCTTCCTGTTTTTGGGGCCGACGGGCATTGGCAAGACGGAAATGGCGCGGGTGCTGGCAGACTTCATGTTTGGCAGCGAGGAGACGCTCTTCACGCTGGATATGAGTGAATACAAGGATGAAAGCAGCATCAACCGCCTGATTGGTTCGGCAGTTGGCTATGTGGGCAGTGACGAAGGCGGGCAGCTGACCGAGCGGATTCGCCAGCAGCCCTACACGATTGTGCTGCTGGACGAAATCGAAAAAGCGCATCCGCGAATTATGGATGTGCTGTTGCAAGTGATGGAAGAGGGACGGCTGACGGACGGGCGGGGGAATGTCGCCCGATTCAGTGAGGCGGTTGTGATTATGACCAGCAACATCGGTTCGGAGCATTTGATGGTGCGGCAGATTACCGATGACCTGCGCGAACAGATTATGGATCAGGTCTTGGACTTCCTGCGCCCGGAATTTATCAATCGGCTGGATGAGGTGATTTTGTTTAATGCCTTGAATGATGAGGATCTGGCGCTGATTCTGGATTTGGAGATTCGCAAAGAGAACAGGCTGGCTGGCGAGCGCGGCTTGACGCTGACCTTTACGGGCGGCGCCAAGAAGTGGCTGCTGATGCAGAATGATGAGCCAGAATATGGTGCGCGTCCCTTGCGGCGCATCTTGCGGCGGAACTTGCGCGAGCCCTTGGCGGATTTCTTGCTGCGCTCGAATCCGCCAGAAGGCACCGAGGTTCGGATTAGCGCCAGTCGCAGGCGCGGCGGCGGGCTCAAATTCTCGGCGACTATTGCAGGCAAAGAAGTTTTCGATAAGGCTTAGAGCAGAGGGGAAAATGACAGAATTGGATCGCTCGATATTCAGGAAATACGATATTCGGGGCATTGCCGCCGGTGATGCCCCGCAGCTAACACCCGCGGTTGCCTTGGCTGTTGGCAAGGCCTTGGGCACCTATTTGCCGCAGCAGTTTCAGACGCAGCGAGTTTTTGTCGGCTCGGACAATCGGGTTACATCGGCGGCGCTCAAGGCCGCGATGATTGAAGGGCTGGCTGCCACAGGGCTTGCTGTGACAGACATTGGTGAAGTTCTGACGCCGACGGTTTATTTTGCCGCAGCGTCCTTTGCGGGGGCGGGCGCCGGTGTGATGATTACCGGCAGTCATTTGGATACCCGTTACAACGGCATCAAAATGGCTTATGGCCGGCTGGCGCTTGCGGGGGAACAGATTCAGGATTTGCTGAGGATGATTGATGCGGATGACTTTGCTGATGGGGCGGCTGTGGTCAGCGAAGACCGCGAGATGATTCACAGGCACATGGCCGCGATTCAGGGCAAGGTCAACGTGGCCAAGCCAATGAAGGTGGTGCTGGATGCCGGCAATGGCTTGTCGGGGACTTATATCCCACCAGTCTTGACCGCGCTCGGCTTGCAAGTGGAGTGCCTGTACTGCGAACCGGATGGCAGCTTCCCGAATCATCTGCCGAACCCGGAAGACCCTGAAATGACCAAAGACCTGGAAGCGAAAGTGGTCGAATTGGGTGCGGATTTGGGCTTGGCTTTCGACGGGGACAGCGACCGCTGCGGCTTTATCGACAATCATGGGCATCATATCACCGCCGACCGTCTGCTGGCGCTGCTGGCGCGTGATTTGCTTGGAAGGCATCCGAATACGCCTATTGTTTTTGATGTGAAAGCATCGCAGGCCTTGCCCGATGAAATCAAGAAATATGGCGGTGAACCCGTGATGTGGAAGTCGGGGCACAGCCTGATGAAGCAGAAGATGAATGAAATCGGGTCGTTGCTGGGCGGGGAGGTGAGCGGTCACCTCTTTATTGGCGAAGATTATTATGGCTTTGATGATGCCCCGCTGGTTGCGCTCAAAACACTCGAAATTATCAGCAAGTCGGACAAGACGGTTGCGGAAATTTTTGACGAGATTCCGAAATTGGTCGCCACGCCCGAAATCACCTTGCCTGCTCCTGATGATTTGAAATTCAAGATGATTGACGACATGATGGGCAAGCTGCAAGACAAATATGAGGTTGTGACGATAGATGGGGCGCGGGTTCTGTTTGAACATGGCTGGGGTCTGGTGCGTGCCAGCAACACGCAGCCGGCGGTAACACTGCGCTTTGAGGCTTATACCCGTGAGCAGATTTCCGATTATATGCAGATTTTCAAAGCGCAGTTGAATCGTTATCCGCAAATCAATCAAGACAGGTTTGATGCACAGATTGAGGCATTTGGCGCGGTCTAAAACGGGGGCGGGGGCGATATGCTTTGGACGGCATAATTGAACAGGCTGAGGACGATGATGAGGGTTGCGCCGAATAGAATCATCAGTGTGCCATAAATGATTTGTCGTATGTCCCAGCTACGGGTTCGCTTGGGGGGTGAGTTGGCGGCGCTGCGTGCCAGCCTTTTTTGCCAGCTTCGGCTGCGGTCGAAAATCAGGAACAAGCCCCCAATGACAAAGGGCAGCCCAAACAGAGTGCCAAAACAAAGCGCAGCAATCACGAGGCATCCTCTTTTGACTCATGGATGATATGCCAGACAGGCTGTCCATTGTAGGCAATCGAGGCACTATTGCAAGGTGGCGGTTTTCAGTTATGATGGTTTCACCCATACATGCAAACCCAATCTGGCAGGCTGTGCTATGAATCGAATGAACGACCCCAACCAACCACCGACTATCGAATTTGCCGTTGACCATGAACATGGGGGTGTTCGCACTGTTGGCTGTGTCTCCTTTTCTATTGGGGCAGTTGTGAGTTTTTTAATTCTCAATGCGGTCTTTCCCAACGGCGGCCTGATTGTATTGGGGGCGGCTTTGGCGATTGCGGTTGGCTTGACCTATGCTGCCGATTATCTGACAAAGAGGTATTGGCCCAGCAATCGCTATATTCAATTCTTGGATGACATGATTCAGCTTGTGCAAGCCAACAAAGTGCAGAGCGAGATTGATGCCCAGCAGAATGTCAATCTGCTCATGTGGCATTTTGAGGCGGGGCGGCATCCGCGTGTCCCCAAAGGCTGGTATGTGGTTGCCAATGCACTGGAGCAGGAGGGCGAATACATTGTGACCTACAGCATCGCCTCGCCCCAGGACTTTGAGGCCTTGCCCCTGTCGCGCTTGTCTACCAAGTTCCAGCGCAAAAAAGGCAAGCGCGGCGAAACCCGCGACCTGCGTGCAGCCGGCAGCATCCGCCGCATCGAGCAGGCGGAATTTCATCGCGGCGAACTTGGCGCCGAGATGTCGTTGGAAGATTATCAGGCTTATCTCGATTATCTCACCGATACTTATACCTCATGGATGCCTAAAGACAAATGATGCCCTGTTGCAGAATGGTTTTCTGCCTGGTCTGTCTGCTGGCGCATGGCATATCGCTGTTGGCGCAGACTGACGCTATTGAGCCTGGCAGCATCATCGAGGCGACGCTTTCGAGCCATGAGACCCATCGCTATCAACTCCGTGCCTTAAAGCTGACCCTGATTTCCTTTCGCGTTGAGGCGTTGGCGGCGGGCTTTGACCCCGTGATTGAAGTCTTCGACAGTTCGGGCAAGCTGATTGTCAGTAACGATGATTATGCTTATCCTGATGTATTGGATGCCGTTATTCAGGCATTCATCATCCCGCTAACCGATACTTATACGATCCAAGTGAGCGGTTTTGACGGCACAGGCGGCGGTTATCGGCTGCTGGTGCTGCCAGGTTACGACAGTCTGGCTTGGCGGGACAGGACGATGGCGCAGTCCGATTGGGAGGTGGTCTACAACGAAATCGCCATTGTCCAGCCGA
This sequence comes from Anaerolineae bacterium, assembly GCA_034421915.1. Taxonomy (GTDB): domain Bacteria; phylum Chloroflexota; class Anaerolineae; order Aggregatilineales; family Phototrophicaceae; genus UBA6055. The sequence continues at coordinate 38,131 of DAOUKA010000187.1, forward strand.
GCGATGGGGGGCTGGCGCTTGAAATGGAAGGCGTGTCCAAGTCGGCATCTCTGGTTGGTCGGCGCTTGCCGACAGAGCGCGACTTTTATTTTGAAGCTGCCTTCGACAAGGTTGTTTCTGTGCCCAATGGACAGGTGGGCATACTCTTCCGTTATGTCAGCCCAGAGCGGTATTATCGCCTGCTGCTGAACAAACAGGGTTATTGGCGCATGGAGCGGGTCGAGGGCGCGGAGACCGTCACGGTTCGGAATTGGAATACACATCCAGCAATCTCCCCTGGCGAAACCGACTTCCGCTTGGGTATTTTGGCAAGCGGACAACTCTTTGATATTGTGTATAACGGTCAAGTGGTTGGCACGGTCATTGAAAACCGCATCGCGGAAGCTGGCGGTATGGGCATCACCACAACCACCGACGACTCCTTTGGCAGCCGACTGTCCTTTGTGGTAACGGAAGCGACCATGACGTTGCCGACCCGTGTGGATGGCGATTTGTTATTCCCGCAGCAGCTTGTGGCCAGTAATTATACCGCGCTGGCTAATTTGCTGGCGCGGCAGCAGATGATTCCAGCCACCGGCGAGGCAAAGCTGACCTTGCCCAAAAGCACAGTGCGCGATATTCCGCCTGGCGTGACGCGGTTTCCGATTGGGTTCGGCATCACCTTTGCCGAATTTGTCATCGGTATGACCCTGAGCTATGAAACGCGAGCCAGCGCCGCCGGCGGCTGCGGCATCATTTTCCATTATGCTGAAGATAAAAATTACACGCTCGCCTATATCAATGCCGCCGGCGAGTATGGCGTGTCCCGCCGCCAGGGCGATGCCTTCCAGCCCGGCATCTATGGCAGCAATCTGGCGCCAGCGCAAAAATCAAAGCATTTGCTGGTTATTGTTTATGGCGGAATGCTGCATTATTACATTAACTATTTGCATGTCGGCACGATGCCTTACCAGCCGCTAAGCGGTGAACTCGGCATAGCTGTGGTGAACTTCGAGCAGGCAGATACAACCTGCGTCTTCGAGAATCTCTGGCTGTGGAGTCTGGATGAGGCCGCTTCCTAGCCAGCCATATCTTTGCTAACTGCGCATGACACTGCCGAGTGTGGCACAGCCCGGGCACGAGCCGTCAGGTCGCAAGAGGGCATAGCCCCCCATCGGGTCACTATCCCAGCGCGAGAAGTTGACGTTCCAGACAATCATCATGGCTACTTGTCCCGATTGCGCTGACAGGGCGGCGGCATCCGCCAGCCAAGCAGCCTGCTGCGCTACTGTGACATGGTTAGCCCAGCTAAAGTTTGCTGGAATCGGAGCATTCATACCCTCACCGCTCAGATAACCCAGTTCAGTCCAGCAGACCTTCTTGTTGGGGAAGAATCGGAGGCCGCGATTGAGCATGGAACTGAAGTATTGCGTTGGGTAATAGTTGCGCGGGTCGCCACTGTTGGCGCGGGGACTGACGATGCCCTCGTTGTAGTGCAAGCCGAGACAGTCCATATAATTGACGGCGCCGGCTTGTGCCATCTGCTGCATAAAAACATCATCGTTGCAAACTTGCGCCGTACATCCAGCAGCGCCAGCGTAACCGGTTGGCGCGGGGGCGCCGCTGATAACGAGGGTGCCAGGATTGGCGGATTTAATGGCATTGTAAGCCGCTGCCAGCAGTCGGGCATAACTGCCGCCATTGATTTGTCCGATGGGCCATTCACGATCCAGATTGGGCTCGTTCCAAACCTCGATGGCATCGGCGCCGGCGCTGGCAAGCTGTGCCGCAAATGCCGAGAAGGTTGCGATGTAGCCATCAAAGTCATCAGCGAGCGCATTTTTGTCGCCCACCAGACCCAGCAGAATCTTGAAGCCATTGCTGTGAGCGGCATTGATGAATTCGACGCCTTTGCTGACGCCAGCATAGAGCGGCAGCTGCTTCTTGACCCAGGTCATGCCAGCCGAACGCATGAGGTCAACAGCCTGTGGCGTCAGGCCATCCACATGACCGCCCAAGGCAAATCCCGCGACACTGGCAGCGCCGACAACCGCTTGGGGCAGGTTAGCCGTCGCTTCGGTGGGGATATCTGTGGGCGCAGCCGGCGCAGGGGGCGTGACTTCATCGCAGATAACCGAGTTCTTGAGGTCGAAGCTCACCCGCGCCTGATAACGCTTGCCTGAAACATCCGTAATCGTAAATGTCCAGCCAGACAGAACATCGTCGCGTTTCTGGAGCATCGGGATGTCGGATGCACAGCTGTCAATGCCAAATGAGCCGTATTGTTCCCAGTTCGCCTGTGTACTCCAGTCATCCTGATAAAAGCGCCATCTGACGATTCGGAGGGACGAGCCGCGCTCTTCCTCAATGAGGTCACGAGTAACTTGCAGGGCGCGTTGAATCGGGTCGCTGGACGATATGTCCTCTTCTTGCGCCAGCGACAGCGAGACCAAGCTCAGCAGAAGCAGAATGAGCAGGAACATTCTCGATAATTGATTGGAACAGCGCGTTGATTTTATCTGCATAAGAATCCTCTTGGTGCATTACCAGTTCACAAGGGCTAAACCTTAGCTGAATTTGCCAATTTTACCACAGTCTTTTGGCGCTTGTATGCTGTCTAGTCTCTCGGTATGGTGAAGTAAAATGTGGAGCCGCTTCCGATTTGGCTTTTGACCGAGATTTCCCCCCCGTGAGCTTCTACAATCGCTTTGACTAGGTACAGGCCCAAGCCGGTTCCCTGTGTGCGGCGCGTCAGCTTGTCATCAATGCGATAGAAGCGGTCAAATATCTTCTCGATTTGGTCTTGAGGGATGCCCGCGCCTTCATCGCGCACAAACAGGGTCACATTTTTCTCGGTGAAGCGTCCGCCGACTGTGATGGTTTTGTTCGGCGGGGAATACTTGATGGCGTTGGTCAGCAAATTGTCGATGACCTGCCGCAGACGCACCTCGTCGCCTTGAATCACGGGGAAATTGTCCGGAAAGCTCAGCACGATAGGGTGTTTGGTCTGGCCTTCCAAACGACCGACCGACTGCGCTGCCAGCAACTCAAGCTGTGTATCGGCAATGTTGAGCCGAAGCTCGCGGGCTGCCTGTATTTTGTTGGCTGTCAAGAGGTCTTCGACCAGATTCGTGAGGCGGTCTGCCTCCTCTTCGATAATCACCATCTTGTCCCGAACAATGCTGCTTTCCCATTCCACATCATCGCGTGCCAAAGTGCTGGCGTAGCCCTTAATAATGGCAATCGGCGTGCGCAGTTCATGGTGAATCGTTGAGATAAAGATGCTTTGCATCTCTTGCGCCTTGCGGAAATTGGTGATGTCGCGCACGTTGGCGATGATGCTCTCCAGGCGGCCATCTCCCGTCAGTAGCGGCGCATAGGTGATGCCAATGCTCAGCTTCATCCCGTCACGGCGAAGCAAATCGCCCTCGACATACAACGTTTCGCCGCGCCTGTCATCGGCGGCGGCTTGCGCCCAGCCCGAATCCAGGGCGGTTTCCAAGTCTTGGCTTTCCAGCTTGTCCCAGTCGATGACCTCATGTTTTGGCAGACCAATCACATCTTCTGTGCGCCAGCCGGTCATGCGTTCAAATGCCATATTGACCTGCTGGAAGGTCAGGTCGGGATTGAGGATGAAAACACCATCGCCACTGTTATTCAGAATGGCTTCCAGGCGCTGGCGTTCCTGATTGATATGTCCGTATAACTGGGCATTATGGACGGCAATGGCGGCCTGGTCGGCAAAACTCTGCAAGGTATTCAAATCGTCGGGGGTGATGGTGGTTTGGTAGGAGCGAAAGACGATGAGCAATCCGAGCGGATCCTGGGCAAAGACCAGGGGCATGGCAATCGACTGTTCGAGTTTGGCATCAATGGCGGCGGTCATCTCACGCAGCTTGGCATTGAGAAATTCACGGCTGAAACCCTCTTCGCTGCCGCCCTTCATCAATTCATACAATTTTTGATTGAGTTCGGGAACAACATCGGATGCAATGCCAGTGTAAGCGCGAACATAGAACATCCCGTCATGTTTGTCAACCAGGGCGACGATGCCAACCCGTCCAGCCAGCATGACAACCGAGGCATGCAAGACCCGCCGCAAAACCTCGCTTAAATCAAGCTGGGCGGTAATGGCACGGGTAATCTCCAAGAGGAAATCGCGCTGCTGGGTTCGCAGGTCGGGTCGCATTAACATGACTTGATTGTATCACGCCCTGGATTTGACAGCATGGAATCGGTTTGATTCTACCGGGCTTCTAACGCTTAAAACAGTCTGTCAAGCTCGCTGATGTCCATGTGTCCGCCCTGTGTCGCCACCAGCGCCGCGGCGCCTACCAGGGCAACATCGTCGCCCAATGCCGCTCTTTCGATTTTAAGCCCGGCCGTATAGGAATCATCCAGCACATGGTCGCGGATGGCTTGGTGCATCGGCTGGAACAGCAGGTCGCCCGTTTTGGTGACGCCGCCGCCCAAGATGACAATCTCCGGATTGAACAAATGGAGCGCGGTCACAATGCCTAAACCCATAATCCGCCCGGCATAAGCGAGTTGCCTGATGGCTGCGCGGTCTCCCTGGGCAGCTGCCTGCCCGACCACTTTCGCGTCAATTTTGCTCAAATCGCTATTCACCAGGCGGGTGATGAGGGATTTTTCGCCAGCTTGAATATGCTGCTTCGCTCGTCTGGCGATGGCAGGCCCGGCCGCTTCAAGTTCCAGTGTCGATACTTTGCCCTGTTCAACGATGACAGGTATGTGTCCCAATTCCGCCGCCAGCCCTTTCTGACCTAGCAAGAGCCGCCCGTCGCAAATCATGCCGCTGCCGATGCCCGTGCTGATGGTGATGTAGACGACATGGCGATAACCCTGCGCCGCGCCTTTTGATGCCTCTGCCAGCGCAGCCACATTGGCATCATTGCCGATAAACACGGGCAATGCAAACTCTGCTTGAACGATTTTGCCCAGGGGGACATCGTGCCAGCCCTTCAGATTAGGGGGCGCGATAATAACGCCTGTGGCTGGATTCAGCGGACCTGGTGATGAAAAACCAATCCCCAATACCGCGTCTCGGTTCGCAGGCATCACCTTGTGAATATACGTCTTGATGCGATTCAAGGTCGGCTGCAAACCTTCATCCGCCAGCGTCAAAGTGTTTTCGCGCTGCAATAGTTTGAGCTTGTGGTCATAGCGCGCGGTTCGAATCTGCGTACCGCCTAAATCCACGGCGATAATCTCTTTTGGCATGGGGACTTCCTCTCTTGCAGGGCATCAATAAAAGGACATACCTGCTGTCCAACTTGAAGCGCTTCATTCACCCTGATAGAATAACATAAATTACAGCCAGTATTAAGTTCGACAGTTTGGACGATTGGGGGGAAGTTGATGGCGCGTGTTACACCGATGCGGCGGCAATATCTGGATATCAAGAGCCAATATCCAGACTGCATCCTGATGTTTCGTATGGGTGATTTTTATGAGATGTTTGACCAAGATGCCGAAATTGCCGCCCGCGAACTTGACATTACCTTGACCTCCCGTGTGCATAGTAAAGGCAGCGCCAAGATACCTATGGCGGGCGTGCCTTATCATTCGGTGGATGGCTATATTGCCCGGTTAATCGAAGGCGGCTATCACGTCGCGGTTTGCGACCAGATGAGCGAGCCAACCGGCCGCGGGATTGTCGAGCGGGAAGTGACGCGCGTGATGACCCCCGGCACCGTCGTCGAGCCAGCGCTTTTGGACGAAGGCAAAGCCAACTATCTGATGGGGATTCTGCCAGTGGGTGACCCGAAGACGGGGCGCTGGACAAAAGCAGGCATCGCTTTTGCCGATATTTCCACCGGTGAATTCAGCGCTACCCAATTTGAAGGCGAGGATGTGGGGATGCTGGTATTCGAGGAACTGGCGCGGGTGGCGCCGCGGGAAGTCATCATGCCGGAGAGTTGGCATCAACGCGGCGTTACCTTGCCCGAAGGCATTCACCTCAGTTCGGTGCAGGATTGGACCTTTGAATTGGCTGGCGCCGAACAGTTGCTGCGGGATCATTTTCGGGTGAGTACGTTGGATGGCTATGGATTGCAAGGTCAAGCCTATGCGGTGTCGGCAGCGGGCGGGGTCTTGCAGTATCTGCGCACGACGCAGAAAAATTCGCTCGGTCAACTGGTAAATATCCGCTCTTATTCGACCGCCGCCTTTATGGTGCTGGATCAATTTACACGCCGCAACCTCGAACTGGTGGAGACCATCCGCCAGCGCAAGACACACGGCAGCCTGCTGGGTATTTTAGACCGCAGCGTGACGGCGATGGGCGCTCGCCTGTTGCGAACCTGGATTAACCAGCCCTTGCTGGAAATCAAGCGGCTGAATGCCCGTCTGGATGCGGTCGAGGCTTTGGCAAGCACGGATATGCTGCGTGATGAAATCGCGGCCGAATTGAAGCAGGTTGCCGATATTGAACGACTCACCAATCGGATTGTCATCGGCAAGGCGGGTCCGCGCGATTTGGCTGCCTTGCGAAGTGCGCTGGCGGTTGTCCCGCAGTTGCGGGAGTTGATTGAAGGGCTTGTCGATTTGTCCGCCATTGCCGAGCGGCTTGACCCCTGCGAGCCGATGTTCGACCTGATTGCCGCTGCCATTGTGGATGACCCACCAACAGCAGCGAATACGATTGGCATCATTCGCGCGGGTTATTCGGCTGAACTGGATCATATTTTTAAGTCGAGCAAGGATGCGCGAGACTGGATTGCCGACTTGGAGTCGCATGAGCGCCGCCGCACGGGCATTGCCAGCATCAAGGTCGGTTTTAACAAAATTTTTGGTTATTATATCGAGGTATCCAAAGCGCATACTGATAAAGTTCCTCAGGATTATGTCCGCAAGCAGACGCTTGTCAATGCCGAGCGTTATATCACGCCCGAACTCAAAGAGTATGAGGCGCTGGTTCTTCATGCCGAGGAAGAAATTCTGGAGACCGAACGGCGCTTGTTTGCCGACCTTTGTCAGCAAGTGGCAAAGTACCGCAGCAGCTTGCTGAAAACCGCTCGCGCCATCGCGCATTTGGATGCGTTTCTGTCCTTGGCGGAGGTCGCGGTGCGGGAGGGGTATGTGCGGCCGCAACTGACGGAAGACAATGTGCTGCATATCAAGGCGGGCAGGCATCCAGTGGTCGAGAAACTGCTGGAAGGCACAACCCGCTATGTCGCCAATGACAGTAGCTTTGACAGCGCGGCGCGGGTGCATATCATCACTGGTCCCAACATGTCCGGCAAATCGACCTACATTCGGCAGGTTGCGATTATTACGCTGATGGCACAAATTGGAAGTTTCGTGTCAGCGGATTCGGCGACGGTTGGATTGGTGGATCGCATTTTTGCGCGAATTGGGGCGCAGGATGAAATCCATGCCGGACAAAGCACATTTATGGTCGAAATGGTGGAAACAGCCCGTTTGTTATCTGGCAGCACTGAACGAAGCCTGCTGATACTGGATGAAATCGGGCGCGGCACCTCCACTTACGACGGCCTGGCGATTGCGCGGGCGGTCATCGAATATATCCACAATAACCCGCGTCTGAACTGTCGGACATTGTTCGCCACCCATTATCACGAATTAACTGAATTGCCGAATATCCTGCCGCGCACCATCAATCATAATGTGGCGGTGGCCGAGCAGGGCGAAGACATTGTATTCTTGCACAAGGTCAAGCCCGGCGGCGCCGACCAAAGTTATGGGGTGCATGTGGCGCGGCTGGCGGGGATGCCCCGTTCGGTTGTGGAACGGGCGCGTGAATTGCTGCTTCAGCTGGAAAGGGATGGCAGCGATTTTGCGCTGTACAAGCCGAAAAGTGACCGCAAACAACTCAGCTTCTTTGATGTGCCAGAGAACCCGGCGATGAACGCGCTGCGTGCTTTGGAAGTGGATAATCTCAGCCCACTGGAAGCGCTTACCCAGCTTTATGAACTCAAGCGAATGGCGGCCGAGGATTAGATGGACGCCTCCAAAACGATTGTGATTGCGACCCATCGGCGCTCCGGAACCCATTGGACGATTGATGCGCTGCGCAACAACAGCCCTGATATTTGCGATACCTTTTTGACGCTGGAACGCATTGGAGCCAACCATGATGCTCCGATTCCCCTGGATGACTTTCGCATGCAGCTGGAATCGCTGGAGGGACGGGTGATTATCAAGGTGCATGACCTGCCGACAGCGACTTATTGGAAAGGTGAGGCGGAACGAAAATTTGCCCGCTCGGTTTTGGGCAGCTCGCCCATTATTTATGTGCATCGGGACGGGCGCGATGTGATGGTGTCCTTGTATTATTACATGCAGTCCTTTAGCGAGAGGGTGCAAGGACAGTCGTTTTCAGAGTTTCTGCGCGGGGAGGCGTCTCTGGATGGTGTTGCCACTGGCTTGAGCCGTCCAGCTTATTGGGCGCATCATGTGGGTGTCTGGCTGGCACAGCCGAACTTGCTGGCGGTCTCGTATCAGGCTTTGGAATCGGATTATGAGGCGACGCTGCGTCAAATGGCGGATTTCCTGGAGGTGAGATTGAATCGTTCCCTGCAGAAAATCAGGCTGCCGACCGCTCCGAAAAAGCCGACTTATTACCAGCGAATAAAATGGAAACTGGGCCTCAAGCCGAAGAGGCTGTCTTCGGCGGTGCAGCCCCGCCGCGGCAAAAGCGGCGACTGGCGGTCTCACTTTAACGAGCATGACCTTGCCTTTTTCGTATCTGAGGCAGGCGAGGTGATGCGGCGATTGGATTATTTGGCGTGAATGACTTCAGTTTCCGCCGACCATCGTCGCCGCTCGAAAAGCAACAACGTGGTAGATTTCATAGAAAACTGTCAAGAGCATCAACAGGTAGACGGTGTGAAACACTTTGATTGGGCGTTGAAATATCTTAAATTGGAGAGACTGTATCTGCGATGAATGCACGGCAAGCCCGATTGTCCATAATAGCGGAATGACTAATGCCAAAAATGTTCGGGGTCCTTCGCCTATGAGGGGCACATACCAGGCAAACGACAAAGCATATAGTGTGAAAAACAATAGAACGTACCAGGCGACGTATATGTATTTGTAATTGTTTCGCAGTTGGATGCCTTTGAAAAACAGTATTGGCAGACTAATCGCAAGAATAATCAGGCTCAATCCGACCTGACTGCAATAACCATATCTGTACTTACTATGTTTGCCGTAGCATCCAGACCAGAGTATTTGTGTAATGCCTTGCCGAAGTCGGTCGATAATTTCATCTGCTGAATGTTCCTCAAGATATTTGCTTAAACTGGGTATTTCTTCGTGGGGCATGTGGGGCCAACCTCTTCTGTCGCCCGCAAGCCGCGTACCATTTTTAACTTCCTCCCAAGAATCATACCACATATAGAAAGTGGTATTGACGTTGTAGAAATAGGTGCCGTATTTTTCTTTACTTTCCTGAAAATAGGGGAATAGCAAAATCATAAACACCGCGAGCGGCGCAAGAGCAGATAAGACTGTCTCAATCATCCATTTTCGATCCAAATCGCGGCTAAACGACCTGAGAAAAAACAGGATGCCATAACTGCTTATGAAGATGAATAATCCCGGCAAGGCGCTCGCTTTGCTAAGGTGTGCCAAGGCAAACAACAGGCCGACCCCAATGGATTTGTACCACTTGGGGGATATGAGCGTATCGAGCGACAGGATGAAGGCAAAGCCAAACAAAGTGTAAAACAGAATCTCGGTTTGGAAGAAAGGAGACTTAATGGCAAATACGAGAAAAGCAATCACTAGCAGCGCATAAAAAGCATAGACTTTGGAGAACTTTGCGAAAAAAGCGATTCCAAGCGTCAACAGGCAGACTAAGGATAAAGCTATATTGAGTTGCTTGCCCTGTTCGAAAAATGCTTCGTCATCCATCCCTGGCGAATAAAATAGAGCCTGGAGCCAAGGATAAAGCGGCATACGATTGCGTGAGCCAGTGTATTGCAGATGGGTTTCGTAGGCTTCTTTTGCAAAGTTCATGTATGCGCCCTGGTCGTGTCTGGTCAAATCGTTGTTGACTTTGCTTTGCTGTTGGGCGGCTTGCAAATACAGCTGGAGGAAAAACAGCACAATGCCCAGCGCCAGCAATGCTTTCACGATGCGTTTGGCGTTAATGAAGGCTAACACGTTAATCATCCCCTGCGGAGCGAGTGGATTCGGGACGGGGTGATGCGGCGATTGGGTTATTTGGAATGGGCCTTGGGACGGGCATTTATTTGCCGCCGTATAGCAGCACCGCACGATAAGTGGCGAGCTGGTAGATTTCAAAGAACACGGTTATGATCATCATCCCATAAACAATGTAGATAACACGGATTGGGCGCTGGAATAATATAAGTTGCAAAGATTGTATCTGCGGCGAATGAATGATGAATCCAGTTATCCATAGCAATGGAATCATCAATGACAGGATAGTTCTGGGCCCTTTGGCGATAGGTGTGTACCATATCAATGAGGCAACATACAACATAAAAAACAACAGGACATACCAGACAATGTGCCAATGCTTGTAACTGCTTTGCAACTGGAAACCTTTGAGAAGCATCGGCAGGCTAAGTGCAAAGACAAGCAACCCCAATCCGACTTGAGCGCAATATCCGTACACATAGCTCCAATTTCTGTTGACAGCAGCACAGCTGTAAGCGTGCAGTTCGATAATGTTGTCCCTGAAGCGCCGGAGTATCTCATGCAATGAATGTCCCTCAAGGTACTTGCTTAAACTGGGCAGTTCTTCTGTGGGCAAATTAGCCCAACCCCCTTGTTCCTCCACCAGCTTGGTGGCATGTCTGGCTTCATCCCACGAATCATACCACATATAAAAAGAGGTGTTGATATTGTAGAAATAAGCGCCGTACTTTTCTTTGCTCTCCTGAAAATAAGGGAACAGCAAGACCATAAATACGGCAAGCGGCGCGAGGGCATAACAGACCGTCTTGATTATCCATTTTTGTTCCAGCTTGCCGTTGAACAACCTGAGCAAAAGCAGGATGCCATAACTGCTTATGAAAATAAACAAGCCCGGCATGGCGCTGGCTTTGCTGAAGTGAGCCAGCGCAAACAACAGGCCGACTCCAATGGACTTGTACCACTTGGGGGATATGAGCGTATCGAGCGACAGGATGAAGGCAAAGCCAAACAAGGTGTAAAACAGAATCTCGGTTTGGAAGAAGGGAGCTTTGATGGCAAATACCAGAAAGGCGATTACTAACATGGCATAGAAAGCATAGATTTTGGAAAACTTTCTGAAAAAGACGATGCCGAGAACCCATAAACAAGCTAAAGATAAAATGACGTTGAACTGTTTCCCCTGTTCAAAAAATGCTTCGTCATCCATCTCCGGCGAATAAAACAAGGCCTGGAGCCAAGGATAAAGCGGCATGCGATTGCGAGTTGCTGTGTATTGAAAACGGGACTCGTATGCCTGTTTCGCAATATCCATGTATAAACTCTGGTCACTTCTGGTTAAATCGTTGTTGACCTCGCTTTGCTGGCGGGCAATATCCAGATACAGCTGGAGGAAAAACAGCCCAATGCCCAATGCCAGCAATGCTTTCCTGATGTGTTTGACGTTAATGAAAGCCAAGCTGCTAATCTCCTCCTGGCGAGTGGGCGGCTTCGGGGCGGGGCGGCGGGATTTCTGCTTCGTCGGCTGGAATCATCCCCTCGGAAAGCAAGACCTGCTTAAAGGCGACAATCGCAACTTCAATCATATCCAGGCTGGGTTCATTGGTCGTCAAGTGTTGAAGTGCCAGATTGGGCTGGATCATGAATCGAATCCAGGGTTTGTCGAGGTTGGCGGCGCTGTATTTCAGAGATTCATAAGCGATGCCAGCGATAATGGGAATGAATAATACACGCGACAGAATCAAAAGCGCAAATGGCGGGCGGCCAATCAATGAAAACAGGAACACACTGACAAATACGACTGTCAGCAGGAAAGCCGTCCCGCAGCGCGGATGCTCAATCGGGTAGCGGCTGACAGTTTCGGGGATGAGTTCGTCGCCGGCCTCATAGGCGTTAATCGTCTTGTGCTCGGCGCCGTGATAAGAGAATATGCGTTTGCCATCACTTGTGCGTCCAACAAACCAGATATAAACCACCAGAATCGCCAACTGTATGATGCCTTCAATCAAGTTAATGACAAAGGCATCAAAGCCAATCGGCAGTGCCTCGTATGCCAGGAAATTGCTGTTTTCGCTGGCAACAGCGATTTCATTGCCGTCTTCGTCAACGATAATTTCGCTTGCGGTGGTGCTGAGACCGAGCAGATTGCCGATGCCAGTGGCGGCAGTGGTGGGCAGCAGGAAAAAGATTCCCAGCCCGATGAGCAGGGAAATGGCGATGGTCGCCCAGCCGATGGGCCCATTAAAACTGATGTCCTCTTCTTCATCCAGCGCGACATCGGCCGACCACATCAAGGCGCGAATGCCAAGCCCCAGCGCATCCCACAAGCCAACCAGTCCACGCAGAAAGGGCGTGCGGGCGATGCGTCCACGATACAGCGTGGCGTTGATCCCTTGTTCGTGGATGACAATCTGTCCTTTGGGGTCGCGCACGGCGACTGCCATGGAGTGGGCGCCGCGCATCATCACGCCTTCAATGACGGCTTGCCCGCCATAAGAAAATTTTAGCTCGCCCGCCGCCCGTTTTGGTTTTTGTTCCAAGTTTCCTCCTTTTAAGCACCTCATATCATCGTGTTCACAGCTTCAATCCGCACAATATACGCCGCTTGCTGGTCAAGGTCAAGGCGCGAGCTCAGGCATGAGCCGCCGGGCGAATATCCAGCAGCTGCATTTGCAGGCTGCGATTGCCGTTCCATTCATTCATTTCCAAATGATAGGCGGCATCTACGCTGCGCGAGAACTCCGCGGCTCGGTCGCCTGTGCCAAAACTGATGGCGTCGATGGGGGGTTTTCCGTTTCGCGCGAATTTGAGTTTGAGATGTGCGCCATCTTTGCCAACTCGGTAGCACCTGACCGCATTCAAGTTCCTGCTCATAAAAGCCGCTGGCGGGTTTTTCTGTCCGGTTGGCTCAAGGGCGCTCACAGCATAGGCCAAATCTTCGCTCAGGTCATCCAGCTGCAGTTCCTGGTCAAGGTGGAGTTTCGGGCGCAGGTCTTGCTTGTCAAGCGATTCCGCCACGATTTGCTCCAGTTTTTCGCGCAAGACCGCCATGTTGCGGTTATTGACCGTAAATCCGGCAGCCATCGCATGGCCGCCGTGTCGGACTAACAGGTCGGCGCATTGGTCGAGAGCCTGCGTGATATGAAATTCAGGGATGCTGCGGCAGGAAGCGCGGCTTTCCCTAGCGCCCATTTCAAGGATAACTGTCGGGCGATAATGTTCTTCGGTCACCCGTCCTGCCACCAATCCAAGGACCCCGGCATGGAAGTTCTCATCGCCCTCAAATATCAAAGACAGGTTTTCCACCCCTTCGATTTGCGCATTGACAGCTGCCTGTACCTGACGGGTGAGATCTTGTCGCCACGAATTGAGCCTTTGCAATTCCTGTGCATGGGGTTCGGCTTCGGAGAAGGTTTTGGCGGATAGCAGATTGTAAGCAACCCAAGCTGATTTGAGACGACCGGCGGCATTGATGCGCGGTCCAAGCCTAAAGCCGATATCCGGCGCTTTGATTGGACCCGACTCCAGCTTGGCGACCGCTGCGAGCGCCTGAATGCCAGGGCGGCGCATCTCGTTGATGGTCTGCAAGCCGTGCTTGACCAGACGCCGATTCAGGCTGTCGTTTAAGGGCACCACATCGGCAACCGTACCGAGCGCGACTAAATCGAGCAAGTCAGACAGGCGCAGGCTGTGGGGATAATTGGCGCGGTCCTTGTGCCAGCGATGCAGCAGCAGCGCCTTTGCCAGCATAAAGGCGACCCCCACGCCTGCCAGACTGGAACTGCCTGGGCAGTCCGCCTGCTGGGGGTTGATGACAGCCAGCGCCGCGGGTATTTCTGGACCTATCGAATGGTGATCGGTGACAATCATATCGAGACCGAAGAGCCGACCAGCGCGAACTTCATTCACCGAACGAATCCCGCAATCGACGGTGATGACCAATTTTGCGCCCTGTTCAGCCAAAAGCTCAAGCGCCTCTGTGTTGAGACCATAGCCTTCCTTGAAGCGGTCGGGAAAGTAAGCTGTGACCCTGGCGCCCAGTTCGGTCAAGACCTGTGTCATCAGCGCCGTTGCGGAGACCCCGTCAGCATCAAAATCGCCATAAACCACGATGGGTTCATGCGCGGCGATGGCGGCGCTAATCCGCTCGACTGCCTTGTCCATGTCTTTCATGTCGCGGGGGTCTTCAGGCAGGTCGTTTTGATACAGGAAACGCTGGGCGCCTTCGGGTTCTTTGAAGCCGCGATTGAGCATGATTTGAGCGAGGATGGGGTGAACGTCCCAGTTTTGACAAAGGTAAGATGCGGGAGCTTGGGGCGCAAGCACCCATTCCTTTTCGATCATAGACCGCATCCGCATAATTTCATAAAATAATAGCCTGATGCTACCATTGACAGGGACGAGGGACAAGGCGCGATATGGCAAGGATTGTCTTCATGGGAACGCCTGATTTTGCCGTTCCCACTTTAGCGGCGCTTATTGCCCACCATGATGTGATGGCGGTTCTGACCCAGCCTGACCGCCCGGCTGGACGCAGCAAGCAGCTGCGACAATCTCCAATCAAGCGCATAGCGGTCGCGGCCGGGCTGCCGCTTTTCCAGCCAAAGCGCATCCGCCAAAGCGAAGCGATTGATACGCTGATGCAATGGGAGGCCGACTTTTTTGTGGTGGCGGCCTTTGGGCAGATTTTGCCGCAGGCTGTGCTGGATTTACCGAAATGCGCCGCGCTTAATGTCCATGCCTCGCTGTTGCCACGCTGGCGCGGCGCGGCGCCGATTCAGGCGGCCATTCGTGCTGGCGATGCCGAAAGCGGCATTACCATTATGATGATTGATGCCGGGCTGGATACGGGTCCGATGCTGGCAAAACGCTCGATTCCGATTGAAAAAACCGAAACCGGTCAAAGCCTGCACGACAAATTGGCGCACCTTGGCGCGGAACTGCTCATCGAAACCCTGCCAAAAGTTCTGTCTGGCGAAATCAAACCGCAAGCACAGGACGAATCGCGGGCGAGCTATGCTCCGCGAATCAAGAAAGAGGAAGGCAGAATCGACTGGTCGCAATCGGCGGCTGCGATTGAGCGCTGGGTGCGGGCCTTCAAGCCTTGGCCTGGCACCTTCACCTGCTGGCATGACCAGCGGCTTAACATCCATGCTGGCTGGGAGGGGTCTGGGCTTGCCAGTCCGGGACAGGTCATTGAGCGCGGGGGACAAATTGCCATCGGCACTGGCGCTGGCTTGTATTATCCGACCGAGCTTCAGTTGGCGGGCAGGAAGCGGATGTCAATCGATGACTTTGCGAATGGTTACAGCGATTTTGTCGGCGCCCTGCTTGGAAACTAAAAATTGATGGAAAAAACAAAAATCGCGCCCAATCAACAGCCTTTTTTTAGCCAACCGCATCGCACTATTCTCGTTCTCTCGGTGCCGGTCTTGTTTTCCCTGATAGCCGAGCCAGTGACCGGGCTGATTGATACCGGCTTTGTGGCGCAGCTGGGCAAAAACTCGCTGGCTGCACTGGGCGTTGGTAGCGGTGTCCTGTCGCTGATCTTTTGGACATTCGCATTCCTGGGCGTTGGCACGCAAACCGAAGTCGCCCAAAGCTACGGCAAGGACAATATCGATGACTCCATCAAAGCCGTCAGTCTGGCGCTGGCGCTGGGGGTGCTGGCGAGTCTGGCGCTAATCGCCTTGCTGATTCCGGGCGCATCGCTGGCATCACAGGCATTGGGCGCAGAGGGCGAGGTCCTGGAATTGGCGACGCTTTATGTGCGGCTGCGTCTGCTGGGTGCGCCTGCTGTCATCGTGACCATTGTTGGCTTCGGCGCTTTGCGCGGCATTCAGGATATGAAAACAGCCCTGTGGATTGCCTTGGGAATTAACATCACCAATGTTGTGCTGGATTATCTGTTCATCTTTGGCGGCTTCTTTATTCCGGCGATGGGCGTGGGTGGCGCGGCGCTGGCGAGTTCGCTAAGCCAGTGGCTTGGGGCCATCTGGATGCTGTGGGAAGTGAAGCGCAAATTGGGCTTTACCCGTGAGATAGACCTGCGGCATGGGCTCAGGCTCATCAAGGTAGGACGTGATTTGTTTATCCGCACGGGTCTATTGACCCTGTTCATGCTGCTGGGGACCCGCGTCGCCACGCAAATAGGCGCAGAAGCAGGCGCGGCGCATCAGGTTATCCGTCAGGTGTGGTTCTTTACGGCACTGGTGCAGGAAGCATTTGCCACCACAGCACAGAGTTTGGTCGGTTATTTCTTTGGGGCGGGGCAGATGCGTCATGCCAGGCGCGTCGCCACATTGACCACTTTCTGGAGCTTGGGCGCAGGTGTCTTGCTCATGCTTGGGATGCTGGTCACGACGCCATGGGTGACAGAAACATTCGTGCCAGAAGATACGGTCGCCGTTTTTCTGGCAGCTTGGATGGTCGCCTCTCTGTCCCAACCGCTCAATGCCATTGCGTTTATCACCGATGGAATCCATTGGGGAACCAGCGATTATGGCTTTCTGCGCAATGCGATGATAGCGGCGACCGCCTGCGGTTTCGCGGGCTTGCAGCTGATTGCGACCGATAATCCGAATGCTTTCACCACCGTTTGGCTGGTGACGGTGCTGTGGATTGGCATTCGCGCTCTTTGGGGGTTTCTGCGGGTGTATCCAGGAATCGGGAAGAGTCCCTTTCGTCTGGATATGGCGCAAAAGTGAGCCTGTCCGGCGGGAACAGACAGGAATCCCGCGCTGTCGCTGCAACAAATTCGCCGCTCTTTCGTAGATAAAGATAAGACCACGCCAAGAAAAGAGAGGAGATTGGAATCCTATGAACAAGAACAAACGTCTTTATCGCTCGCGCAAGAATCGTCAGATTGCCGGGGTATGTGGCGGAATTGCGGATTACTTCGCCATTGACCCAACGCTTGTTCGTTTGCTGTGGGCGCTTTTTGCCCTGGCAGGCGGCCCGGGGATTATCGTGTACATTATCTTCGCGGTGGTTGTGCCAGAAGAACCCGAATTTGTGCAGGCATCTGCTGAAAAAGTCAAGAATGACGAAATCGTCTGAGCGCGTGCGCGGCAATCCAAATTACGGGAATAAACCTCTGTGAGCCGATTGCTGCGCTTTGTCTTTAGAGCAGGTCGCGGATGGCTTCGCGCTCTGCTTTTAATTCGTCTTCGGATGCCTTGATTTTCGTCAGGGCATAGCCGCTCAATTCCAGCCCCTTGACCATTTCCGCGCCGCCGTTCCCGTCACTCCGCAGTGGAAAGGAATAAATCAAGTCGTCTTCGATGCCATAGGGGTTGCCTTCGCTGGGGATGGCGGCGCTGAACCAGTCCCCGGCGGGGGTTGGCGCAATCAGGCTGCGGATGGTATCCAGCGCGGCGCTGGCGGCGCTGGCGGCGGAGCTAAGGCCGCGTGCCTTGATAATCGCGGCGCCGCGTTTTTGCACGGTGCTGATGAAGCTGTTTTCCAGCCAATCCCGGTCAGCGATAAGTGCTTCGGCCGGTTTCCCCTTGATCCTGGCATGCTCAAAGTTGGGGAATTGGGTGGCGCTGTGGTTGCCCCAAATCGCCATATTGGTAACATCCGTAACCGACACGCCTGCTTTTGCCGCCAGTTGGGATTTTGCCCGATTTTCGTCGAGGCGCGTCATGGCAAACCAGCGATTGGCGGGAATGTCAGGTGCGTTGGCTTTGGCAACCAGGCAGTTGGAGTTGCAGGGATTGGCGACGACGACGATGCGAATATCATCGGCGGCATGGTCGTTTAATGCCTTGCCCTGCGATACAAAAATCGGGCCATTGGCGGCAATGAGGTCTCCCCGTTCCATGGCCGCGCCCCGCGGTCGGCCGCCGACGAGGATTGCCCAGTTGGCATCCTTGAAGGCGACCTTGGGGTCGTCGGCTATGATGATGTCGCTGACCAGGGGCTGGGCGCTGTCCTGGAGTTCCATCACCACGCCTTGCAGGGCATCCATTGCGGCCGGAATCTCCAGGATTTGCAGGATAACGTTCTGCCCCGCACCAAAAATCTCGCCATTGCCGATGCGGAAGAGCAGGCTGTAGGCAATCTGACCAGCGCCGCCGGTCACTGCTACGCGAATGGGTTCGGTCATTGCTTCCATTTCCTCTCGAATACAGTTGTGCCATCAAAACGGAGCGATTGTATCTGATAACAGGCTTTTTTCCTCTGTGCAATCTGTCCTTTTTGTCCATATTTTCGACAGGAATGATGTTGATTTGTTGATGCGATGACTGCCAGTTGCATCAGACCTTTGGACCGCCAAGCAGGACATCTTCACTGGCTTGATCTGCGAACGCCCTGAAGTTTGCTTTGAACATGCCAGCCAGTGCCTTCGCTTTGGCATCATAGGCATCCCTGTCGCGCCAGGTATGGCGCGGATTGAGGATTTCCGCTGGAATGTCGGGTACGCCGCCGGGTATCATCAGCCCGAAGAAGGGTTCTTCTTCAAATTCGGCATCATCCAATTCGCCATCCAGTGCGGCCTTGACCATACGGCGCGTATAAGACAGCTTGATGCGGCTGCCAGTGCCATATTCGCCGCCTGTCCAGCCGGTGTTGATGAGCCAGACGGCTGAGCCGTGCTTTTTGATTTTCTCTGCCAGCAATTCGGCATAAACCATGGGGTGCAAGGGCATAAATGGTGCGCCAAAACAAGCGCTGAAGGTGGCTTGGGGTTCTGTTACGCCGCGTTCCGTGCCAGCGACCTTGGCGGTGTAACCACTAATGAAGTGATACATCGCCTGCCCGGGCGACAATTTGCTGATTGGCGGCAGGACACCAAAGGCATCAGCCGTCAGGAAGATGATATTCCTGGGATGCCCACCGATGCCGCTGTCACTTGCGTTGGGGATGTAGCTGATGGGATAGGCGCAGCGGGTATTTTGGGTGTAACGGCTGTCGTCAAAGTCTGGTGAACGGTCTTCGTTTAAGGGAACGTTTTCCAAAATGGTGCCAAACATCTGCGTGGTGGCATAAATTTCGGGTTCACTTTCCGGGCGCAAGTTGATGGTCTTGGCGTAACAGCCGCCTTCAAAGTTGAAGACGCCATCGTTGCCCCAGCCATGCTCGTCATCACCAATCAAAGTACGTGAGGAATCGGCGCTTAGTGTTGTTTTGCCCGTGCCGCTTAGGCCAAAGAATATGGCACTGTCGCCTTCGGGGCCGATATTGGCTGAACAGTGCATGGGCATGATGCCTCTGTCGGGCAGCATATAATTCATAATCGAGAAGATGCCTTTTTTGACCTCGCCAGAATACATCGTTCCGACAATGACAATCAATCGCTTCTCGATATTAACGCCTATAAATGTGCCAGTGCGCGTCCCGTCTACGTCAGGGCGGGCAATCAAGCTCGGCGCCGCCAAGACGGTGAATTCGGGTACATGATGCCTTAGCTCGTCTTCTGTAGCGTGAACAAACATATTCCAGGCGAACAATGTGTGGTAGGCGACTTCGCTGACAACGCGAATGGACAGCCGATGTTTTTTATCCCAGCCGGCAAATCCGTCATATACATACAAATCACGGCGGTGGCTCAGATGATTGAGCGCTTTCTCGTGCATGTGATCGAAAAGTTCAGGGGATGTAGGCTGGTTGATGTCCCCCCACCAGATCTTGTCGATGGATGGCTCTTGTGCGACGAAGAATTTGTCCTTGGGGCTGCGTCCGGTGTATTGACCGGTCAAGATGCGAATGGCCCCCTTGTTGGTTATTTCGCCTTCGCCATTGTAGATGGCATGCTCGTAGAGTTCTGGCGGATTCATATTCCAATGAATGTGAACCCCTTTCACGTCAACGGGACGCAGACCAATCGTGTCAAGCCCGACGTCACTGTGAACATGAGCTTTGGCGTACATTGTTTCTCCTTATGCGCTGCCTTTGGTTAGCCCTTAAATGGTTCTGGATGTGTTTTATTATGGAGCTTGGATTCGTTAAGTCAAGCCCCGTTGGCTTATTCCAGTGAGAACTTTCTACTATCGACATGTCATGTCGGGATGGGCTGTGACTTGAGGTATTGTGCCAGGTCCTTTGCCTGCGTCCGCCCCTGATGATTGAGTGGAACTGACATGACACCCTGCAAGCGATGCTCACGATTGAAATCAATTTGACCGTGGCGAATCAATAATACTCTTTTGACTGTCATTGCGACCTCTCAGACTTGACGGATGGGCTTGCAAAAGGCAAAATTCAGTGTGTATGGAGTGTAGCATACAAGGGGTAAAATTCGAGTGACAGAAGAACACAGCACCAACTCGGCAAGACAGCCGAGCAGGCTAACCTTGTACAGTTTGGCGATGGCAGGCGGCCTGGGGATGACCATGATGATTATGGCGGCGTCCATTGGCGTTATCTATGGCACGCAGCTGGATGCGGCAGCAACACATAACATTGGTTTGCTGCTTGTCAGCGGCTTGCTCCTGCTCATTCTTGCCATCGGGTTTTGGCTTGGATGGGTGCGTCCATTTGAAAACTTTGATGACATTAACATCCCCGCCGAACCGGAGCATCATTAAGACTTTCCATGTCAAGACAAGCCATCCCCAAGCGCGAGCCGATTCAGGACATCATCGAGGGCGTGGTCACACGGCTGGGGAATGATTGCCTGCTGTCGACGGCCATGTTGACCAGCGGAGAGCTTGTGGCAGCGGGCGAGTTGGCTGTCCGCTACGGGATTCCTTATCTGGGCAGGCACTTCCATTCGCTGGTGCCGGATTTGGTTGTGGTCGATTATGGCGAGATGCTGGTCGCAGAAGCTGCCTGGGAATTCCTGGTTCATCACAGCCATCTTTATCCGCGTGCGGATGTATTGGGATACCGCGATGATGGCAGCGATGAGATGCTAGTTGTCAAGCAGCTGGACTTCGCCATTCCATTTGATGTCCTTGTTTATCGTCAGGCATCAGACCGCAAGCCCTTTGCCAGCTTGAGGGCGCTGATTGCGTCGGATCGCGCTGCCTTCCCACAGCGATTGCTCAACTATTTGCCAGCTTTTGACAGCCTTGCTGACTGGCAGACTCGGCATGAGTGATCTGGATTCGATTTTTAGCGATGACTGGAGCGCAGACCACCGTTCGGGGGTGGTTGCGGTGGTGGGCCGTCCGAATGTGGGCAAATCCACCTTAATCAATGCCATACTGGGTCAAAAGCTGGCGATTGTCACCGCCAAACCACAGACTACGCGCCAGCGACAGTTAGGGATTTACACCCGACCCGATGTACAAATTCTGTTTTTTGACACACCAGGCATCCACCAGCCACATACCCGCCTGGGGGACTATATGGTGCAGGTTGCCCATGATGCCCTCAAAGATGCCGATGTCATTCTGTGGATTGTGGATGGCTCGCAAGCGCCAAAGAACGAAGACAGACACATATCCAGGCTGCTCGGGGAGGTAGCGCCCAAGACGCCTAAATTGCTTGTGCTAAACAAAGCTGACCTCGTCACCGGTGCCCTCGACCGAGGACGCTATCTGACACTGGTTGATTGTCACCGCGCGCTGGCGACCAGCGCGCGGGAAAGAGAGGGACTTGATGAACTCGTCAATACGCTAATTCCACTTCTGCCGCTGGGTCCGCGATATTATCCAGTCGAGCAGGTGAGCGAATCCAACCTGCGGTTTATTGCGGCCGAGATCATTCGAGAGAAAATTATCAATCTAACCAGCGCCGAAATCCCTTACACGGTCGCGGTTGAAATCAACCGTTTCAAAGAGAAAGCCAACATCACGATTATCGAGGCATTCATCTATGTCGAACGGGATTCACAGAGGGGGATTCTGATTGGCAAACGCGGGGGCATGATTAAGCAGATTGGCGTGGATGCGCGTGATGAACTGGAAAAGCTGCTGGAAACGCAGGTTCATCTCGACACCCGCGTTAAGGTTTTGAAGAACTGGCGCAGCAATGAACAATTTATGGAGCGAATCGGATACAAAATGCCCAAGCGCAAGAGTGATTAATCGGGTTTTCTATATTCGTCATCCGATGAGATTATTTGTTGCAGTTCTGCAATAAGTGGTGGTAAGGCCTCGCTGACTGTATCCCACAGAACAGCGAGATCAATATCATAATAAGCATGAACCAGGCGATGTCGCCTCCCCCTGATTTGCGCCCAAGGTATTTGAGTGTGTTTCGCTTGGAATTCATCCGTAATTTGACTGGCGGCTTCGCCAACAATTTCCACTGCTTTGACCAAAGCTAATTGTAACAGACGGTTATTCTCTAATGTGGTGCGTGTGTGTCCGATTGAAAATTGATGTGCTTCTTGCGCTGCCTCTAACATATGAGTCAAGCGCCCTCGATCATTTTCAGGGCTTTTTTTCATAAACGAGCCTTGCGCTTTCGATAACTTGCTGACGAAAATAACAGCTTAGTTCCTGTGGGGTGCGTAAATCAACGCGACGTCCAATAATCTGGCTCAGGTCTATTTCCTGCTGTGCCATATCAAAATAGCTGATACGCGCATCAGGCACATATTCCACCAGCAGGTCAATATCACTCTCCGGCTTGAGTTCATCCCGCAGTGCAGAGCCGAACAGCGACAGATGCTTAATTGGATGCTGCTCACAAAAGGCACGTATCGCCTCCAGCGGCAGACTGGTTGATGTTAGCTCGTTCATAAATGAATCCTTCACCATTTCTTCCAAGAGTTCGTGTCTGCGCTATCCCCTGCTGTTATACGTTTTACAGTTCGCGCTTCTATCAGTATGTACTGTATTCTCTTTTCTCGAACTCTCTAAAAAATGAGGCTGGCATCATCTCCTAAATAGTCACGCGCCGCATCGACATCCAATCCTATCTGTGTCACCAATGCCTCAAGGCTGTCGAATTTTTTCTCCGGGCGTAGCCTGGCCTCAAAGGTCACTTCCAACTGCCTGCCATAAATATCGCGGTCAAAATCCAGCAGATGCGCTTCGATGGACAGGCTGTCGCCCTCAAAAGTCGGGCGGATGCCGATGTTGATGGCGGCTTTGAAGGTCTCGCCGCCGAGCCTTGCCCAGCCGGCATAGACCCCGTTGGCAGGGATAATCTGTTCTGACCATACCTCGATGTTGGCGGTTGGAAAGCCAATCGCCGCGCCGCGTTTTTCCCCGTGTACAACTTTCCCCGCCAGGGCATAAGAACGTCCCAGCCAGGTTTTCACCTTGTCCATGCTGCCGCGCCGAACATGCTCCCTGACCTGTGAACTGCGTATAACTTTGTCGTCAGCCGCGCTCATCATCAATTCGATGACGCTTACACGAAAGCCGCGCTCTTGACCCTGCGCAGTCAGGAATTCGACATTCCCGCCACGCTGGTATCCCAATGCAAAATCCGCGCCGACCCAAAGCTCTTTCACTTTCAGGTGCTTGACAAGCTGCTCAACGAAATCCGCCGCCGGCATCTGTCGAATTGCAGCATTAAAGGGGTGCGTAATCACGCAATCGACACCAAGAGCCAGCATAAGACTGGCACGCTGTTTGGGGGTTGTGAGATAGTAGCGCTTGTCCACTTGGCGCAGCAGCTTGTCCGGATGCGGGAAAAACGTGATGACAGCCGCCAGCCGATTGCTGGCACGGGCATTGGCGACGAGGCGCTTGATGAGCGTTTGATGTCCGATATGCACGCCATCAAAGACGCCAATGGTCACAACAGAAGCGGTGTCGAGCTTTGCTTCCTCGAGACTGCGGACGTGTTTCATTGCGAATCCTCATATTTAAGCGGAGTCCGGCCGAGGTCATTGTATCAAGGGCAATCCCAAAATACTTTATGCGGTTTCCACAACTGCCCTCGCGGCTTCAAAATGGCGACCAGCTGCTTCTCTTCGGTAAAGGCGAAAACATGACCCGCCTCAATGTCCGTCCGCCGCTGGATGAATTGTCCCTGCTTAATGCGCTGAATCTCGCTGGCATTGAGGGTCAGGCAGGGTTGATCCTTGAGCGCGGCATGAGGGGATATGATTTGCCCAAGCCATTCATCGCCATCCATCAGCCTGTCCAGGCTGATGCTGTCGCCAATTTTGAAAACTCCACTGGCAACGCGCCTTAAAGCGGATAGATAGCCGCCAACAGCCAAAGCCCCTCCTATGTCATGTGCCAGACTCCGAATATAGGTGCCCGAACTGCAATGGACATCCACTTCAAGCACCGGGTGATTCCAGGAAAGGATTTCGATAGAATGGATGTGTACCTGACGCGCTTTGCGTTCGACAGATTTTCCTTGACGCGCAAGTTGGTAGAGCTTTTGGCCCGCTACCTTGACCGCGCTGTACATCGGCGGGATCTGCTGGATGTCCCCGATGAATGGTGGCAAAACCCTTTGAATATCGGCTATTGTGATTTTGCCAGCGTCAGCTATTGTGACGACATCGCCTTCGGCATCGTAGCTGGTGGTCGTTTTGCCCAGGGTGATTTGCGCCCGATACTGCTTGCGGCTGCGCATGATATAGCTGCTGAGGCGGGTAGCCTTGCCAAGACACAAAACCAGCACGCCGCTTGCCAGTGGGTCGAGTGTGCCGGCATGGCCGACTTTCCTGGAACCCGTCAGTGCTTGGTAACGATGCCGAACCCGCGCGACCACATCGTGGCTTGTCCATCGCAGCGGCTTGTTGAGGTTAAGGAAGCCCGCATGACCGAGTTTAGTCAAGTTCGGGTCTCCCTTCGGCGATGACTTGATGGGCGAGTGGCAGAACCCGCCGACGAAGCTCTTCCAGCGAGCCTTTCAGCGTGCAGCCCGAAGCCTGTCTGTGTCCACCGCCACCGAGCCGAAAAGCCAGAGTCGCCACATCATAACCCGATTTTGAGCGGAAGCTGATTTCGACCTGATTATCGGGCAGTTCCCGAAACACAACAGACACTTTTGCCTCATCCACCTCCACCAGGTGATTCACCAGCCCGCTGTCGCCTATTGTGTCCAGACCTGCTTGGGCAATGTTATTTTGTGTGACGGTCGCTTGAATCAAGCCCTTGTCCAGTTGAACCGATGGCAATACCAGTTTCCACAATTCGACCTCCGCATAGCTGCGGCTGTTGAGGGTGTATGCCATAATGCGCGACAGGGGCGCCTTCTTTCGCACGAGTGCCTGTGCGATTTCCAGGGTGCGGCTGTTGGTGGCGCTAATCCGAAACCCGCGCGTATCGGTGATGAGACCTGTCAGCAGGGCATAGGCAGCGTCTTCAGGGATTTCGCAGTTGAGATAATGAAGAAAATCAAAGACGACTTCGGCGGCTGCTACCGCCTGCGGCACGATGAGATGGATGTCGCCGAAGCGGGTATTGGTCGGATGGTGGTCAAGGTTGATGACGGTCCGGCTATGGGCAAGACCATAGGCGCCAGCCTTGCCGATGCGTTCCACATCGCTTGAATCGACAGCAATCATCAGGTCAAACTCGCCTGTGGAAATCTCCGCCAGGACAGTTTCACTGCGCGGCATAAACGACAGCTTGTCAGGCACACCCTCATCAACCACGGCGGTAATGTCTTTCCCCATCGGGCGCAGTGATTCCGCCAGCCCCAGCAGCGACCCAACCGCATCTCCATCCGGCGCTGTATGCGCGACTAGAAGAATCGAGTGGGCTGCGAGAATGGCTTCGGCGGCGGCTTGCCATTGTGGGTCAGTCGCTGTCATTCGTGTCATCTTTCCTGATTTCCGCCGGGATGTCCAGATTGGAGATAATCTGGTTGATGCGCTCGGCGCGTTCCAGCGTTTGATCCCAATAAAAGTGAAGTTCAGGTGTGTGGCGGATTCGGATGCGCTTGCCGACTTCACGCCGCAAAAAACCGGTGGCGCGGCGCAGCGCCTGCATCACTTCTGCTTCACGGCTTTCGTTTCCCAGGGCGCTGACATAAACCTTAGCATACATGAGTTCAGCATCCAGCTGAACTTCGGTGATAGTAATGCCGCGCAGACGCGGGTCGGATATTTCGCGCAAGAGCAGCTGGCTCAAAATCTGGTGAATGCGGTCACTCATGCGCCCCTGTTTAATGGACATCGCTGTTGTCCCTCACGCTAGTTCACACGCTCGCGGACAAAGAATTCGATAATGTCGCCTTCCTTGTAATTGTTGATACCTTCCAAACCAATGCCACACTCAAATCCCGAACGCACTTCACGAACATCATCCTGAAAGCGCTTGAGCGAACTTACGTTGACGTTTTCGGCAATAACTTTGCTGCCGCGCTTCAAACGCGCTTTGGCATTGCGGCGTGCCTCGCCTTGCTTAATCATACTGCCGGCAATAACGCCACTTCGCGGGATTTTGAAGGTTTGGCGAACTTCGGCAACACCAACAACCCTGTTGGCATATTTGGGTTCAAGCATGCCGTGCAATGCCAATTCGATGTCTTCAAACAGTTTGTAGATGATGTTGTACTTGCGGATTTCTACGCCCTGCGCCTCTGCCCAAGCGGATGCAGCTATATCCACACCCACATTGAATCCAACGATGATGGCATTCGAGGCACTTGCCAGCATCACATCCGATTCCGTGATGCGCCCGACTTCCTGACGCAAGACACGTATGGCGATGCCTTCTTCATTGCGCTCGGAGATGTTCTTGAGTTCGTCGGTGATAGGCTGGATGGATCCCTGAACATCCGTTTTGAGAACCATCGCCAACTCTTTGGCGCTGCCAGCCTGAAACTGCTTGAAAAGGTCTTCCAGGGTCAGTACGGCTTCAGTCTGGCTGCGGGTGCTGCGCTCCCGCGCCTGCTGTCGGCGGTCTTCGGCAATGCTTCTGGCGGTTTTGTCGTTCTTGACGATTTCAAACATGACGCCCGGCGCCGGCGGTGAATCCAAGCCGAGAACCGAGACGGGCATGGATGGAATCGCCTGCTTGACCTGCGTGCCAGCCGAGTCGAACATCGCCTTGACTTTGCCATAAGATGTCCCGGCGACGACGGCATCGCCAGGTTTCATGGTGCCGTTCATCACCAGCAGGGTTGCCATCGTGCCGCGGCTCTTGTCTACCTCGGCTTCTACAACCGTTCCGCGCAGCCGGCCCTGGGGGTTGGCGATGATTTCATTTTCATCAGCGACCAGAATCAATGCCTCCAGCAAGTCTTCAATGCCGCTGCCAGAAAGTGAATCCACCTCAACCATGATGGTGTTGCCATCCCAGTCATCAGGAATAAGCTCTAGTTCGGCAAGCTGCTGTTTCACCATTTCGGGGCTGGCATTGCGCTTGTCCACCTTGGTGATGGCGACAACCAGCGGCACATCTGCCGCCCGCGCATGGTCAAGCGCTTCGCGGGTGGTTGGCATCACCCCGTCATCGGCGGCAACAACCAGGATGGCGATGTCAGCGCCCTGTGCGCCGCGCGCACGCATCGCCGTAAAAGCCTCATGCCCCGGTGTGTCCAGGAAGGTCAATAACTGCCCATCGTGCTGTGCCTGATAAGCGCCGATATGCTGGGTGATTCCGCCAGCTTCGCCCTCGGCAACGGCCGTTTTACGGATGACATCCAGCAGGGTCGTCTTGCCATGATCCACATGACCCAGAATGGTGATGATGGGCGGGCGGCTGACCAATGTATTCGGCGCTTCGCCCTCATACATGACGCTCCATTTTTCTTCGCGCTGTTCAGCCCGTTTCTCCTCCTCTTCGGCGGCGGCAACAGCGCTGGCGGATTGGGCAGTGTATCCCATTTCCTCAACCACAATGGCCGCCGTGTCATAGTCGATTTGCTCGTTGATGGCCGCCATAATGCCATTGCTAATCAGCCGCTTCATCACGTTAATCGGACTGGTTTCGATTAACTCGGCTAATTCACGAACGGTTAGATAATCGGGTATTAAAATGATGTCGGGTGTTTTGGGCATTCCTACCTCCTTCAGTTTGGGCGACTGTCTGGGGCAGGATAGGTTGTCCTGCCAATTTTATCTGTCTTTTTTCGCGGGCTCCCGCCAGTCAGACAGGTTATGGTTTTCTGCAAGCGCAGGATTCCGCCCGCCGGCGCGGAGCGCTCCCGCCATTCGGACTTGTTTCATGATGGTTTCATCTGGCCTAAGTAGATGCGGTCATCATTGCTCAATTCCACGCGCAGTGCCTTATCCATCATCCGTGGGCGCGCCGCCGCCAGCTCCCAGCATTTCGGGCTGCTGCACAAGTATGCTCCGCGCCCGTTCATTTTTCCAGACTCATCTATCCGCAATCTCCCGTCAACGACTGTCAAGCGCGTCAAATCCCGCTTGTCTTTTTTCTCACGGCACATAACGCAGGTGCGCTGCGGTCGGTGTTTGCCTGCCATGATGTGTCCCCATCACGCTGCCATATCCAGGCTGCTGGGCTAATAATCGTAATCTTCCCAAGTCTCGTCATCCCAGCTTCCGCGCCGACCTTTGCGGCGGCGTTTGGCAATGACTTCGCCACTTTTCTCATCCAGGATAAGCTGACGCCGTTTTTGACGGTCTTTGCGGCGTTTCTTCTTGCTTTTGGTGAGATCCAGTTCAAACTCGGATTCGTCTTTGTCGTCCTCATCGTATTCGATGTCTTCGTATGCGCTGCCAAAGTCGTTTGTATCCGTCCGGGTCTTTTCAAAGGGCGATTTTGCGCCAACCAAGCTGGTTTCGGCTTCCAACATGCTCTCAACACCCACCGCTGCCAATTCCCCATCCAGTTTTTCGTCGATGATGGGCTGACCGAAGGCATCCAGCAAGGTCCCGTCTTCTTCTGTGTCATCTGGCTGGCTGGCGCTGACAGGCTGCTCGCTCTCGGCTGGCTCTTCAAGCGGCGCCGCTTCGTCATCCACAGCCGCGACAGGCTCTTCACTGTCTTCGACAGATTGCGCTTCCGCCAGCAGCTGTTCGATATTCGCTATCATAATGCTGTCGAGGGCGGATTGAATCTCGCTCATGGGGTCGCCCTCAAGCGAGGCGAGTTTGCGGGCGACGATGGCCTCATCAACCAGACAGGCGAGCATCACTTCGCCAATGTTTTCGTATGGCTCAAGGATGTCAAGTATCTCTTGCGACACCGCCAGCACATCCAGCGGCAATTTGAACATGTCGGGCGACAGGGTGGATTTGACAGCTTCGCGTTCCCGGAGATACTGTTCACGTTCCTCATTGCGCTGTGCTAGCAAAGCCTGTTCGACAAGGCTGGCAAAGCGCCCCAGCGCCTTGTATTCTTCGGGCATGACCGTCAGCGCCAGTTGTTTCTTCTCCATGATGCGGTGTGCCTCGGCAATCAGGTCGGCATAGCGCTCAGCGAGACTGTCGAATGGCGGGGCATCGAGATTGTCAAGCGCAGCCTGTACCGTTTCCGTCACGCTCTTGATGTCAATGCGCCAGCCAGTGAGCTTGGCGGCAAGCCGCGCATTCTGCCCTTCGCGCCCAATCGCCAGGGACAGCTGGTCATCAGGCACAATGACAACGGCTGTGCGCCCCTCAAGCGGGTCATCATCCAGATAAACACTGGTCACCCGCGCCGGGCTTAAGGCTTTGGAGATAAAGGCTTCGGCATCCGTGTTCCATTCGATGACATCAATTTTTTCGTTATGGAGTTCCTTAACGATGTTTTGTATCCGTATGCCGCGCATGCCAACACAGGCGCCGACCGGGTCAACGCCATCCTGCAAGGCGGCCACAGCCACCTTGGAACGATGACCCGCCTCGCGGGCGATATTCTTGATTTCCACCTGACCATTGTAGATTTCGGGCACTTCATATTCCAGCAGCCGCCGCAGCATATTTCGGTGCGCCCGACTGACGATGATTTGGGGGCCGCGCGTGCTGTTTTTGACCTCCATGACATAGACGCGAATTTTCTCGTGCGTTCGATAGCGCTCGCCGGGAATTTGCTGCGAGCGGATGAGGTCGGCCTCTGCTCGTCCCAGACTCAGGGTGACCTGTCTCGAGTTCACACTTTGAACCGTGCCAGTGATGAGGTCGCCTTCACGATTGATGAATTCTTCATAGAGCGCGGCTCGTTCCGCCTCACGGATTTTTTGCAGGATGACCTGCTTGGCGGTTTGCGCCGCAATGCGCCCAAAACTTCTGGTGGTATGTTCGACCTGAACCAGGACGGTATCGTTGATTTGCGCTTCGGGGTTATAAAAACGCGCCTCTTCCAGGGTGACTTCGGTCGCGTCAATGATGACATCCTCAACAACCTCTTTTTCGGCAAAGATGCGGGCGCGTCCGGTGTCGGGGTCAATTTTCGCTTCGATGGTCTGTGCCGAACTGGCGCCTGAATCCTTGCGGAAAGCCGCGACCAAGGCCCTCTGCAAGGCCTCCAGCACCACGTCAGCTGGCAAAGCCCGCATTTGCGCAATCTCGTTGAAGGCGATTTGTAACTCGTTAGACATGTCGTTTCACTCCAAAAGTCGGCAACCGGTTTCGTTCCCGATATAAAATGAAAAGTGGGGCTTGCCCACTTTCACATAACTTCATATCCCAAGTCTAGCACGGATTTGAACAGCCGTCAAGATGGGTTGAACCTGGGGAAGCGGAAAGACAGGGGATTGATGAGATAATGTCAGAATGATGAGTTGCCTTGGCGCTTGGGCAGTGCGTCAGGAGCGGGATGAAGCGGAACGGTCGAGGCTCCCTGTCAGACAACCCGCAGCCGCCCACCAGACCGCTATAGCCCGAAAGACTCCGATGGGGATGTTGTGTTCGAGCATCGATATCACCAGACCTGACAGCAGGATGAGACCCAGCAGAGCCGTCTCCTCCCGCTCGACTGCGAGCCTGGACTTGTCGCGGAAGAGCCGCCAGCCGGCACGCAGCATGAGCGCAACCATCAACAGGAACAGCAGCGGCGCAGCAATGCCCGTGTAGATCGCCCAGTTTAGCCAGAAATTATGAACCCGTGCCCTTCTATTGGGAGTCTCCAACCAGAATCGTTTGTATCCATCTCCAAGAAAGGGGTCCTCCATCATTTTTTCCAAGCCCAGCAAATACCCTCGGATGCGGTTTGAGGATATGTAGTCCAGTCGCCTCACTGTCAGGTCATCTTGGTTCCAGGCACTCGTATCAGGCAGATAAGGTTCAGGTACAGTCAAGCGATACAGCCTTAAATGCTGGGCACATGATTGATCCAGGAATGGGATGCTGAGCAGAAGTCCTGCCAGGACAACCGTGGCTGCCAACCGTCTTGATGAAGGCAGCAGCGCAAATGCCGCCAGCGCCAGCAGGGACGATAGAAGCCCGGTGCGACCGCCACTGACAAACTGGCTGCCAACGATAATAATCACCCCCGCGATGCCAGCGAACTTCCAGAGCGATGGCCAGCGATCCCCGGCAGGCAGGAACAAAAGCCCCGCCACCGGGACAAAAAATGCCAAATCCGCTGACCAGGTAGTGGGTTTTAGGCTTAGACCATTTTTGTCGCCCTCGTCCCACAGACAGAGTGTCTGCCAGTCCGGCGTGTTCAGCAGCGTTCCGAACAGCGTGATGCCCGCCAGGAACACGAAGATGACAAAAGCTCGCCGGAAAATCGAACGTATGTCGCCGCCATCGCGGGCGAGGCAGTAGAAACACCAGAAAAACACGAAGCATTGGATGAGATCGAAGATGAATTCGCTCACGCTGGACGGGTGGTTGGCCTGTGCCAGTCCTGGAATCCACAGCAAAAGCAGACCGGCGAAACCCAGGGGACCCAGCAATCCGGCCGGGAAGGGGCGCCGACTCTTCAACAACTCGCTCCCGAACACCAGAGCCAGAGCCACCAGAACGATCATCCACTCAAACTTTCGCAAATCGTGGATGCTGATGCCGGGCAGCCAATAAACCGGACTGAGCCCAAGGAACACGCTGAGCAGCCAGGGCGCAAGCGTGCCTCTGCCGCGCTCCAGCAGATGCCGCGCCTGTTCCATTTTTTTGCTTTCGCGTAATGCTTCAGTCATTTCTGGGTACTCTTCAGCGCCTCGATCAGTTCATGGGCTTCGTCGGCCAGCATGGAGCTTGCAGAGGCAGCGTCTAATTTTGTGGATATGCAGAAACTGCAATATCTTGCCATACAAGATATGAGCAAGCCCATGACCGCGTTTTTCGCCATTCCCAAAGACGCGGATGCTTGGCGCTGCTATTCGCCCGCCGTGACCTCAAGGTTTTCAGCCCGTTCGACTGATGGCAGCGGGAAGGGCGGGAACTTGTGAATTTTGCCAGCTGTCGAATCGCTGACGTACACAAAACCCGCATCATCGACTGCAATGCCGCCAATCCCTTTGAATTCGCCCATTGTCCCCTGGTCGCCCTCTTGTCCAAAAGAGCCGACGCAAGTGCCATCCGGGTGATAGACCAGCACGCGGTTGCCGTCGGGATCGCTAATGTACAGGAAATCGCGGTCTTCATCGAGCGCAAGATAGGGTCGGTTGAAGATATTGCCGTACCAGCCGCGCACACGGAAGTTCTCCAAATGACTGCCGTCAGCATCAAAAACCGCAATCCGCCGATTCCAGGTATCCGCAATAAACAGGCGTCCGTCCGAGTGAATGGCAAGGCCGCTGGGTTCGTCCAGTTCGCCAGCGCCGCTGCCGCCTGTGCCAATGTCGAACTGATGTACGGCATCAAGTCCGTCCAGGGCATAGACGCGAATGCGTTTATTGCCGGTATCAGCGACATAAACCCGGCCGTCTTCACCAACGGCAATATCGCGCGGCCCCCAGAAGCCATCCAAGGGGACGGACGGAGCATCAAAGCCGAATTCTCCTGCCTGTCCCCATTGGGTGACAGGATTGCCCGCCGAGTCAATCTGCTGAATGCGGTAATTCCAGGTATCGACCACCAGCAAGTCCCCATTGGGCATAACCGCGATGCTATTGGGTCGATTGAAAGAAATATCTCCTGCACCGCCGAAGTTGCGGACGAATTCGCCATCGATGGTAAAAGCTGAAACCCGATTGGCGTATTCTTCGGCAGCATAGATGAAACCGTCAGCGATGCTCAAGCCAACTGGCTGGCTCAGAGGCAAAGCGCCGGCTTCAATGGTCGTCAAGGGTTGGATTTGCTGCCAGTTGACGTTGCACTGATTGACTTCGGTCGGCAGATTGCTGACAACTTCGCCATCGCCAAGACCATATTCCCAGATTTGTGCGGCGAAGTCTTTGCGAATGTAGATGTGCATGCGGTCCGAAACAGGCCAATTGCTGAGCGAGAAATCCTTGTCGGTTGCCAGGCCATACTGCTCATAATCCCGCGACCACCAGATATCGAAAATGCCGCGGCGGAGAGCGGCGCCGGCGCTGTTTTCAGGGGAGAGATCCAGCACATTCAGCAGGCGCTCCGGTGTCAGATTGAAGTATTCCTGCATCGGCCACCACATCCGCATGTATTCGCGGTGCAGATAGCGATCTTCAAGGATGGGCTCGACCTTGCCTAGCTTGCCATCGCCAACCACGACAAAGATGCTGTCATCCAGATTTTGCACCGTTGGGTTGGTGTCAACGTAGACGGCTGAAGGATAATCGCGGAAATACCAGCTATAAGGCCAGGACACCTCGTTATCGTAGGCGAATCTGAGTTCCTTGCCATCGGTTATACGCTGGCTCATCTCCTCAATATCTTCCAGCACCCATTTGATGGCAGGGGCGGCATGCGCGTACACCAGAAATTCGGTGGGCAGGTCATAGTTGATAAAGGATGCCATCCATGCCGAACGCAATGTCAGGATGCTGAGCAAGCCGAAAAGGGTCACCGCGCCGAGACGGCGCAGATGAATCCATTTGATGGGCTGCGCAATGCGATAGAGGACAAATCCCGATCCAATGGCGAGCAAAAGCGAAGCCAGCCAGCCATAAGTGCGTTCCAGCTGAAATTGTTCCAGCCCGGCAAAGGGGGGGCTGCCCGCCACGAAAGCGCCGATGACCTGAAGACTGGTTAGCATAAAAAGCGGTATGACCAGCAATCCCATCCAGCCGCGTGCCAGAAACATGGATTTGTCGATGCGAGAAAATATCCCGCCAAAATACCAGGCGGTCAGCAAAATCATGGGGAGGGTCAAATGTGTAGCCAGCCAGGGCATCTTTTCGCCAGCCAGGGAATAGCCGACAAGATTAAGAATCGCCCACCAGGCAATCAGCAGCAGGAAGGGCGGTCTGTGGAGATAGCCATGGGTTGGCTGGCTTTCCCTATGGGGCAGGGTTTGCTGTTCCGATGACGCATCAGCAGCGGCTTCCAGTTCCAGCTTGCGCTCGTTCTCAATCTCAACGATTCGGCGGCGGCGCATTTTCCAGAAACCGGTGACACCGACGAACATCGCCGCCACGCTGCCGATTATCGGCAGAAATTCGTATACCGGCATAATAATCAGCAGATAATAATACTGCGGCTGATTGCCGCGGCGCACCCCTTGCTGTTCGAGCCAATAGCCGAGACTGTAAATCATGCCGGTAGCCAAACCGACTATGTTGGTGAACACCGTGGTGAAGAAGAAGGCGAAGATGATATGAAAGATGCCGGCTGCGATTAACCAGCGTTTCCAATTCCATGCCAAGCCGATGGCCACCATCAGGATGAAAAGGGGAACAAAGGCATAAGCACCCAGCATAAACTGTCCCACCTGCTCCACAGACTCGAGGTAAGGCAGATTTAAGATCAGATGATAGATGCCATCGGGCAGCGCTTGGGCAAGGTTGACGTAATCGCTGCTGCCTGCCTGCGTCAATCGCGGGAAGATGGCGGTTGTCCAGGGCAGAATGAGTGTAACCATCAGGACGATAAAATCAAATTCGGGGAATGAATGCAGGAAGCCCCATAATCCGCTGCGCTGGCTGCTGTCGGCTGGGAGGTTCTTCCTTATACGGGCGGCACGCCTAAAATCATAGATGAGCCCTGCCACGCCGACAAACATAATCAGCCACAGCGCGATAATCGGCAGCCAATTCATCGCCGCCGCGACCGGCGCCTCGTCAGTTTCTACTGCATCCGCAGCAGGGGAGAAATGTGACAGTTCTTCGATAAAGAGCAAGCCGCCGGACGTCAACAGCGCTATCAGGAAAATCAGCAGCAGTTCTCGCCAGGGGATGCGCCTCAAGCGGTCGCGGAAGGCATAGAGCGCGGTTGTCACCAGCACGAACAGCCCACTGAACACGGTTAGTAGCATCCACGAAATCCAGCTGGACCGCTGCAAGTCGGACAAACTGTCCCAGGGCGTGCCGCGGCCGGGAATGATTTCGGCAGGTATAATATCCACGATGATATACATGCCAAGCGTTATCATGCCACCGAGCAATATCCCCAGCATGATCGAATAAAACAGCGGTTTGCCAGGCCGGTTGAATTGATGCTGCCAGAGGCGGACGAGCCAGTAAATGCACAGGAAGCTGCCGAAGATGGCGATATAGATAAAGGCGGTTTCTTTGGAGCCGAGATTGAGAATCATGGCAGCGGCGAAAATATACAGCCAGCAGGCGCGGCGGCGGAAGCGCGGCGAGCCGTTGATATACATCAGAATGCAGTAAGCCATGACCATCGCGCAGAGGATGGAGGGGGTATCATGGCGGATATAGCGGTTGTAATAGAGTATCAATGGCGATATGAGCAGCATCGTCGAAGCCAGAATCGCCCCCCATTTGCCCAGCCACCGCCGGAACAACAGGGGAAACATGACCATCATCACACCCAGTAGCGCGGTATAGATGCGAGAGGAAAAATCGTTGTCGCCAAACAGGAAGTACGAAAAGGCAGTGGTATGAAACAAGATGGGACCGTGCATCAGCGGCGTGTGCTGAAAGCCGCCCTCGGCAAAGAAATTATAAGAAAAGCGCGTATGCAGGCTCTCGTCATGGCTCATCACG
Source organism: Anaerolineae bacterium (assembly GCA_034421915.1). Classification (GTDB taxonomy): domain Bacteria; phylum Chloroflexota; class Anaerolineae; order Aggregatilineales; family Phototrophicaceae; genus UBA6055. The sequence goes on from DAOUKA010000187.1 coordinate 73,999, forward strand.
CGCTCCTCTAGGATATAAAAGCGCGTGAAGACCGCCAGCAGGAATATCACGACATACACAAGCGTTTCCCAGTTGAGGGTGATGCGATGCGACAAGACCCGGCTTAGCGCGTTATCTTCCTGCTGGTTGGGGCTGGTTATCATAACAGTGTCTATCCTTAGGATTCTTAAAACCGACTGCCTTGATTTTGCTGGTGGAAGCCGGCAGCGGGTGTGTTCTGTAAAAGTGGCAAACGATTGGGCGCTTTGGCGCGGGTGGATGCGAATGCAAGCTGTCGGCTTTGGACGGCGGTGGCCGGGGCTCTGGCGATTTCGACAGTTTGCGGGCGGGATGGCAAATCAGGGGCGGTGATGGATGTGTGATAACCGCTTATCATGGGTATCAGCAAGGCGATTGAAAGCGCCAGCATCGCCAGGCCATAGCCAAATGACGAAATAGGACGCTGCTGCCGAGAAGACAGTTCGCTGGTCGGCAGACTGAGTTCAGTTTGGATCGCTACCCAAACATTGTCCAGCTTTTGTGAATTCGGCTGTCCAAGCAGGCGGAGTTCGCGCTCTAATTTGCTGGCAAGCTCCAGTTGGCGAATGTATTCCATATAGCAGTCATGGCACTCGTCAATGAAGCGGGCAATGCGGCGGCGGGTCGTATCTGACAAGTCCCCACTGAGATACTGCGCCATGTGTACTTTGCAGTAGCGATATTTGAATTTAATCATGTTCCTCCGATACCTCCCCCCGAAACCAGAGGCTTAATGCGCTTTCAGCAGTTCTTCCAGCAATCCATGCCCGACTGGCTGCAATGACTGCTTCAGGCGTTGATGTCCGAGACGGACGCGGCTTTCCGCCGTCTTCTGCGGGCAGCCCATCACTTCTGAGATTTCGCGGTAGGTCAAGCCTTGACCGTAGCGCAGGACAATCGCTTCGCGCAATCGTGGCGACAGGTCGCCCAGCGCCTTCTGTATGGATTCTTCAGCATCGCGGCGGATGACGGCGGCTTCAGGCGCTTCGGCAGCTGGGGCCTTGAGCTCAAAACCGAGCCACTGCGAGATATTGACCATCAGGAAACGCTTGCGCCGATAGGTGTTGCGGCAGCGGCTGACGGCGATGGTGGTCAGCCAAGTTTTGAGCGATGCCTTGCGGGAATCGAAGCGATGCAGATTTTTGAAAGCGTACAGGAAAGATTCTTGCAGGATGTCTTCGGCATCCTGTTCATTCATCAGCAGGCTGTAGCACAAACGATACAAACTCGAAGCGAATCGGTCATACAGTTCTGCATATCCATGTTGGTCGCCCCCCAGCGCCCGTTGGATAATGGCGTCAATTTCAGCATGGCCGCGCACTCGATTTTCTGACATTATGTTGACCTCGAAGTGGTTGATACACATATCACTGTCTACACATGGTTTGGCGAACGTCCTCACTGCCCGTCATAAACATCCTGACGCAGCCACAGAATAGCGGCTTCTTCAATGTGCTGCTCGAAGCGCAGGCGGCGATGCGACCACCAGGCCGGCAAATCCCAGAGACCCAGTTGATGGATTGACCATCTGTGCCGCAGGACAAAGCGCTGTCCGACATAATCACCGCCAAGCGCGGGCTGATTTTCGCCGCCTTGAGCCAGCAATACAATCGGGTCGCCTGCTACCGCATGGACACTGCTGACAAAGCGGGCATTGGGAAAGTCGCGCAGCAGCCAGGCAACTAGCCCGTTGCTGCTGATGACCCCGGCTTTGTCGGTGACGATGCTGAGCTCCAGCAGCGGGAAGCCTTTGGAATCGCGGTCAGCAAGCTCGAACAGGGTTTCTCGTAGCAGCCAGGCCTCTTTGGCAGTTGCGCCTGGATGCCACAGTTCGGCTGGATTGTGGGCGTTGATGACCGCGGAGTTCCAGGCGCCGCCAATGCCCGAAAGCAGCATAAACACCGCGAACCCGATGCCAATACCCTGCAAGGTGGTGCTATTGCCCCAGAAATTGATGACCAGCAGATAAACCACGGCAATAATAATCGTGGTCATCATCAGCAAGCCCAGTGCCTGCGCCAGATAGGCATAAGATGGCGTTCCCATAAAAGCGAACGCTTCCGACAAGCTGGCTTGCGGCGGGAGCGGCAGCAGGCCCCGCGCGACTTGCAGGAATTGAACGGAAAGGATAAACAAAAATGACAAGACGCCCAAGGAGACCAGCCACTTGACCCACCAGTATCGGGTCGAGTAAAGCGCCGTATCATGGTCACTGTTTGACCATACAACAGCCACCAGACGATTGACCATCAATTCAGTGATGCCATAACTTGCCAGCATACTAAGCGGCACAACCACCCACATGGCATCGGCCGTCTTGGCGCCAGGGTACAAAATGAGTCCCAGGCTGGCAAGCAGCGCCCAGGCGGCGGCGAATCGGTCAATATAGGTGACATCGCCATGTTTCCAAAGCAGCCAGGCGCCGCCGAGCGCGAATACAATCAGCAGTGGCTCATAGGTCAGCAGCGCGACAAAAGCCAGCCGCGCGCCCTCGCCGCCAGCCGCTACCGTGAAGCCGCTTAAAGCGGTGGCGATGAGTTGGCTGACGGTGCGCAGTCCTCCAGGATTGAGCATGAAACCGGTCGCGGTGATGACCACGACGATGATGGGAACGAAAGCAACTTTTCCGAAGGGGAACTCCGTCAGTCGTTTCAGTACGGTTTGCAGGATGTCATCGCCGGGCAAATTGAGGCGCTGCGGAGCGCTTAGGGCCGTTCGCCAGACTGCCAGCCAGCCAGCCGCCAGCAAGATAAGCAAGAGCGGGATGCCGGCCGGGCTGGACAAGAACAGCATCAAGGTGACAAAGGCGCTTGCCCACATAGCATCGCTAAGCTGGCTGGAGTACCAGTAACGTCGAATCATCCAGATGGCAAGCACTGTGAACAGCATCATCCAGGCTGTGCCATCCACCAGGCGTGAGGCTGTGATGGGAATGGTCAAGAGCGACAGCAGAGTTGCCCAGACGAAGGTACGGGTTTTGCCCATGCTATGACGAAAGAGCAGGGGGGTCAACGATAACAGAGTACCAGCAATGGCTGCGCCCAGTCGAGCAGAAAATTCACTTGCGCCCAGCGTCGAGAAAGCCACCAGCTGCGTCAGGTAAGTCATGGGGCTGCTGGAAACGGCGAAGTCGCCAGGGGCATTGTCTCTGATGCTGTGCCAGGCATGAAGCGCCTGCTGTGCCTCGTCATCGCCAAGTGGAACCGCATCCAGCGCGGCCAGCCGAAACAGCAGGGCGGCAATCGCCAATGCCAGGTAGGCAAACCACTCGACAGAAATGCTTGGCTGTGAAGTCGCGGCCGCTGTGATGTCGGCTGCGGCGCTGTTTGCTTGGGCTGGCGTCAGTTGATTCTCGGCTTCCAACGCTGTTTGTCTCCTTCTTGTTTAATGGGCTTGCACCGGCGACTGAACAAAGAATATGCGCGAATCCCCGGACTCACAAACGATTGGCAGGTTATCCATAAATTTCTCTTCGCCAGCGCTGCCGTACTGCATCCGTTCGGTCGAGCCATACAGAATATAGCTGATGTCGTAACGTTCGATAATGTCGGTGACGAGCGTTATATCCAAAGCCAGATAGAGCTTGTCGATGTCTGCCCGCCGTGTTCCGGCAGCTTCAGCATAAGTCGCTCCGCGCCATTGGCGTTCATGGTTTTCCCAGCCCAGCACGATTGGAATGCCGGTCAATGTGCCAACTCTGCCATATTGCAGATTATAGGCCTCACGAACGGCTTCGGCAACAACGGCATCCTCCTCCCCCACCAAATCGCTCAAGCAGGTTATGACATTCAAATCATCACGATTAATCATGCTGTCTCTGCCGTCCAATGTCAATAATGGCATCAGTGCGATGGAGTCCTCACGTACTGATACAATGCCTGCTTGATTGGCTTGAATGATAAGAGATTGCCGATTGTCATTCAAGTTGCGGTTTATGTACAGAACGCCCCCCGGTTCAACGCGCATGCCTTCGGACACCTGGCGAATTGGGCTGTCCCAGCTGTCGGGGGGCGCATACTGGCGGCTTGGGGGTATGTTGTGGCGGCCGGATTCGATCCAGGCGCGGTGATAAATCCCGAATGCGGTGTACATCAAACCCGCCATCAGCGCCAAGGCGACCAGAATGGCCGTGCCAAGCCGCAAAATCCATGCCGGGCGCGGCAGACGATTGTCGGCGATGATGCTCCAGACTGCATAAGCTCCACCGATGCTCCAGACTGCCCAGGCCTGATAATAGAACTTGAAAATCGTATTGATGCGGGTATTGAAATTGTCTTTTAAGTACAAGAATTCGGGAAACAGGGTCAGGCTTAAACCCATGCCAATCAGCAGCAGGGCAAAGCCGGTAGCGGCGGGATAAGTGATTCGGCTGCCTTCGGTTTCTTCGTCGGGGCGGACAGCCGGAAAGAGCCTGGCAATGACTAGGATGACAGCGACCAGCAGGACGACAGTGGTCAAGCCGAATTCAATGCGGCGCTGCACCAGCAGGGGGATGACGGCTGACCAGCCATCTATGAAACTCCGTGCATAGGCGTTTATCGCTGGATTGCTCGCTCCCAGCGCGGTCAAAATCAGCATGACCCCCAGCAGCCCAAGCAGTATGACACCACCCAGGGACAAGCCAAGACGCCAATTCATCGCGCGAAATTGGATGCCGCGCCAAGTTTCTGTCAGCAGGAAAAGCGAGAGAATCAGGATAAGGGGACCGAACATAATAAAGAAACGGCGGAACAAGGTCGGATGCAGCAGGTTAGGCAGGATGCCGCCTGCCTGCGAGCGGAAGCCAATTATAAAGGGCAAATACGCAATGATGACAATCCCCGCCAGCATCAAGCCGAGCTTGCATAGTTGCAGCCAGTCCCCGATGTTCAGTTTGCCCTTGTCATTCAGCATCAAGCGGCGCAGTCCTTCAGCGCCAACCAAGCCGAGGAGATAAATCGGGCCATCCCAAGTATTGAGGAATACCAACCCGCCGACGGCGATTCCGTAGAGCAGGATTTCGGAGCGCGTCGGGCTGCGGCGGGTCAAAACGAGATTGAGCATCATGCCGATGATCATTATGGCAAAGGGCAAAGCCAATACATGGGGATGATTGTCTGCCAGCAGAAAGCTAAAGGCGGGGAACTCGTCAATGGGCTGAAAGGTGGACAAACTGCCGTCGAGTTCATAATCGGTCAGGACGCGACTGGCGCGAAACCACCACCAGTTGTCCCATTGAGACGGGTCTTCCATGAAAGGCGCCCCCTCAATTCGCTGATAACTTCTTTCACCCTCTTCGGCAAAATTGGAACGTGCCTGTGTCCCCCAAAATTCGAGATAAGACTGTGGCGCGGCTTGCGACTGGTAGGGCGCTTCGATGAGCACAGCCTGAAAATTGCCGACCCCTATCATCAGAAGCATCGCCAGCAGGCCAGTCGCTATGGCCAGGGCGGGGGAGGCTGTGTGGCTGCGGAATCGGGCAAAGGCACGCGAACGCACGAGGTTGTAAGCGACGCCGAAGGCAGTCAGGCCGGTGAGGGCGAACTGCGAGGCGATGGTCAGATTAAAGCCGATGACGCTGGTGATGCCGCTCAGCATCGAGAGCATCGACGACATCACATAACCTTTGTAATAGTAGCTGATGGCGAATCCAGCCAGCCAGGGGTCATTCGGTGGAAAGGTCTGGCTGCGCTGGATGGCGCTCATAAAGGCGAGTTCCATGGGCTGTTCGGTATGGAAAATTTGATTGTAATGGGCGCGGTAAATCGCCCAGATGACAAACAGGCACAAAAACAGAAGCTCGGCCACAAGAAAAACCAGACGGTTTGCGCGCCACCAATCCAGGATGTCGCGCAGGCTGCCGAAGCGTGCATAGATAAACAGGGACAAAATGAGGACCAGCAGCCACGACAGGACGATGCTCCCGACAGAATTGTCAAGAAATCCGTAACTTGCCAATAACCAGAAGACAAATGTAACCAGCAACATGCCGACTGTGCGGACAAGGGTATAGCCTTTGTCGGGCAAAGCGCCCAAAAGTCGGAGGCAGAGCGGAAAGACGGCGGCGCCCGCCAGTGTCGTCCACAGCCACCAAGCAAATATGAGATGTCCTTCGCGGGACAGCCATTCCAGCAGGTTTGTCACGAGTTTCGCTCCGTAAGATATTGCAGCAATGCCTCTGCATTGACCTGATAAATTTTGCTGCCCTGGACGGCATGGGCGACCGACAGCAAGCCCTGATTAACCATTCTATCAAACTTTTCCCATCCCGCCTGACTGGACTGCACGCGCTCCAGCACACTGCGGACAATGTATTTGACATCGTAATGATACAATATATCCACCGCGACATCTATATCAGCCGTGTTGTAGAAGATGCGTATATTTTGGTCTCGCTGGCTCACCCAGCGCGGCAATGGATCCAGGCTGCGCTGCTGCCGCTGATGAAAGTTCCAGCCGAGGACGGATGGCAAACCGGTTGTGATGGCAAAACGTCCGTTCCACTGATATTCGCTGGGGTAGCCTCGTCCTTCCATAATCACCGGCGACCCGGCGACATTTTCCTGCATCCACCGTATCAATTCATAATCCACGCTGAGGTCAATGAATTCGCCTCGGTTCTCGCTTAGCACCCTTTCATAGTGTCTTGCCTGCTGCATATAATCCAGTCCATTGAGGGTCGGCGGCAAATCGGGCGCCATGCGGTCGAAGGCACGGGCGCGAGTCGCTATAACGGGATACAACCCAGCGATGAAGAAGAGCAGAATGCAGGGTGTGTACCACAGGAGGCGCAGGCCATTCGACCACTGTCGGGATGCGCGGAACAGGCAGCTAGAGGCAGCGCCACCCGCAACACTCAGAAGCAGCCAGGCCTGAATATAAAACTTGAAGACGGTATTTTGGCGGCCCAGATCGCCCCCGATGACGATAATCTCAACGCCGAGCGTGATGGACAGTGCCAGACCCATCAGCGTAAGCATAAGGCGCATGGCAGGGGATTGATTGGGGCGGAAGAACAGCAGGGCAATCCAGCTGACCAGTGGCAGCACAATCAAGGCCGCCTGATAACCCGCGATGCCCAGCGCAAGCGTGAAAAGTCCGCTAAGAATCAAAACGATGCCGATTCCCCTGACCGTGCGCTGCTGGCCGCGCAAGAGCTTGACCGATACATTTCGCAACCATTGGCTGGTTTCCCAAAGCAGAATCGAGACGACCAGAAACAGGAACAGGCCATGTATGTCAAAATAAGCCCAAAGCGGGGTCTTGCCGCCCTGCCACAGGTCGATGCTGTTATACGATGTGGCGTGCCATGATGTGTAGGGCAGGGCAAATGCCAGACTCAATGCCAGAAAACCGCCAACCCTTGCCAGCAAATCGAGAGCCGATGCCCGCACAAGAAAATATCTGAAGGCTATCCAGAGGACAATCAAGCCGATGCCTGCCAGCGGCAGGGGGCGGATTATCGTCAGGGAATCGCTTAAAGCTGGCAGGGCGGTGAGCGCCGCCAAAGCGGTGAGAATAGCGAGCGCAGCGCCATACAAGCGGAGGTCATTGCGCGGACGGGAGGCAGGCTGCCAGCGCTGCCACCAGGCGTAAGTCAAACCGACGACGGCAAACAAGGTCATCGTGGGCCAATCCCAGGTGTTGGTCGCCTGCATCAGCCCGACTGTCATCGCCCCCAGCGCCAGGGCGAGGAAACGCTCGGCAGCGCTGCGCTGGTCTCGCCCGACCTGCACCAATTCGTTGAACACGAACAGTACGGTCAGAAGAATCAGCGGCATGTTAATCATGTGGGCGTGCAAGTCGCCATACAGGAAGGTGAAATAGGGCATTTCGGTGATGGCATTGCCGCCGACGCCAGGCGTTTCTGCCAGCACACGGGTGGGACCCCAATACCAGCGGTCATGCCCGATGGGCAAGGCTTCACCGCTTATTGCACGGGCGGCGCCGTGCAATAGACCGCCAGCAAGTGAAAGCGAGTGGCTGACTTCGTAACGCAGGCTGTCAAGCGGGTTCGCTTGGGCGGCTCGCGCTGTCAGTTCCGCATGAACTTCGTCAGTGGGTGCGATGCCATTTGCGGCGGTGTATTCGTCGACGAGGAAGGACTCCAACCCCAATGGGGGCTGGTAGCCACCCAGCCAGGCGATGCCGTTGCCCAGGACCCGAACCGTGTCTAAATTGCCCAGCAAGACGCACAGCAGCAGCGCCATGATGCCCGCCAGCCAAGGATTGCCGCGGCGGCTGGCGGGCGGTTGACCTTCACGCCAGCGAGCAAGCAGGTTAAACGCAGCCGAAAAGACACCCATTCCCGTCATCATAAAGACGCTGGGTATCATCAGGTTGTAGGCAAATGCTGGCACCACCCCTAGCAGCAGGGTCGGTACGCCCAGCAGAACAAAACCAAAATAATAATAATTAATGTACCCGCCGGCGAACCAGGGGTCAATGGGCGGGAAGGTGGTGCTGCGGAGGACGCCATTCAAGTAAGCGAAATCCATCGGTTTCTCGCCGCCTTTGAAAGCGTGCCACAGGTCAGGATTGGTCAGCCGCACGAAAATCATCATGCTGAAAGCGGCGATTGACAGAAGCTCCATCCATGCCAGCCGTTTCCAGTGATTTCGCAGCCATTCCTCCAGTCTGGCGCGGTTGCGATAACCGGTTGTGAAACTAAGCAGTGCCATCACAGCCAGCGAGATTATGACTCCGCTTTGCGACCACAAGGGCATTTTCAGGCTGGAAACCGCCCAGGCGAACCAGGCCACCAGCAGCAAGCCGACCAGTTTGCTGAAACCGTAACCGCCGTCTGACATATTCGGGAAGAGCGAGAACACGAGCGGAAAGGCGAGTATGCCAAAGATGAACAGCGTTGAATACCAGATGACGACGCCAAGAGCCTGATGGGTGTTGATGATGCTGTCGCTGAAGAAGCGCTCGGACCAAGTTCCTCCCTTTGTCTGTGTTTCATAGCTGTCTTGTGGCAGCATGAGGGCAGTCGGGGCGGCATCTGCTTCGATGGAGGTCCAATTGATGACACCTGGCAGCTGCGCTTCGCTCTCGGAAGAAGTCATTTCGTGAATTTGCAGCAGGGATACCTGGGACAAGATGGCGCGGACCCGTTCAGGCGAATAGTCTTCGGTCTTGCGGAAGATAAAAACGGCTGGATGGTCATAAACATGAAAAGCCTCGTCGGCTTCCAGTTCGTTCAGCCAGCCTGGCGAATCATAAACAGGCAGGTACTGGTCTGAAACACGGAAGGGACCCCATTCGAAGCTCTCGTCAAAGACTGCCAGCAATTCATATCCCAGTTCGCCATCAAAGAGCTTGTCATAATAGAGCGAGGTCAGCGGCCAGCGCAAAGGGTTGCGGGTTTCGGTGTCATAAAAGCGGTTGCTGGCGATGGTCAGATAATCGCCCAGGTCAAGTGAGCGCAGGATGTCATCATACTTGACTTGATTGTCCACTGGAAAGGACATGGTTTGGTCGTAGGAGTTAATCAAGGAGAACCAGGCTTGTGTCCCCTGACAATCTGCCTCCGCCACCAATCCCGGTGCCGGTTCGTCGGCAAGCGTGAGATTATCGGGCAGCTGGCAGGTTTGGATGGAGGTGGCGCGGTTGTCCCAGTTGCCTTCGTTGAGTACAACCGAGCCGGAGCCGATGACATCTCCACTGCCAGCCGCCGTCACAACTTCAAAGCGATAGGTCTTGCCAGCCTCGACCTGCAGCGGCGCATCAAAGGGAATCGTATAGGCGCTGCCAAGCGGGTGGTCGTTTCGGGACAGATTGGTTTCCAGAACAGCTTCCGCAAGCGTCAGGTTCGCTTCTTGGTCATAGACTCGCATCTCGATGCGTTCGGGCTGACTATCATCAAGCGGGTCGCCCAGATGTGGCGCGAACACGTTGGTGACTGTGCCGCTGGCAGGCGCTTTGAACTCGACCTGCATCGGCGCCATTTCGGTATAATGCGTGGCTCTCTCGAACAGGATGCCGCTCAATTCGGGACTCTGATAGCCGTTGTTGGCGATTGCCAGGTTAATCAGAGGAACGGAATCATCGCTGCCATCGATTCGCAGGGCAAAATCGCCAGGCACGCGCTCGAAGAGAAAGCGCGATGATTGCACCAGTGTGGTTTGATGGCGATAAACATTGCTGAACATCGCGCCCCACATCATCGAAAACAGGACGCAAAACGCGCCCAGCGCCCAGGCCCGTCGTCTTTGCAGAATGGGGAAGATGGTGATGACCAGCAGGATGCTACCGATGCCGACAGCGGCGGCAGCTGTGGCGCCGCTCATCCCGTTTAGCCACTGGTAGCCGCCGACAGCAGCCAGCAGCCCGCCAAAGAGACCGAGCAGGATGCGGGTCCCCCACAAGTCGCGGCCGGTGCGGCGGGCCTGCAGATGAAGTTCACACAGCCCCCAACCAGCCAGAACCGCCAGAGCGCCATAGAGTGGCAGGTAATAGCGCGGGGTCATCACCCAGATGCCGCCCATCCAAGCAAAATAGATGCCGACCCACGCCAGCAGGATGAGATTGATGGTTGCACCTTTGCGATTGCGGACCAGACGCCAGACCGACCAGCCCCAGCCGAACCATGCCAAAACGCCAAATCCCAAGCCCATTGACCAAAGCAGCATATCTTTAAGCGGGTAGAAGTAAGACGGACGCGCCAGCCATTGCCAGTTGGGCGGCCAATCCTGATGCCCGCTGACGCCATGACTGCCAGAGCGAATGTTGTCAATCCAGCGAGAGTTGAGGGATATGCCCAAAAGCCCAGGGCCCTCAAAGGCATAGGGATTAAAGAGTCGAAATGCCAGAAAAGCGGCGAGCCCCGCCAGGATTAAGCCGAAAAAGTGGTGCGTAAACAAGCGCCTGCGTTCCCTGTGGCTCAAGCTCGAATCGAAAATGGGCATGGACTGGAGGAAAGCAGCCAGCACAATCGCGCCAGCCAGGGGGGCTGCGTTGATGCGGCTGGCGACGGCTGCGCCGCAAGCGATGCCAAACAGGAGATATGCCCACAGCCGGCCGCGCTGCTGCACCGCCACAGCGCAGTAAAGCGCCCCCGTCACCAGAAACGATGTGATGGCGTTGACTGTGCCGAAGTGTGATTTTTGGATGGCAAGCGGCGCGGCGGTATACAGGATGGCGGCAATGAGACCGACCCATTTGCTGTGCATGCGCGTACCGAGTGCAAAAACAAGCAAGACGGTGAACAAATCAAAAATCATGGACAGGCCGCGCCAGACCAGGTGTCCGCCCTGCCAGTTGAACAGCGGGCTGCCAGCCAGGATGTCGCTGGTGAAATGTGCCAGAAAGAGCGGGAAAGTGCCATAAGTGTAGAAACCCTGTCCAGCCTGATGCGGATTCAGCGGTGAGCAGTGCGTATCAAAGAAAGGGCCAATGCCGCCGCTGTCGGGATGCAGATATTGACAGCGCAGTGTCTGAACCTCCTGGGAGTCGATCATATCGGCGACGATGATATTGGCGTCGGGCAGATTCTCGCTGCTGCTGACAATGAGAGCGTCAAACTTGGCAGCTTGCAGGGCTGTTATTGCCATGACTGCATTCTCATAGCTGAATACTGACCTGTCATTCGCCAGCCATTGCGCGACCTGGCTGGAAAAGCTGCTGCTGATGGCGCCGATGCGGATGCTTGATGAGCGTTCAACATCGAGTTGATTGCGGATGATGCTGTCCGCGTCTGTGCGGATGAGGATTTTCTGGCTGGGGAAACGGGTTTCGTCGGGCGTAAATTGGTTGTCGCCGCCCATTTGTGGCAGGAGGTTCAGGGTCAAAAAACGTTCGTCAGGATGGGGGTAAGAGAAATCGTCCCAGTTTTGTCCGATGAAACGGGTTATGCCAGCGAACAGCAAAACAAGCGCCAGCAGAAAGAATGGGTAAATGTTCTTCATCATCGATTAAGCCCCAAAACGTTAGTATCCAGTCATCAGGACTGGCTATCGAGAAATTCTTGCAGTCCCGCTTCCCCCAGATGTGGCACACGGTACAGCATATAACGGTCATCGGGATGATTGGACTGTCTTTCCAGTTCGCGCCCCTTTGGAAACCATTCGCGCAGTTTCAAGGGTGCCATCCTGTCATCTGGCGAGTAGAAAAAGAGCAGGTCTCGATTCGGATTCAATGCGAATATGCCGCTTCGCTGCCAGGCGGCCTGCAAGCCCTGCGGCAGTTCGGGCGGAAAGAAAGAATTGGGCCAAAGCGGCTGTCCAGCTTCAATCCCCACTGCGCGATGATCCCAAAAATGCGGGTAAGCGATGATGAAGGCATTGCCATAGCTGCCGTCACTTTCGGCAAAGCCGCGCAGAACGCTGCCCGCATCACGATACGGGTTGGTTGATTCGATGTAGCTGTCGTAGAAGCGGTTGAAATAGAGATGGCTGTTATGCTGATGGGCAAGCAGCAGGAGAGCGGCGCAGAAAATGAGGGCTGACAGGCCGCCGATGCGCTTGGGAAAAGTTAGCAGCAAGTGAGAGGCAATGGTGGCGGCAGGCAGGGCCGTCATCAAATAGACCGGCGCCAAGGCGCCGCTGGTGCGTGTGTGGCTTGGGTTTTCTGCGGGAAAGGCGATTGCCAAAGCGGAGGGCAAGAGCATAATCAATATCATCACGGGCATGAACCAGAGAACGGGGTCACGCGATTTTAGCGTTCGCGCTGTCCAGGAGGCCAAGCCAAGAATCAGGAAAGCGCCGCTGTAAATGTCCATTGTCGGCTGCTGGGGCACACCATGGAGCCAGATGACATCGCCACGCCAGTTGAACATGAGCAGCACGTTGCGGATGTTGCTCATCAGAATGGAGATGTTGGAAGCAAATGCCTCAGGCTGTTCTTCGGCAGTGACTCCGTCGCCCAGGATGCGGCCGCTGGTGCGCATCCAGAAATGCTCCGGGTCTCCGAGCGAATAGTGGAAAAGCGGCAGGAAGACCATGAATGACACCCAGACCAGCACTCCCAGATTCACCATATAGTCCAGCCGCTCGCGCCAGGTTATTTGGCGGATGATTATGGCAACCGCAAGGCCGGCTACAATCACGACTGGCAGCATCCGCACCGCCTGATAGCCATACAAGCCAAAACCTAGCACCAGCGCCGCCTTGATATAATCGGAACGCCGATTGCGACGCATGGCACGCGCCAGATAAATCATCAGCAGCGCTGTGAACAGCGGGGTCAAAACGATTCGCAGGCCCAGTCGACTGAGGGTTACATGCCAAGAACTTACGGCGACCAATCCCGCCAGCATCAATCCGACCAGGATGCCAAACTTGCGCTGTCGCTCGCCCATGAGTTCGATACCGACCATGAACAGGACAGGCAAGGTTATCAAGCCTTCCAGAACCGTTAGCAGCTTGAGCGTGCTGTGATTGAAATCGAGGCCGGGCAGGCTGGCGAACATGGACATCAGGTACATCTGAAGCGGCTCGCGGCCGCCGTTGTTGGCGAAGAAAATCGAATGTTCGCCTTGGGCGACTCGATAGGAATCCAGAATTTTTTCGACGTGGTCGCTGGACATTTCGGGCGGAATGGCGTCCAGCTGCGACAATCTAAAGCTCATGCCGAGAATCATAACCGCGGCGAAGGCAAGGATGGCCCATCTGTATTCCCGCCAGCGAATACGGCGGCAGGCATCTATCCTGTCCGCTGCCCAGTCAAAGACATTCCATCCCGAAGGCGCGAAGACCCAAGCCCAAAGAAGGGCGCTGGCAATCCACAAGAGAATAATCGGCGGCGCGATGCGGTTGCCGCTGGTGTTCAGCCAGACCAGGAGGCTGGCGGACGCTGCCAGGATAAATAATGTCGCCCGTTCCCGGCTGATTTTTCGCGGGAATGGCTGTGCCGTCACGACCCTTGATTCTTGCGGCGGCGGGGGTGTCTGCACCCAATCCGCAAAATGAGTTGGATGGTTTCGCATCCACTCATTCGCAGCTTCGATGAGCAGCCAGAAGATGCCACCCAGCCCAAATCTGAACATCGCAGCCAGCACCAGCGTCAGAGACAATTCGGTTGAGGCCGTCATCGAATCCGTTAATAGCATAAGGGCGGTCAACCAAATCATCAGCGGCAGGAGACGCGCCAGCCAGCGCAGCTTTGACAGGCGGTCAAGGCGATGCCACCAGGCTTTGAGCGCTGTCCAGCTGCCGACTAACTCCGCCAGCAGCCAGATAAAGCATGCCAGCCACAGAAAAGGAGTGCCGACAGCCTGCGCATTGGCTTCGGTTCGCGCTGTTTCTGCCGAGCCGTGCAGCAGGGCATTGCCAAAGACAGCGCAGACGACTGCCATCAGACAGAGCAGAAGCTGGGCATTCTGTTTGGTGTCGGCTGGCAATCGGTCGCGCCGTGTTGTGGTTGGGGCGGGTCTATTGACCCAATCGGTGGGGATTGCTGGCGCGGTCGTCTGTGAACGCAAAATAGCATTCAGCGAACGCCAGGTCCTGGCGGGAGATTTCACAAACTGGTCAATCAACTCTGCCAGGGTCAGGTCTTCAAACCGGCGCCCAGTATCGTCAGACATAGGGCTTGCGTCCTTTGATTGCCAGATTAACCGTTGAGCGCTGATGCCCTTCGTTGATGACGTTCTTGCGGTCAAAAAAGTTAAAGATGGCGACGCCAAGCGCAATCGGATTCAGTCGGCTGCTGTTGTCCTGCTCGAAATTGAGGCGGCTGGCGGCCGACTCGGCAAATCGGGGCAGGGCGCCAGCTTCGAGCAGGGGCATTCCGATGCCATAAACCAGGTTATGGATAAACGGGAAACAATGGTGCGTAAATGCCCGTTCATCTTCGATTTGGAAACCGACTGACTCGACCAGCTGGCGCAGCTGTTCGGGTTCATAAAGCCGAACGTGATTAGCCCAGATGCCGGCAAATATGCCCTGCTGAATATGTCGATTGAAGAGGGATTCCAAGGTTTTGTTGATGGGGTCCCACCAGAAAGGATAGTTGGCATGCGGGACGGTGACCGCGACAAGGCCGCCAGGTTTGAGTACGCGAAATGCTTCACCGAGGCCGCGGGCGTCATCGTCGATATGTTCGAGGACTTCGGACAGAACGACGGCATCAAAGCAGTTGTCGGGATAAGGCATATTATAGATATTCACCTGCTGCAGGGCGACATTATCCAAATGGCCGATGTTGCGCTCTGCCTTTTGAATCACATCCCAATCCAAATCCGCGCCGATTAGCTGGCATTGACAGAGGTAACGAAACATATTGATATAGAAGCCGCGACCACAGGGCAAATCCAGGATGCGC
The DNA here is from genome assembly GCA_034421915.1 of Anaerolineae bacterium. Classification (GTDB taxonomy): domain Bacteria; phylum Chloroflexota; class Anaerolineae; order Aggregatilineales; family Phototrophicaceae; genus UBA6055. Next base: position 89,260 of record DAOUKA010000187.1, read on the forward strand.
ATATCATCGTCAGGATTCACATATTCAAAAATGGTTCGGACCCGCATCTTGAAAGCCATGTCGGCTTCCCTGCGTGTCATAAAGTGGATGGTCTCCAGATCAACCATTGGGCTTCCTTGCATGTTCGCGGAAAATGGCCTCATAGCGGCTGACCGTTTCTTCCAGCGAGAAACAAGCGGCAATCAACTCCCGTGATTTTACATATCTGTCGGGATTACTCAAGACGTCAAGGACTGCCGCGCCGATAGATTCCCAATCGCCCGCCTGTGCCAGCTTGCCCATACCCGTGACTGTCACGGGGACGCGCCCGCCCGGAATATCCGTCATCACCACCGGCGTCCCGCAGAGCATCGCTTCGACCTGTGCCAAGGCAAAGCATTCCGTATCGCTGGGCAGCACCAGGACATCACAAGCCGCATAAAAATCTGCCAACTCCTGTTTGTCCCGCACCAGCCCCAGAAAAATCAGCTGCGGCTTGAATTTTTGGATGAGGGGCTGCTGGCGCTGCCAAGTGTCCTCGTATTTGATGTCATACTCGCCCGCAAAGACAATTTTAGCATGGGGATACTGCCGATTGATGACTTCCAGCGCTCGAATGAGCAGGTCGGGGCGTTTTTCTTGGACAAAGCGCCCTGAATAGCCAATGATGGGACCTTGCGACTGCTGCCATTGCCGCCGCAATCCGCTCACGTTTTCGGGTTCAGGCGTCGGGATGCAAATTGGCGGATAGATGACCTTGACCTTGTCGCGGAAGGGGCGTAGGTAATAGGAGTTGTCAGCATAGTCGGCGCTGTATCCGATGATGTCTGGCGCCCGCTTTGCCATAAAGGCATAAAGGGCGAACATAATTTTTGTGATGAGTCGGTTGCTGCGGCTGTGAGGCAGCACCAAATCTCCATGATGCGTTGGAATGACCTTGAGGCCGGTCATGCCAGCCAGCAGGCTCACCAGCGCAGTTTCCAGCATGGGGGTATGAATGCTGACCACATCATGCTGGCGCATTAGCTGAAGCAGCGCCCAGGGGTAGGCTGGCATCATCATACCGCGACTGATGCGAATCGGCGCCCACAGTCGGACGACGCGGACGCCATTGTGCCTGACGGTATCACGCGGCAAGTCCTGATGATAGCGGGCGGTCAAAACGGTGACCTGGTGTCCGCGCCGTACCAGGGCCTCCGCAACCAGCTGGACATGCCAGGTTAATCCGGTGAGATGAGGATAATAATACAGGAGTGAGATCAGGATTTTGAGTTTTCGGTCAGTGCTAGGGATTGGCTGGGTCATCTCAAACTGTTTTCGGCCTTTGCTGTTCAAGCGAGCTATCATAGCATGGTTTGTAAAAATCCGCATGTCGAAATCTGCTGCCATAAAGCCCGCTATAAAGTAGCGCTTTATGAATGGCATGTTCCTGAATGCTGGGAAGAGATTCTCTATTATAGCGGATGGATGTCAGATTCTCTGTTAAGGATTCTGTTTCTCGTGCAGGCGGGTCTCTTCGGCATCCAATGCGAAGTCATCTGGGGCAGTCTGCTCATTCATTTTCAGCCGCGATATATTGACATCCATATCCTGCTGGAGTTTGTCGTCCAGCTTTTGGGCAATGAAATAAGCATAATCTTCTGCGATATCGGCAACGATAATTTTGCGGCTGTTATCTGGCATATTTGCCCATACATGATAACGCGGGGTGTCGTATTCTTTCTGTTTTGATGCTTTGGTTTCTTCGGTGGAAACCGATATCACGTTGGACAAATCCATCTCTCGCGTTTGACCGATACTGGGCAGCGGCTTGCGTGACACCTGTATCGAAGCGCTGTCCATGTAAATATGTGTTTTGTTAAATACAATCAGACCAAGCCAATAATACATCGGCAAGGCAACCAGCCCAAAGATGAAAGGCAGGCTGACAGGCATCTCACCTGCCAGATAACCGCCGCTCATAACAAGAGCCAGGAGTGTAAATACTGTGCTCAAGATGACGCTGCTGAGGAAATTCTCGTCCTTGTCCAGACGGAAATTGGTTCGATATGCCAAATGCAGGCCTTCGGCTTCGTGCAATTGCAGATTGCGCGGCTGTCGCATCTTGCGCCGTTTGGATTTCGGCTCTGTCACTGTAAATTGAAAGACATTGCTGCAAGACGGGCAGGCGGCGACCATCTGCTGTATGTTGATATGGTCGGCGGTCACGAGTGCATCACACTGCGGACAGGTCAGTCGCATCGTTGGCCTCATCGTTAGTATATTTACTGTTAGGATAGCATAGGAACTTGACACACCAGCCGAAACTTTTTATAATAAACATACTTTGCGGGTGTAGCTCAGTTGGTAGAGCGCCTGCTTCCCAAGCAGAAGGTCACGGGTTCGAGTCCCGTTACCCGCTCAGTTTTACATTGCCCACGTCAGCGTGGGCGTTTTGTGTCTTGAGCATTGACCTTCTCGACAGGCAAGTTTAGAATGGTTCGGCTTTTGCCCGCGATGGGAACAAAGTGCAAACCTGTTCCCTCACAGAGATGGAATTGAAGGAGAACTTGAACATGGCAGAATTTGAACTCGCTGCTGAAGTCCGTACAGTACACGGCAAAAAGACTAAGCGGCTGCGCAGGCAGGGTTATGTCCCTGGAATTGTCTACGGTCCGACAAACGACCCTATCAGCGTGCAGTTTGCATATCGCGCGGTCGAGGTAATCTTGATGAATGCCGGCGGCACCAACCTGATCGATATTGTCGTCGATGGCAAGACCTTTCCTTCGCTGGCGCGTGAAGTGCAGCGCGATGTTGTGCGCGGCGATATTCTTCATGTGGATTTCCTGGCAGTCGATGAAAACCAGCGAATCCGCGTTGAAGTGCCGGTGGTGATGGAAGGGCAGAGTCCAGTTGTAGCCGCCCGCGAAGGCATCCTGATTACGGGGAGAAGTTCATTGACCCTGGAAGTCTTCCCTGGCGATATTCGCAATCAGATTGTCATTGACTTGCCCCGACTGACCGAACTGGGGTCGGAAGTGCTGGTTCGTGACCTTGAATTTGGCGAGAATGTCACCGTTCATAACGACCCCAACGAGATGATTGCCAAAATTGTACAGCCAGCAGCTGCCCGCGCGGATGAAGACCTGGCACAGCTTGAGGATGAAGAGGGCGCAGAAACTCAAGAGGGCTTGTTTGAAGCTGCTGAAGAGTAGGGCAGCGCGCTGATTTTGCGGACGGCTTGCTTTAGGGTTCCCTGCCATTTTGCGGTGTCAGATTTCCGCCATTGACCGCATCAGCGCCCGCAGGATGTTCTTGCTCTTCGTCGCGCATGATGGCGATTCCCGCCACCTCATCGTCGTCAGCAAGTTTCATCAGGGTCACGCCTTGCGTGTTGCGTCCCATTTCTGAAATCTCGGACAGCTGCGTTCGCAGCACGACGCCATTTTTGGAAATGAGCATGACGCCATGCTTGGAGATGAGCATAATATCATCCTCAACGCTAATGCAGCGCATGGCAACGACCGGTCCAGTGCGCTGGTTTCGTTTGAGTGTGCGCACGCCGAAGCCGTAGCGTCTCTGGAGCGGGTATTCGTGCTCATCGGCATCCATCGAAATGGCTGTTCGTTTGCCATAGCCATTTTGTGTGACAACCAGGATATGACTGTGCCCTTGGGTCAGTACATCCATGCCGGCAATCTCGTCGCCCTCGCGCAGTCGTATTCCCCACACGCCGGCCGCCTGACGCCCCATGACCCGAACTTCTTCTTCGCGGAAACGGATGCTTTGCCCATTGACGGAAACCATGATGATATGCTGATTGCCTTTGGTCAGCTTGACCCAGCAGAGCGTATCGCCTTCCTCTAGGTTCATTGCCATCAAGCCGCTGGGACGGACATTCTCAAATTCACTCAGCCTGACCCGCTTGATGCGTCCCTGGCGCGTTGCCAGCACACAATAAGCCTCTTCCATAGCAAATGCCTCGACAGGAAGAGAGAGAATGGCCGTAACCTGTTCATCATTTTCGAGTGGCAGGATGCTTTGAATCCAGGTGCCGCGCTTCTCGCGCCGGGTCTCGGGGATGTCGTATGTCCGCCGCGAATAAACCTTGCCTTTGTTGCTGAAGAACAGGAGCGTATCGTGGCTGTGGGCGAAAAAGACATCCAGCAGCGCATCGCTGTCCTTGATGGCCATGCCCCGAACACCCTTGCCGCCACGCCGCTGGGCGCGATAATAGCGAGCCGCCACCCGTTTGATATAGCCTTGCCGCGTGAGCGAGATGACCACATTTTCCTGGCGGTAAAGCTCTTCCTCATTGAAATCGGCATTGCCATAAACCACGCTGGTATGGCGCTCATCACCGAATTTTTCGACAATCTCCTGGACATCCTGCCGAATCAGGTCAAGAATCTTGCGCGGTGAGCCGAGCAGGTCTTCCAGATAGTCGATTCGCGCCTGCACCGAATCGTATTCATCCTGCAACTTCTGTCGCTCCAGTGCCGCCAAGCGGCGCAGCTGCATATCCAGGATGGCGTTTGCCTGAATCGCATCCAGTTCAAAGCGGGTCATCAGTTGAACGCGGGCGGCATCCACATCGGGCGAACTGCGAATGATTTGTATCACGAGGTCAATGTTGGATACCGCTTTGAGCAGCCCCATCAAGACATGGGCGCGAGCTCGCTGGCGTTCCAAGTCATATTCGGAGCGCCGACTGATGACCTCGTAACGATGTTCAATGTAAATTTTCAGTGACCGCTTGAGCCCCAGGGTGCGCGGCTCGCCCTTGACCAGCGCCAGCATTTGAATGCTGTGGACACTCTGCAGCTGCGTGAATTTGTAAAGCTGATTGAGCACTCGCTGGGGCTGGGCATGTTTTTTCAGTTCGACCACCAGGCGCAGGCCGCGTCGGTCGGATTCATCGCGCAAATCCCGAATCGCCTCAATGCGTCCCTCACGCACGAGGCTGACGATGCGCTCGATAATGGTTGCCTTGCTGACCTGATAAGGTATGGAGCTAAAGACGATATTGACGGCATCGCCTCGCCCCTCCTCAAACTCACAGGTTGACCTGACAACCACCCGCCCCTTGCCAGTAGCGTAGGCCTCTTTCAGGTCATCGCCGACAACAATCGTCGCGCCAGTCGGGAAATCGGGACCTTTGACAAACTGCATCAGGTCGGCAACTGTAATGTCTTCAATCCTGTCGTAATTGTCGATGAGGTAAGTGATGGCGCTGGCCAATTCGCGCAGGTTGTGCGGCGGTATGCTGGTTGCCATGCCCACAGCAATCCCGCTGGCGCCGTTCAGCAGCAAATTCGGCAGGCGGGCTGGCAGCACAGTCGGCTCTTCCTGCGTGCCGTCGTAATTTTCTGCGAAATCGACCGTGTTCATGTGAATATCTGTCAGCATTTCGCTAGCTATGGTTGCCATCCGCGCCTCGGTATAACGCATGGCCGCCGGTTTGTCGCCATCCTGGCTGCCAAAGTTTCCCTGGCCATCAATCAAGGGATACCGCAGCGAAAATGCCTGTGCCATCCGCGCCATCGCATCATAGACAGCCTGGTCACCATGCGGATGATATTTTCCCAGCACCTCGCCGACCAAACGAGCACTTTTCTTGTAGGCGGTTCCCGGGCGCAGTCCCATATCGTGCATGGCGAACAGGATGCGCCGATGAACCGGCTTCAGCCCGTCACGGGCATCGGGGAGAGCCCGCGCCACAATGACGCTCATCGCATAATCAAGATAACTGCCCCGCATTTCTTCGTTGATATTGACGGTGCGGATGATGCCGATGTTTTCATCTGCCGAATTGGAATTGAAGCTGTCCATAAGTCAGGGCTAATCCGATATTCGGATTAACGCGATTCTCCTCTCGTGTTTTGCAAATCAGGCGCAGATCCTCTGGTCCGCCACCGCGCATCAATTTCGAAATTTTCTAAGGTTGCGCCTGCGCCATTGTTTGAAATAATTATAACGGAAATCAGCTGATTTTTCCACTTTAACGGCAGCGAGCAGCCAACTTTGAGGATGCAGAATCGGGATTGGCTGGGGACAGCGGGATCATGCCCTATTATCTTGGCAATTGCCCTATAATTTGCTTGCATTGCCGCATTGACAGGGTTAGAATAATGTATAACGAAGCAATCGTCATGGTTGCTTCGTGCAGGCCTCATTTCGGGCGGCTTGCAAAAAAATTGATATAGTTATTTCAAAAAGGAGAAAAGATATGGACAGCGACAACCTGAGAAGAGGGATTATACCGGGGATCATGGCCGGTTATCTTTTTCTTGCCTATGTCGGGGCGGGCATGGTGCCTGTCATGGATGAAGCAGGTATGGTCACCGGTGAACGCATGAGCACTGGCATGATTGAAATGGTGGGCGGCATGATTGGCGCTGATGCTTTTATCGGCTTCATTCTGCATATCATCATCAGCGCTGTTATTGGCGCTCTTTACACTGGTCTGTTTATGCAATACGCAGACCTCGGCAACCCATTGGTGAACATTGCGGTTGGCGGTTTGATTTATGGCCTGATTTGGTGGATCATCGGCGGCAACATTATCATGCCCGCTGTTGCTGGCGGCGATGTTTTGCAGCTTTCGATTGGTCCCAGCTTCTATGGGCACATTATCTTTGGACATGCGCTCGCCTTCATCGTCGTCCTGCGCGACCGGGCGCTGGGCATGGGTGACGACAGCAAATAATCGCTCGGTTCTTCTGGCCGGGCATCAGCAGTAACAGCAAAGCACCATCCTGACCGGGGCTGTGATTCACTTTCGCAGACCCGGTATATCCCTGTATGAACCCGTCAGCGTCTAGCTGGCACGCTTCCAAACCTTGTTCACCAGATTGAATCGAACGATATGCTCGTGAGATTCATTCTCTGATTCCGTTCTCACGGTCACCCGCAGTTGAGGCTGTCCATCGGGCGCGGTTTGTATCTGCTGTTCGCTAACTTGCTGTGGCTGTGCCGGGGCATTGGCATCGTAACGCTCATAAGCGGCGACCAGCACCGTTTCTTCCGAGTGGTCGTACAGCTTCAGCCATTCGCTTTCCGCACGGCTTGCAATCAACTCATTTTCAGTGTTCAGGCGCCAGGTGATAAAGTCGCGCCAATCCAGCTTTGCCTGACCGATTGGCTCTGGAATAACCTGCTCAATGATGCTCATATCTCCTGCGGGAGCAAACAGGGAGACAAGCTGGCTGATTTTATCGACGCCATATTGGCTGGCGAGCGATTCGACCAGGGTCGCGTCCGTATTGACTTGTGCAAATTGCTCGACCAGATAGAACAGCACCGACTGACGCAGTTGAAAAACGTCATGGGGATAAGCGACATCCAGGCCTCTGGTTTGCGCGTCAATCAGCTGTTCCGCTATCCATTCGGCAGTTTCCAGCTGCCGCTGTGCATCGAAGGGCATGTCTGCTCTGGCGCCGCGCACATAGGGGGATTGCATCAGCAGATGCAGGGCGTTTTCGTCCGACCAGGACAGGGCTTGCGGCTCATCGGCAGCGATGTCGATGGTCATCTGCGGCAGATTGCCACAGATGAGAATATCACACCCCTGGCGCAGCCAGGCTGTTATCGTTGAGTGTAATTGCTGGGCAAAAATCTCATCCACTTCGCGGTAGCGAATCCGCAAAACGTCGGATTCAAGGCTGCGTTCTTCTCCCCAAAAAGTATAATCGGGCGGCACATGATGCCAACCATCGGCATAGCGCCAATAAAACCAGACCTTGGCATAGGGCGTGCCGTTAATGATTTCTTCCACCAGAACGCGCCCGCGCTGCCCTTCGATAGCAACCGCCAAAATGCTGCCCGTCAGCTTGAGGTCTTGCCCGACTTTCATGGCAGCATAATCGTCATAAGCCGCCTGCTGCGCGTTCAGCCAGTCATCGGTGGCGCTTCGCTGAATATCAAGGAATGTCGCCAAATCGCCTATGCGCAGGGCGGCGACCTCTGCCCGCACGGTATCGCGCAGCAGCAGCTCGACTTGATTTTGCACATCCAGCAGGCGCTGCCGCACCAAGAGCAATCCCGCGATGACCGCCCCAATCAGGATGCCAATCAGCAGCAATAATCGGAGGATGCTTCGGCGCCGCGTCCGTCTGGCTTGCGGGTCTTCGCTGTCCAGTTTGTCGATTTTGTGTGATTCGATGTCCCATTCTAAACGTATCCGTCCCATCTAATCATCCTCGGAATGATTAACGACAAATATATCACCAGCCACCACCGATTGAATCCGGGCAAAATCATCGCGCACCAGCAGGCTGCCGTCTGGCCTGACATCAAAAGCAAGGCCTGCGACACCTTCTGCCTTGATGCGCCTGCCAAGCATATTCAGGCGATGTTTCCAGGTGATAAAGAGGGCGTCGGAAGCAATCTGCCGGTACCACAGGTCAACACGTTCCAGCAGACAGGCGGTCAACTCCGCCCGATTGAGTCGTCGGTGGGTCGCGCTTTCCAAGCTAATCGCCGCGTCCTTGAGCGCGGTTTGGCTGAAGTCAACGCGCACATTGACACCGATGCCCAGCACCACCCCGACAGGTTCATCATTTTTCCAGACTGCTTCCGGCAGAATGCCGCCGACTTTTCTGCCATGGATCTGAACATCGTTGGGCCACTTGATGCCAATGTCCGCACAGCCGACCCGCTCTGCCAGGTCATAGACGCTTAGAGCGCCAATCAGGCTGACGCGCGAAAAATATGGCACTGACGGGCGCAGGATGACTGACAGCGCCAGCGCAGCATGGGGCGGCGTATGCCAGTGACGTCCTTGGCGCCCACGCCCGCGCACCTGCTCGTTGGCGATGACAGCCGCGCCATCGGGCGCCCCCTCGTCAAGCCAGATTTTGGCAAGGTCATTGGTGCTGCCGACAGATTCGACATATCGGAACGGGTGCTTTAAGTGACTTTGCAGGATGTCATTGGAAAGGGTCATAAAGTCCTCAAGCTGAAAATCTATTCTGTGCATTGTAACAGACTCCATTGCGCCGTTAGAATAGATTCATTCGTCAATCAGCTTTTGGGCCTCATCATGTTCGGGTTAGGGGCATGATATGGAACATTTATGGACACCCTGGCGCATGGCTTACATTAAAGGGGAAGGCAAACCTGTGGATGCCTGTGTTTTTTGTCTCAAGGCGCAGCATCCCGAAAATGATGAAGCCGAGCATGTCTTCGCCCGTTCAGCCCATACCTTCGCCACGCTGAACAGGTTTCCCTCTACCAATGGGCATGTTATGATTGTCCCCTGTCAGCATATCGCGTCGCCGGAGGATATGGACGCGGCCGCCTTGGCCGACCTGATGGTGATGACCAATCGGACGATGCGCGTCTTGCGTGAATATGCCAATCCGCCGGCATTTAATATCGGCGGGAATATCGGTGCGGCGGCGGGCGCGGGCATTGCAGCGCACTTTCACTTTCACATTGTCCCGCGGTGGGCTGGCGATGTCAATTTTATGACCAGCATAGGCGCTACGCGTATCATCCCGGACACGCTTGAACATACCTACAGCCAAATCAAGTCCATCTGGGAGCGCTTGTACCCAGCCGAAAACCCCGACAGCCAGCAGCAAAGATGAGTCGCTGTGCGGGCCATAAATCCCCTTCAATGGCGTGACCTGCCCGTCTTGCTTTTCATCCTGTTCCTGGCGGGATGGATGCGATTGGGGCGCTGCGATGTGGTGGAGTATTTCCATGACGATGCCATGCTGGCGACCCTGGCGCTGGAAATGGCGGACGGAGGACAATTCCCGCTGACGGGCATCCTATCATCGACCGGCATCCCCAACCCGCCGACGGGCGTCTATCTCATGGCGATTCCTTTCAGCCTCTCCTCCGACCCCCATTTTGCGATTCATTTCATCATGCTGCTCAATGTCTTGGGGGTCGGGCTGTTATGGCTGCTGGCTCATCGCTATTTTGGGGCGCGGATTGCCGGGATTGCCGGGCTGCTGTATGCCATCAACCCGTGGGCGGTTTTGTTCAGCCGCAAGATATGGGCGCAGGACTTTCATACGCCCCTGATTCTGCTGGGGCTGCTGCTCTTGCT